>NZ_JACYNU010000012.1:0-73993 GCF_014839455.1 Microbacterium sp. CFBP 8801 | reverse complement strand
ACGCCGCCGACCTCGGGCATGTTCCGGTAGACGTAGGCGTGGGCCGCGGTGTCGCTGGAGGGACTGCGCTCACTGCCGGGAGTACCGGGGATGGCGTTTCCGTCGAGGTCGCACAGGATCATGTTCTCGGGGGCCAGGTCGTCGTACGAAACGCCGGAGGGCTTGATCACGAACAAATCGGCACCGGGGACGCGGCCCGAGACGTTGCCGCCTGTCCAGACGATGAGGTTGTAGCGCACGAGTTCGGCGTGCAGCTTCGCGACGTCGGCGCGCACGGCGTCGATCGCCTGCTGCACCTCGGGCGCGAACGGGGCGGCATCGGTCACGCGGGGTCTCCTTCGACTCGTTCGGGTGGGGCTTCGGTCGCAATGTTACCGGTAACATTGCGGCGGCGCGAGAGGTAATTCGGCGTGCGGGCGCGGCGGGGAGCTATGGAAGGCAACCCGGGCACAGCGGGAAGGGCGAGCGTGAGAGACATGCAGCGTCGTACGGTGGGCGGATGCTGTGCGCCACCGACCCGCTCCCCGCGCGACCTCGACGCGTCGTCGTGGCGGGGGTCTCCGGCGTCGGCAAGACCACGCTGGCGCGACGGATCGCCCGCGTTCTCGGCGTCCCTCACACCGAGATCGACGCGCTGTTCCACGGTCCGGAATGGACCCCGCGTCTCGATTTCCTCGACGACGTCCGAGCGCTGACAGCCCAGACCGCGTGGGTCACGGAATGGCAGTACACCGAAGCGCGTCCGTTGCTGACCGCACGCGCCGACCTGCTCGTGTGGCTCGACCTTCCCTTCGCGACCGTGACCCTCCCCCGGGTGATCGGTCGGACGCTGCGCCGTCGCCTCCGCCGCGAGCGCCTGTGGAACGGCAACGTCGAGCCGTCGCTGCTCACGTTCTTCACCGATCGTGAGCACATCGTGCGCTGGTCGATCTCGACCCGCAACAACTACCGCGAGCGGATCCCCTCTCTGCGCGCAGACCTGCCCGTCGTGCGGTTGCGCCGCGTAAGCGACGTGGAGCGGTGGTTGACCGGCCCGTTGTCCGACGTGTCGCGCTGAGTCCCCGGGGCCGCTCCCCGGCCGCCGGCCCCGCGGGACTGCGCCTAGATCACGTGTTCCTGCCGACATCACCCGCTCCGCCCTGTGATCTTGTGCGAACCGTGTGGTCTCGGGGCCGGACCTGCGCCGCACTGAGCCGCACCGTCAGCGCGGAGCCGCCACCGAATCCCGCGCCACGAGCACGGGGGCCGCGGGCGCCGGGGCCGCGTCGCCGAGGACGGCGGCGACCGCGTACTCGGCCTCACCCTCGACGTCGAGGCGCACCGTGGTGAGCGCGGGCGTGTAGAAGGCGGCATCCGGGTTGTCGTCGAATCCGGTCACCGAGACGTCGGCGGGAACACGCGTGCCCCGCGCGGCGAGACCGGCGACGAGCCCCAACGCCATCTGATCGTTCGCGGCGGCCACGGCGGTGGCCCCCTCGGCGACCCGCGCGGCGACGGCGTCGGCCACGGCGGATCCGGAGGCGGCGCTCCAATCCCCCTCGACCCGGTCGACGATCTCGAGCCCCCGGCGGGCGGCGGCGTCGGCCACGCCCGCGGTACGAGCGAGCGCCTCGCGCCAGTCCGACGGGCCGGCGAGCTCGACGATACGGCGATGTCCGAGGTCGGCGAGATGATCCACGACGAGGGCGGCCGCATCGCGCTGACGAATACCGGACTCGCCGTACAGCGGCACGATCGGCACGTCGTACCCCTCGAGAGGAGTAGCCCCGTGCGCAGCGACCAGAACGATCCCATCGACCCCCTGCGCCAGCAGGTGGCGCACGGCGGCGTCGATGTCGGCGGGATCGTCGGAGTCCGTGTAAGCGGTCGAGATCCACCGCCCGCGCGCCCGCGCCGCTCGTTCGAGCGCGGCGATCCCCGCCGAAGGACCGTGCAGAACGGCATCGGATGCCACGACCCCCACCGTGCGGGTGAGGCTCGTGCCCAGCGCCCGGGCGGCGTTGTTCACCCGGTAGTCGAGGGCTGCGACCGCGTCGAGCACGCGCTCGCGAGTGGCGTCGCGGATTCCCGGGTAGCCGTTGAGCACGCGCGACACGGTCTGCGTCGACACGCCCGCGGCAACGGCGACCTCGCGCACACCGATGCGCTTGCTCCCGACCTCGCCGCTCATGGTCCCTCACAGTAGCGTCGCGCAACCCCCTCGGACCTCGCGCGAACACACGCTGCGATGTGCGCATGACCTCCGCCGTCGACATCCCTCCCCCGGACCGCTCGCCCCTCGCCCGTGCGATCGGCGAACTGCTCGGTCATGGGTTCGCGGCGGCGCGACGGCTTCGCCATCCCCGTCCGATCCACAGCCGGGGAGTGGTGCTGAGCGGTCGGATGCAGTGGATCCCGGATGCCGCACCCGCCGGCATCTCCTTCGTCGACGCCGCACCCGCCGAGCCCGTACCGGTCGTGGCGCGCGTGTCGCGGTCGCTCGGCCTGCCCGCACCGTTGCCCGACGTGCTCGGGCTGGCCGTGCGATTCGACGCGGCGGGCTGGAACGGGCCCGACGGGGGTACGAAGCCGGCCCCCGCCGACCTCGAGTTCGCCTCGACCGGCTGGAGCGTGCCCGCGCGTTTCGTGCTGCTCGCACGGCGGAAGGCGGAACGCGCGCGCCTCGGTACCCTGCTGCCGTACCGCGGCCGGTGGGGCGCCGTACTGCTCGTCGCCCGGACGCGGTCGGGGGCGCCGGCGGCGACCGACCCCGGCGAACTCCCGGCCGTCGACG
Source organism: Microbacterium sp. CFBP 8801 (assembly GCF_014839455.1). NCBI lineage: Bacteria > Bacillati > Actinomycetota > Actinomycetes > Micrococcales > Microbacteriaceae > Microbacterium > Microbacterium sp. CFBP 8801. The sequence continues at coordinate 71,220 of NZ_JACYNU010000012.1, read as the reverse complement.
AGACCCCGTGGGTGCTCACGCTCGGGCACGCGTCGGCGCTCGGTCCCTGGCATCCGTTCGCCCTCCTCGAACTGCGCCTCGACCCGGACCAGGACGACCGGGGGCTCCGCTTCGACGCGGTCCGGCGCCCGATTCCGGGCGCGCGAGCCTACGCCTGGGTGCGCGCCGTGCGGCAGCCGTCCTACGTCCGGGTGCAGCCGGACGACGCGTCGGTACGCCTGCCGGCCCCGCAGGCGCCGACGTCGACGTGACGCGACGGGTCGCGGCGTCATCGGGGGGAACACGGGGGCGTCGACCTCACCCGAACGCGACCGTCATCGCCGGACGGGACACGCACCGGATCGACGCGAGCGCCCCGCGACGCACGGCGACGCCGGAGTGACCCTGACCGGGTGGCGCATCGGCATCCCCTCGGGAGACACCGACGATCCCCCGCGCTACTCCGCCGCGCGCAGTGCCGCGACGACGTCGTATCGCCCGCGTATCGCCGCCCGGTGATCGGATCCGACGGCACGAGTCGTCGCGATCGCCCACTCGACCGGACCGCCTGCGAGCACGCCCGCGGCCTGCCGCGCGGCACCGAGCGCGACGTACTCCCCCGCCGCCGGCACGACGATCTCGGCATCGAACACCTGCGCGGCGATGCGCGCGACACCCTCGTTGGCGGCCGCACCCCCGATGAGCAGGATGCGACGCACCTCGACGCCCTGCGACTGGATCGCCTCGAGCCCCACGGCGAGGCCGCTGAGCATTCCCTCGATCGCCGCCCGGGCGACGTTCCCACGGGTCGCGGATGCCAGGGTCATGCCCGTCAGCGACGCCTGGGCGTGCGGCAGGTTCGGTGTGCGCTCGCCCTCGAACCACGGCACGAGCACCAGCCCCTCGGCCCCCGGCTCGGCTTCCAGAGCGAGCGAGCCCAACTCGTCGTGCGTCACGCCCAGGAGCCCGGCGAACGCGTCGAGCACGCGGGCAGCATTCAGCGTCGCCACCAGGGGCAGGAACTTGCCGGTGGCGTCCGCGAATCCGGCGACGGTGCCCGTGGTGTCGCGCGTGGGTGTGTCGGCGACGGCGAAGACGGTGCCCGAGGTGCCGAGCGAGACGACGACGTCGCCGACCCCCGCGCCCAGGCCCAGCGCTGCGCCGGCGTTGTCGCCCGCGCCGGGCCCGACGAGGGCGCCGCCCGAGAGGGTTCCGGCGCTCTCCCACGGGCCGAGCACGCGCGGCAGCACGGCGTCGTGCCCCAGGGCGCGGCGGAACAGCTCGAGGTCATAACCGTCGGCGCCCCAGTACGCGGTGCCCGAGGCGTCGGAGCGGTCGGTGACGAGCTCGTCGAGCACGGCGTTGCCGGGACCGAAGCCCCGCAGACGCCAGGTGAGCCAGTCGTGCGGCAGCGCCACGGCGGCGACGCGGGCGGCGTTGTCGGGCTCGGCATCCCGCAGCCATCGCAGTTTCGTCCCGGTGAACGAGGCGACCGGCACCACGCCCGTGCGCTCGGCGTACGCGTCGGCGCCGACCTCGTCGATGAGGTCGCGTGCCGCCTGGGCCGAGCGGGTGTCGTTCCACAGCAGGGCGTCGCGCACGACGCGACCCTCGGCATCGAGGGCGACCATTCCGTGCTGCTGCCCGGCGATCGAGACCGCGGCGACGTCGTCGAGACCGCCGGCCTGGGCGACGGCATCCTGGAGCGCGCTCCACCACGCCTCGGGATCGACCGCGGTGCCGGAGGGATGCGACGCGCGCCCCTCGCGCACCACGCGCCCGGTCTCGGCGTCGACGACGACGACCTTGCACGACTGCGTCGACGAATCGACTCCCATGACGAGCGCCATGCTCACCCTCTCTGCCGTCCGCGCCGTCATCGGCGCGGGATGTTCGTGTGGTGTTCTCGTCGAGTGTCCACGACACCCGGATGTTCCCGGAAGACGTTCGGGTGTCCCTCGAAACGCGACGCGGATGCCGCGAGGTGCAGCTGAGTGTCCAGGAAACGCCGCATCCGCTCGGTCCGGAACGGCGTGTCCTGGACACTCAGCGGGGTGATGACACGGCGGTTGGGCGGGTCGGACGGGCGGCGCCGCCGCCGGGCGGGGCGGCCGGGCGGGCAGGCCTCCCCTGGCTGAGTGTCCAAGAAACGCCGCACCCGCTCGGTCCGGAACGGCGTGTCCTGGACACTCAACGGGGTGATGACGCGGCGGTTGGGCGGGACGACCGGGCGGCCCGGCCTCCCCCGTCGAGTGTCCAGGAAACGCCGCATCCGCTCGGTCCGGAACGGCGTGTTCTGGACACTCAACGGGGTGCGACGCCGAGACCTGACCGGGGGCGGGGCGTCGGGCCCGGATGCCCCGGCATCCGGGCCCGTGCAGTTCAGCGCGCGCCGAGCAAGTGCTCGGTGGCGAGCTGCTGCAGGCGGACGAAGCCGAAGCCCTTGCCGCCGAGGTACGCGTCGGTGTCGAAGTCCTCGTAGGCCGAACGGTCGGCGAGGAAGTCGTCGTAGGTCTCGCCCTCGTTCAGCGTCGGCTGAGCGAGCTCGGGGACCTTCGATGCCTCGAGCGCCGCCTGCACCTCGGGGTCGGCGCGGAAGGCCGCGGCGCGCTCCTTCAGCAGCAGGTAGGTGTTCATGTTGGCCGAGACCGAGTCCCAGACGCCCGTTTCGTCTTCGGTGCGCGAGGGCTTGTAGTCGAAGTGGCGAGGGCCGTCGTAGGCGGGAACGCCGCCGGGGCCACCGTTTTCGAGCAGGTCGACGAGCGCGAACGCGTTGTGCAGGTCACCGTGGCCGAAGACGAGGTCCTGGTCGTACTTGATCCCGCGCTGGCCGTTGAGGTCGATGTGGAAGAGCTTGCCGTGGTACAGCGCCTGGGCGATGCCGGCCGAGAAGTTCAGGCCCGCCATCTGCTCGTGACCGACCTCGGGGTTGACGCCCACGAGCTCGGGACGCTCGAGCGAGTCGATGAAGGCGATCGCGTGGCCGAGGGTCGGCAGCAGGATGTCGCCGCGGGGCTCGTTGGGCTTCGGCTCGATCGCGAAGCGGATGTCGTAGCCCTTGTCGGTGACGTAGTCGCCGAGCAGGTTGACGGCCTCGCGGTAGCGCTCGAGTGCCTGGCGGATGTCTTTCGCCGAGTCGTATTCGGCGCCCTCGCGGCCACCCCACATGACGAAGGTCTTCGCGCCGAGTTCGGCGGCGAGGTCGAGGTTGCGCAGAACCTTGCGCAGGGCGAAGCGGCGCACCTCGCGGTCGTTCGAGGTGAAGCCGCCGTCCTTGAAGACGGGGGCCGAGAACAGGTTGGTGGTGACCATCGGCGTGATGATGCCGGTGTCCTGCATCGCGCCCTTCAGGCGGTCGATCTGCTTCTGGCGCTCGGCGTCGGTGGAGCCGAAGGCGAAGAGGTCGTCGTCGTGGAAGGTGAGGCCGTAGGCGCCGAGTTCGGCGAGCTTCTCGACGGCGTGCACGACGTCGAGGGCCGGGCGGGTCGGGCCGCCGAACGGGTCGGCGCCGTTGTAGCCGACGGTCCAGAGGCCGAACGAGAACTTGTCATCGCGGGTGGGGGTGGGCATTCCTGCTCCTTCGCATGGAGACGCACGAGTGCGCGGTGACGCACGGCGGGTTTGTTGGTTCTCACAACATATAACCCGGATGCCACGGCGTCCAGCGTTCCGGTCAGATTCCCAGGGCCTCGTCGACGACCGCGAACACCGCGGGGTCCCACGTCAGCGCGCGCTCCCACGGCAGCCCGAACGCATCGGCGAAGAAGATGCTGTGCACGTCGTCGGGGAACGCGTGACGCCTCGCCTCGGGAAGCACCTCGGCGGGGATGTCGTCGGCGCGTCCGCTGCGGAGCGAGACGAGACCGTCGTGCGGCCAGAGCCGCGCCGGCTCGACCGCCGCGGCGAAGTACCCCGCGCCGACCGCGGTGACCGGGATGCCGTCGAGCACTCCCGTCTGCGCCCGATTCCACTCGCGCAGGTATCGATGGGACACCTGCTCGGCCGCACCCTCGGAGTTCGCCGCGGCGTACGCGCGCGCCTGGGAGAGGATCGTCGTCGTCGACGGGTCGCCGTGCGCATCGGCATCCGTGATCTCGCCCGCGACGGCATCACCGAGCACCGCGCCGTCCCACGGGGTGCCGAGGGTGATGAGCCGCTCGGCACGCGGGTCCTCGTCGCCCAGCTCGCGGATCGCGGCGCGGGCGAACAGCCCGCCCATCGAATGCCCCACGAGGTCGACGCTCGTCACCGCGTGCTCGGCGGCGAGCCGGCGCAAGAACGCGGCGAGCGCGACGCCGGCGTCGTCGATGGTGCCGACCGAGTTGATCGTCATCTCGGCGGGCAACACGACGGGCACGTCGTCGAAGCCCTGCCACCCGGCATCGGCCCGCACCTCGCCGACACCGAGGCGGGCGGGTGCGGTGAACACCCGCAGGCCACGATCGAGAAGGTGCCGGCGCAGCGCGGTGAGCGTGTTTCCTGCGGCCAGGCCGCGGCCGGCGGCGTGATCGGGGTCGGTGAACGGCGAGACGGCCGCACCACCGGAGACGAGGACGACGGCATCGGCCATGGGGACTCCTTCACGGGTCAGGTCCCGGTCAGGATAGGGCAGCCCTCCGACATCGACCCGCCGCGTTCCCGTGCCCCGTTGCCGCTCCCCCGTCGAGTGTCCAGGGCACGCCGCACCGCCCCGGGCGGAGACGGCGTGTTCTGGACACTCGACAGCCAAGGCACGCCGCCCTCGGCGTCACGGCTCCGGGAGGGCGCCAGCGCGTCAAGACGCCAGCCGTTACGGCGCCAGCGCGTCACGGCGCCAGCGCGCCAGCGCGTCAGCGCGGGAGCGCCCCCTCGATCGCGGCGATGACCTCGGGGTCGTCGGGCTGGGTGCGCGGGCTGAAGCGCGCCACGCGGCCGTCGGGGGCCACGACGAACTTCTCGAAGTTCCACGAGATGCGACCGGTCTTGCCCTCGGCATCCGGGGTCGTCGTGAGCTCCTTGTACAGGGGGTGGGCGCTGCGCCCGTTGACCTTGACCTTCTCGGTCATCGGGAAGGTGACGCCCCACGTCGCCGAGCAGTACTGCTCGATCTTCTCGCTGTCGCTGAGCTCCTGCAGGAACTGGTTGCTCGGGAAGCCGATCACGGTGAATCCGCGCTCGGCGTAGCGCTTGTGCAGCGCCTCGAGGATCTCGTACTGCCCCGCGAGCCCGCAGCGCGAGGCGACGTTGACCACGAGCGCCGCCTTGCCGTCGGTGAGCGCGCCGAAGGTCGTCTCTTCGCCCTGGAGGGTGGTGATGGGGATGCCGGATAGGTCCATGCTCCGATCCTGGCACCGCTAGCTAGGCCCGGGGTGGGAACATCGCTTCTTCACGGCAAGCGGCGCAGGCTCCGCACGGGACACCGACGCGCATGGGCCGAGCGCTCGGCGCATGGCACAGTGGTCGCATGGTCAGCGCGGGCACTCGGGGCGACGGCATGCGCCGCGCCAATCTCTCGCTCGTGCTGCGAACCGTGCACCGCGAGGGCCCGCGCTCGCGCGCTGCGCTGACCGCGGCCACGGGACTGAACCGCTCCACGATCGCCGACCTCGTCGGAGAACTGCAGCGCGGGGGGCTCGTGATCGAGCGGGCCTCCGACACTCAGGGTCGCGTGGGCCGCCCCTCGCCGATCGTCGCCCCCGACCCCCGCGTCGTGGCCGTGGCGGCCAACCCCGAGGTCGACGCGCTGGACCTCGCAGCGATCGCCCTCGACGGCACGATCCTCGTGCGCGAACGCCTCGACCAGCGGGCGCTGCTCACCCCCGAACGCACCGCCGAGATCATCGCCGAGCGGCTGGCGGCCTGGCGTCGCGGCCCCCTCGCCGACGCCCGGATCACCGGGGTGGGCATCGCCGTGCCGGGACCGGTGCGGGCCTCCGACGGACTCGTGCGCGAAGCCCCGCACCTCGGATGGATCGACGCCCCGCTCTCACAGTTGGTGACGGATGCCACGACCCTCCCCGCCCACGTCGGCAACGACGCCGCCCTCGGCGCACTCGCCGAGTACCTCTTCGGTGCCGCGCGCGGAGCGCACGACGTCGTCTACCTCAACGGCGGCGCGAGCGGTATCGGCGGCGCCGTGATCGTCGGGGGCACCCCCCTCGGCGGAGCGGGAGGCTACGCGGGAGAATTCGGGCAGAACCGCCCCGGCATCGTTGACATCGCCGACCGGCGGGCGGCCGACGGCGTGCTCGAAGACGAGGTGAGCCGGGCCCACCTGCTCGCCGCCGCGGCCCTCGACGGCGGTGACGACGCCGCCCTCGCCCGTGCTCTGGCATCCATTCCCGACGTCTCCGAGGTGGATCGCCAACGGCGCATCCTCGCCACGGCCCTGGCGAACGCCGCCAACGTGCTGAACCCGGCTGTGATCGTGCTGGGCGGGTTCCTCGCCGTGCTCGCGGCGCGCGACCTGGCCGGACTCGACGCGGCCGTGCGGGCGCAGACCATCCCCGCGTGCGCCGAGGGTCTGCGTCTCGCCGTCGCGGAGCTCGGCGAGGACCGCCTGCTGGTGGGCGCCGCCGAGGCGGTGTTCGAGGCCGCGCTGTTCCCGGCGCGCTGAGCCGGGGCGGCTGAGCGCTGAGGCGGCGCGGGGCGGGACGAGCGGAGTGTTAGGGACGAGCGGAGGACCGCAGCGCCCGATCCACCCTCCGCTGGTCCCCGACCCTCCCCTCCGCACCGCCGCCGCACTCGCACGCGCCCACCCGAATGTCGGTGGTGCGGGGCAGGATAGGGACATCCACGCGAGGAGAGCACTGATGCAGACACGACCCCCCGGCGCCACCTGGTCGGGCAACCACCGCTACCGTGCCGCCGAGACACTGCTGCCCGGTGACCTCGACGAGCTCGCCAAGGTACTGACCTCCGCCGACGCGGTGCGCGTGCAGGCGACGCGTCACACGTTCAACGACGTGGGCGACACCGACGGTGTGCTCGTCTCGCTCGAGCAGCTGCCCGTGCGCATCGAGATCGACGGGGACCGCGCCCGCGTCGAGGGACTGGTCACCTTCGCCGAGCTCGCCCCGGTGCTCGAGGCCGAGGGCCGCGCCCTGCACAACCTCGGCTCGCTGCCCCACATCTCCGTGGCCGGCGCCACCGCGACGGGCACGCACGGCTCGGGTCTCGGCAACGGCAACCTGTCGAGCGCGGTTCGCGCGGTCGACGTCATGGATGCCGACGGCCAGACGCACCACATCGACCAGACGCACGAGTGGTTCGCCGCCGCGGCGCTCGGCATCGGCGCGTTCGGCGTGATCACCGCCGTCGAGCTGCAGACCGAACCGTCGTACACGGTGACGCAGCAGGCGTACACCGGCGTGGCGTGGGACGACATCGTGGGCGAACCCGAGCGCGTGTTCGGCGGCTCACGCAGCGTCAGCGTCTTCACGACGTGGGGCGACCCGGCGCACGATCTGGTGTGGGCCAAGAGCGACGACGGCGCACCGGACTGGGTGGAGGCGCTCGGGGGCCGCCCCGTCGGCGACGACATCCACCTGGGACGCATCCGCACCGTCGACAACACCACTCCGCGCGGCACACCGGGCCCGTGGCACACGCGCCTTCCGCACTTCCGCGCCGACGCCCTGCCGAGCGACGGCGACGAGATCCAATCCGAGTACTTCGTGCCGATGGCCTCCGCCCGCGATGCGCTCGCGGCGGTGCGCGCGATCGCCCCCGCGTTCTCCGCGCAGCTGCTCGTCTCCGAGCTGCGCACCGTCGCCGCCGACGAACTCTGGCTGAGCCCCGCGTATCAGCGCGATGTGATCGCCATCCACTTCACCTGGCGCAACGACACCGACGGGGTCCTCGCGGTGCTCCCGCACATCGAGGCCGCCCTCGCGCCGTTCGACGTGCGCCCGCACTGGGGCAAGGCGTTCACCATGCCCGGCGAGGCCGTGCGGGCGAGCCTCGCCCGGATCGACGATTTCACCGCCGCGGCACATCGGGTCGACCCCCGCGGCGTCTTCCGCAACAACTTCCTGCGGCGGACGCTCGGCCTGTAGCCCGGCGCACCGCCCACCGCACGACAGACCGCGGAACGGCGTCGCCCACCGCGACGCCGCCCCGTGGCATCCGGGATCAGCGGCTCGAGTAGCCGCCGTCGATCGGCAGCGAGACGCCCGAGATCATGCCGGCGCCGTCGCTGAGGAGGAACACGATGGGGGCCGCGATGTCGTCTTCGGTGGCCCACTTGTGCAGGGGCATCGCGTCGAGGAACGGGCCCTCGATGTCGGGGCGCCCCCAGTACCAGGCCGACATCGGCGTCATCACGACGGTCGGGTTGACGCTGTTGACGCGGATGCCGTAGCCGCCCAGCTCGAGGGCGGAGACGCGCGTGATGTTGTCGAGCGCCGCCTTCGACGAGCCGTACGAGATGTGGCCGGTGAGGGCGACGAGGCTCGCCTGGCTCGAGACGTTGACGATGGCGCCGCCCTTGCCGACGCGGATCATCTCGCGCGAGGCGTACTTGGTGACCAGCAGCGAGCCGCGGGCGTTGATGCTCATGACCTTGTCGAACACGTCGATGTCGGTCTCCATGGGGGTGGCGATCTCGCCGCCCCATCCGCCGCAGTTGACGACGCCGTAGAGGTCGCGTCCCTCGATCGCGGCGCGGATCTCGTCCTCCGACTCGAGGTCGAACACGACGGGCTCGGCGCCGGTCTCTTCGGCGATGGCGGCGACGCTGTCGGCCGTGCGACCGGCGGCGAGCACGGTCGCACCGGCGGCGACGAGGTGGCGGACGGTGGTGCCGCCGATACCGCCACCGGCGCCGGTGACGAGAATGATGCGGTCGGAGAATTCGCTCATGGGCGGGGCTCTTTCGGGTTCACGATGTCGGGGGCGACGTCGATGTCGCCGCGGCCCATGATAACCACAGAATCACGCGGATGACTTCGGTGTCATGACGAATTGATCACGGGTGTTGACACCGGTGTCATCACGGGCTTACCGTAACCGGAGTTCGACCGGCGGCCTCCCGCCGGACCCGCTTCACCGACGCAGCACTCCGATGTGCGGCGTCGCCCGGAAGGACCACACCGCTGTGACCCACACCTCGGATAACGCCGCGACGGCCGCCGCCGTCACCGTGCACCTCGACGACCTCGTCGCCCGTGCCCGGAACCTCGCGGCGACCGGCGAGCGCCGCGTGCTGGGACTGGCGGGCACCCCCGGCGCGGGCAAGTCGACGGTGAGCGACGCGCTGCTCGCCGCCCTCGGATCCGACGCGGTCCTGGTGGGGATGGACGGCTTCCATCTCGCCAACGAGGAGCTCGAGCGCCTCGGTCGCCGCGACCGCAAGGGCGCCCCCGACACGTTCGACGTCGAGGGCTACGTCGCCCTGCTCGATCGCCTCCGCGCCGGCCACGCCGTCTACGCCCCGCGCTTCGACCGCGGCCTCGAGGAGTCCATCGGCTCGGCGGTGCTCGTGCCCGCCGACGTCCCCCTCGTCATCACCGAGGGCAACTACCTGCTGCACGACGACTTCGGGTGGGATGCCGTGGCATCCCGTCTCGACGAGGTCTGGTTCCTCGACATCGAGGCCGACACCCGCCGCGAACGTCTCGTCGCACGCCGCCTGTCCCACGACCATCCCCACGACGACGCCGTCGCCTGGGTCCGCGACGTCGACGAGGCCAACGCTCTCGTCGTCGAGCGCGGGCGCCACCGCGCCGATCTCGTCATCACCGTCTCCGACGCCCCCGCCGGGGGCGTCGGCCACCACGAAGGAGCTGCCTCATGAGCACCACCACGACCGTGCCCGTGCTGCAGGCGCGGGGTCTGTCGCGTCAGTTCGGATCCGTCCGAGCCCTGCACAACGTCGACTTCGAGGTCTACCCCGGAGAGGTCACCGCCCTCATCGGCGACAACGGCGCCGGAAAGTCGACGCTCGTGAAGGCCCTGTCCGGCAACCTCGCCACCGACGAGGGCGAGATCCGCTTCGACGGCACCCCGATCGACATGTCGAACCCCCAGGTCGCCTCGGGCCTGGGAATCGAGACGGTCTACCAGGACCTCGCGCTCGCCCCGCACCTCGACCCGGTGCAGAACATGTACCTGGGCCGCGAGGTCCGCCGCCCCGGCCTCGCCGGAGCGCTGGGGTTCATGAAGACGAAGGACATGGCCGTCGCCTCCCGCGCGGCGTTCGACGAGCTCGGCGCCACCGTGCGCTCGCTCACCTCGCCCGTCGGTGAGATGTCGGGCGGACAGCGGCAGGCGATCGCGATCGCCCGCGCCGTGCACTGGGCGTCGCGCGTCGTCTTCCTCGACGAACCCACCGCCGCCCTCGGCGTGCGTCAGACGAAGAACGTGCTCGAGACCATCCGGCGCGTCCGCGACAAGGGCATCGCCGTGGTCTTCATCTCGCACTCGATGCCGCACGTCATCGACGTCAGCGACCGCATCCAGGTGCTGCGCCTCGGTACCCGCGTCGCCAACATCAAGGCCGCGGACACCTCCATGGAAGAACTCGTCGGACTCATGACCGGCGCCGTCACGAAGGACGACCAGAAGTGAGCACGCAGACGCCTCCCACCGAGACGGTGGCCATCGGCACCTTCGACAACCACAAGACGAACCCGATCAAGGCCGTCCTGCGCACGCAGGCGTTCCAGATCCTGCTGGTGCTGCTGGCCATCATCATCGTCTTCAGCATCCTGGCTCCCGAGTCGTTCGCCCAGTGGTCGAACTTCCGCCTCATCATCCAGAACGCCTCGATCCTCGCCGTGCTCGCGGTCGGCATGACCTACGTCATCATCACCGCCGGCATCGACCTCTCCGTCGGATCGGTGCTCGTGTTCTCGGGTGTCGTCTCGGCGCTCGTGATGCGGGCCCTGGGCGGCGAAGGCTGGGGCGTCGCCACCGTCGGCATCATCGTCTCGATCCTCAGCGGCGTCTGCTGGGGGCTGCTGAACGGCTTCCTCATCGCCAAGGCGAAGATCCCGCCGCTCATCGTGACGCTCGGCTCGCTCGGCATGGCCCTGGGCCTCGCCCAGATCCTCACCGGCGGCGTCGACGTGCGCGACGTGCCCACCGTGCTGACGGTCTCGATCGGCTACGGCAACGTGTTCGGCAGCGTCCCGATCATCAGCGTGATCGCCCTGGTCGTCGTCATCATCGGCGCCATCGTGCTGCACTACACGCGCTTCGGCCTCTACACGCTGGCCGTCGGCTCGAGCGAGATCGCGGCCCGCCGGGTCGGTGTGAAGGTCGACGCGCAGCTGATCAAGATCTACACGATCTCGGGCGCCCTGGCCGGGCTCGGCGGCATCCTCTCGCTGTCGCAGTTCTCGACCACCGCCATCGCGGGTCAGACCCAGACCAACCTGAACGTCATCGCCGCCGTCGTGATCGGTGGCACGTCGCTCTTCGGCGGCGTCGGAACGATCATGGGCACGGTCGTGGGTCTGTTCATCCCCGCGGTGCTGCAGAACGGCTTCGTCATCACCGGCGTGCAGCCCTTCTGGCAGCAGGTCGCGGTGGGCGCGGTGCTGATCACCGCCGTCTACGTCGACCAGGTGCGCCGAACCGCCGCCACCCGAGGCAACTCGCAGGGCCTCTGGCGCAAGTTCATCAGCGGAGGTCGGCGCGGCTGAGCCGCGGCGGCACCCCTGCTCCCTTTCCCCTCGAACCCCACCCCACCAAGAAGAACCCGACACAGGACAACCCGAAAAAAGAATGGTGATCACAATGAAGTGGAACAAGAAGGCGACCGCACTGACGGTCTTCGGTATGGCAGCGACGCTCACCCTCGCGGGGTGTTCGGGCGGAGCCGCCTCGGGCGGCGCGTCGGCCGGCGCCGACGGGTACAAGATCGCGTTCGTGCAGGGCGTCGCCGGAGACGAGTTCTACATCTCCATGCAGTGCGGCATCCAGGCCGAGGCCGAGAAGGAGGGCGCCACGGTCACGACCCAGGGCCCCGAGAAGTTCGACCCCACCCTGCAGAAGCCCATCGTCGACGCCGTCGTCGCCTCCCAGCCCGACGCACTGCTCATCGCCCCCACCGACGTGTCCGCGATGCAGGCGCCGATCGCCCCCGCCGAGGCCGCCGGAATCAAGGTCGTCCTGGTCGACACCACGCTCGAGGACCCCTCCGGTGCCGTGTCGCAGATCTCGTCCGACAACGAAGGCGGCGGCGCCGCAGCGTTCGAGGCGATCCAGAAGGCCAACCCGAACGGCGGCAAGGTGCTCGTCGTGTCGACCGACCCCGGTGTCTCCACCACCGACGCCCGCGCCCAGGGCTTCGAAGACGCCGTCGCCAAGGACAGCAATTTCGAGTCGGTGGGGGTGCAGTACTCGCACAACGAGCCCTCCACCGCCGCCGAGATCGTCACCGCCGCGCTGCAGAAGGACCCCGACATCGTCGGCATCTTCGCCGCGAACCTGTTCGCCGCCGAAGGCTCCGCCACCGGCGTCCAGCAGGCCGGCAAGCAGGGATCGATCACCATCGTCGGCTTCGACGCCGGCCCCGCCCAGGTGAAGGCCCTCGAAGCCGGAACCGTCCAGGCCCTGGTCGCCCAGGAGCCCGCCACCATCGGCTCCGACGGCGTGAAGCAGGCCATCGCCGCGCTGAAGGGCGAGGCGACGGAGGAGAAGATCCAGACCGGCTTCACCATCCTCACCAAGGACAACATCANAAGTCCAGCTGCTGACACCCCGGGTGCCGGGACCCCCACATCCGCGTGGGGGTTCCGGCATCCCCTTTCGCGTGCGAAGCGCCACCGCCGCGAAAGACCCCTCCCGAGCCCGTCGACGGCTCGGGCCCCCTGCCACCGCCGCACCCACGGAGTCCCGCATGACCGATCTCACCGCCGCCGCCCTCCCCTCCCTCGCGGCGAACGTCTCCGTCCCGACGTACGACCGGGCGGCCGTGCGCACGCGGATCGTGCACTTCGGCGTCGGCGGCTTCCACCGCGCGCACGAGGCGATGTACCTCGACCGACTGCTCGAGGCCGGGCACACCGAGTGGGCCCTCTGCGGCGTCGGCGTGCTGTCGTTCGATGCCGCCATGCGCGATGCGCTGCGCGCGCAGGACACCCTCTACACGCTCGTCACCGAGGCTCCCGACGGCACCTCGACCGCACGCGTGGTCGGCTCGATCGCGCAGTACCTCTTCGCCCCCGACGACCCCGAGGCCGTGGTCGCCAAGCTCGCCGACGCCGACACGGCCATCGTCTCGCTGACCATCACCGAGGGCGGTTACGGCATCGACGACGCGACCGGCGCCTACGCTCCGCGCGACGAGGCCACCCTCGCCGACCTCGAGGGCACCGACGCCCCGCGCAGCGTCATGGGCTTCCTCTCCGAGGGGCTGCGCCGCCGACGGAATGCCGGCACGCCGGCCTTCACGGTGATGTCGTGCGACAACATCCAGGGCAACGGTCACGTCGCCCGTGCCGCTCTGCTGGGCTTCGCCGAAAGGCTCGACCCCGAGCTCGCCACCTGGATCGCCGAGAACGTGTCGTTCCCGAACTCCATGGTCGACCGCATCACCCCGGTCACCACCGACGCCACCCGTGACGCGATCGCCGAGGAGTTCGGCATCCGGGACCTCTGGCCCGTGCGCTCGGAGTCGTTCGAACAGTGGGTGCTCGAGGACTCCTTCTCGGCGGGTCGACCGCCCCTCGACGAGGTCGGGGTGCAGCTGGTCGCCGACGTCGAGCCGTACGAGCTGATGAAGCTGCGGCTGCTGAACGCGTCGCACCAGGCGATGAGCTACCTCGGCATCCTGTCGGGAGCCGAGTACGTGCACGAGGTCTGCACCGACCCGCTGTTCGTGGCGTTCCTGCAGGGGTACATGCACACCGAGGCCATCCCGACCCTGCGCCCGGTGCCGGGCATCGACCTCGATGCCTACTGCGACCAACTCATCGAACGCTTCGGCAGCGAGGCCATCCGCGACACCCTCGCGCGTCAGGTCGTCGACGGCTCGGATCGTCTGCCCAAGTTCCTGCTGCCGGTCGTGCGCGAACAACTCGCCGCGGGCGGACGCATCGACCACGCCGCGCTCGTTCTGGCGGGCTGGAGCGTCTTCCTCGAGGGTCGCACCGAAGCGGGCGAGGCGACCCCGGCCGTCGACAGCCGTCTCGACGAGCTTCGGGCGATCATCGCCGAGGACCCCGCAGCCCTGCTCGACTACGCGCCCGTGTTCGGCGACCTCGGCCGGAACGCGCGACTGCGCGAGGCGTACCTGGCGGCGCGGGCCTCACTCGCCGAGCGGGGCGTTCGCGGCGCGATCCAGGCCGTGCTCGACGCCTGAGCGCGGGCTCGAGGCTCCGCCCTCTCCGCGCGCGGCGGCGGCACGGGCGACCTCGCGCAGGAAGCCGGCGATGGCGTCGTGGAATCGCTCGGGCTGCTGGTTCGCCTCGTTGCAGTGCCCCGACGAGTCGAACGCGACCAGGGTGGCCTCGGGATGCCGAGCCACGTACGCCGCCGAACCGGCGAACGGCACCACCGGGTCGGCGCGGCCGTGCACGATGAGCGTCGGCAGGTCCGCCCCGGGGCGCGGCCCGTCGACCCAGTTCAGGGCGCGGGCGTCGACGGCCTCGATCAGGCCCAGGGCACTCGCGCCCGCACGACTGCCGAGCACCCGCAGAGCCGATGCGCCGATCGAGCGGGGCAGGTGCGCGCCGTCGACGGCGCTGTGCACGATGCGCGTCCAATCCAACGCGGGCGCGACGAGCACGAGGCCGGTGATCCGTGCGCGGTGCCGGGATTCTTCGAGCGCGAGCATGGCGATCGTCGCCCCCATCGACCAGGCCACCAGCACGATCTCGCGGGCCCCCCGCTCGACCGCGTAGGCGATGGCGTCGTCGACGTCGCGCCACTCGCGCGTGCCGAGGGTCGAGGGCAGGGCGTCGGCGGGGGCGGCCTCCTCGTCGCCGGCGTACGACACCACGAGCGACATCCATCCGGCGTCGTTCGAGGCCGGAGCCGAGCGCAGCGCGCCGTGGCGACTCGAGCGCAGCCCGTGCACGTGGATGGTCCAGCCGCCGTCGGCGTTCTCGGGGTCGCCGATCTCCCACGCTTCGGCGGTTCCGCCTCGGCGCAGCGGAATCGCGACGTGACGCGTGGGGCCGACGTCTTCGGGCGCGCCGATGTTCTGCGAGGTCCATGCCGCTGTCGCGGTGCCATCGCCGAGTCCTGCCGGGCGGGTGAGGATCGAGCGGACCACGCGGTCCCCCTCGACGCGGATGACGTCGCCGACCATCAGGTGCGCTCCGTCGTCGAGGCGCAGCCCGTAGGTGCCGGGCTGTCGACTGTCCTCGGTCGCCGGCACCGACACCGTGTCGCCGGCGATCGTGACGGACTCGAAGACCTTCGCGGCGCGCGGCGCGATCAGACGCCGTGCGACGTAGCCGGCGAGCGCCGTGTGCGCGACGGCGAGCGTGGCCGCGGCCACACCCGCGCCGATGACGAGCGGTCGGATCATGCGCGGACTCCCGGGGTTCGGCGGGTGAGGTGGGCGTCGACGTCGTCGAGCAGCGCGCGCTGCGCGGGCGTCAGGGGCACGGACCGCGCGATCGCGTCGTCTTCGATGGCGACGCGCAGGGCGTACAGCCGCGTGTCGAGGGCCGGGTCGAGGGCGATGCCCGAGAGGTCGGTGGCACCGCGCTCGCGCGCGAGGTTCTCGAGACGCTCGAGCAACGACGCGCCCCGACGCCGGATCGTGGTCGCGGCGCGCGACGCGACGAAGATCCCCGCCACGAACGACACGACGCCCAGGTAGAACAGCGGGTCGAACAGGGCGCTGACCACGGCGTTCGCCGTGAAGAACCGTGTGAGGGTGAGGTCGACGATCTCGCTGAGGCAGCCGAGCACGATGGCGACGGCCCCGAGGCGGAACAGCAGCCGACTCACGGGCAGCGAACCGCGTGCCGAGCGCAGCAGAAGAACGCCCACGAGCGCGATCCCGCCCATGTGCAGCACGCCGTACGCCCACGCCCCGGTCGAGGTCTCGGCCGCGGTCTCGAGGAACAGGAATGACGAGGGGCCCCGATCGGGCACCGCCACGAAGAACACGACCGCGAACAGCGCCCCGAGCAGCAGGGGGAAGCGCCACCGCAGGGTGGGGATGCGCGCGGTCGCCGGGGCCGTTCCCGCCTGGATGCCGAGCCACAGGGCCACCATGGTGAGCACGTTCTGCACGAGCTTGAGGATGTTCGTGCCGCCCAGTGCCCCGTCGAGCACCTCGATCGGGATGACCGTCCCCTGGGTCAGCAGGGCGATCGCGCCGACGAGCGCGGCGAGCCAGGCGATGCGGGCGCGGGGCTGTCGCCAGGCGACGCGCGCACGTCCCACCACGACGAGGACGAGTCCGACCAGCGCCGCATCGATCAGCAGCACGGTCACCACGACAGCTCGGCGACCCGGGGGCTGGTGTACATGAGCTTCGCGATGGCGTGAGCGACGTGCTCGGCCACCAGCTCCGCCTCGACCTCGGGTGTGGTGAGGGCGGGGTTCGCGTGGGGCGAGACCGAGGAACGCTCGTGCAGCGCTCCCGTGCAGTGCGCATCGTCGAGCAGGTGGCCGAGCTCGTGCGACGCGGCGAACTGGCTGTACAGCGGCGCGTCGGCGGCGCGCACGTGGATGGTGCCCTCGCGCCGGTCGGGGAAGTAGGCGAGGAATCCCGTCAGGGTCCCCCACGTGGCGGTGTCGGACTCCGCGACGACGGTGAGACGGATGTCGACGGCCGCTTCGACGGCGCGGACGACCTCGGCGAACGTCATCCCCGGCGCGAGCGCGGCGCGCGCGAGCGCGCGATCGACCCGGGCCTGCACCCGGGCACGCGTCTCGTCGGCCTGCGTCATCGCCGGTCCCCCTCGCCGTCGATCATGGTGTCGGCGGCCTGCCACGGAGCGAGTGGGCGATCGCGCGCAGGGCGTCGGGCGACATCTGCCCGAGGGCGCGGAACTGGATGCTCTCGGCCCCCGCCGCGCGCATCGCCTCGCGCAGTTCGAGTTCGGCCTCGGTGCGGTCGGTGAGCGCCTCGTCGGTGTGGTCGGTGAGGTATTCGACGGGAACGTCGGCCCACTGCGTGATCTGCCGCAGCACCTCTTCGTCGACCACGACCGTGTTCGTCGTGGCGTCGAGCAGGCCTCGGGCACCGGCGGCGACCGACGGGTCGGCATCGTCGAGGTGCCCCAGGAGCTCGGTCTCGGTGGCGGCCTGGCTCGAGATGAGTCGGCGCACGCGGTCGCTCACGGCACCGGCGGGAACCCGCATCTCGACGCGCGGCGCCGACTCCGGGCTCGCGAGCTCTTCGGGGGCGACGCCCAGGACGGCGGCGAGCGACTCGATGTCGTTGGTGTTGTACGGCAGCGAGAAACCGGCCCGCGACTGGTAGTAGCTCTTCGTCATTCCGGCGCGACTGATGAGCTCACCCACGGTGAGCCCTTTCGCCTTCCGCAGGCGATCCACATTCGCCACCACTCGTCGGGAGTACCGAGAGGGTGGTCCGACAGCGCCACGACCCACGTCTTCGATCGTAGACGACCCTCACCCGGGGGGAGGTGATCGTATTTACGTGACGCCGGGAGTGCTATTTACGATCCTCTGTGCTTGGATGAATGCGAGACATCGCGTGCGGCCCCCCGGCTCGTTCCGCCCGCGTGCGTCGGATGACGCGGGGCTGCCGCTTTTCTCGCCTACGGGCGCGGCGGCATTGGGGGACGCCGCGCCCGTTCTCCCCTCTCGGCGAGACGGTCAGGCGATGCGTCGCTCCCCCGGACGGATGACCCGCCACCAGCTGTGGCCGTAGCCCTCGAGGGCGACCTCGAACCTCCCGTCCTTCAGCGGCACGGGACCCTCGGTGTCGCTCAGCAGGTTCACCACGCTCCACCCCTCGGCATCCGCTCCCTCGAGAGTGAGGTGAAAAGTGCGTCCATCGGGGGCGAAGTTGTGCGCGGCGACGACCATGCCGAGTTCGCTCGTCACCGAGTGAGCCAGCACGCAGGCGTGCGGCTGATCCAGGATGCCGAGCTCCCCCCACCCGATCTCGGGCGAAGCGCGGTAGTGGCGCACCAGGTTCTGGACGAACCTCAGCATCGAGTCGGGGTCGTGACGCTGCTGGGCGACGTTGACGTGCTGCGGGCCGAAGCCGCCGGGGACCACCTGCGCGACGAGATCATCGCCGTCGGCGTGCGAGAAGCCCGCGTCTTCGGCGCCGGTCCACTGCATGGGCGTGCGAACGGCGGCGCGGCTGCCCTCGATCTCGGGGTTCTCGCCCATGCCGATCTCTTCGCCGTAGTACAGCACGGGCGCGCCCGGCAGCGAGAAGATCAGGCTGTAGACCATGCGGATGCGACGAGGGTCGCCCTCGAGCATCGACGGCAGGCGGCGGGTGATGCCGCGGCCGTGGATGCGCTGGCCCGCGTTCGGTGCGAACGCCTCGAACACCTCGTCGCGCTCGTCGGCCGTGAGCTGGTCGAGGGTGAGCTCGTCGTGGTTGCGCACGAAGTTGCCCCACTGATTGCCCCGGGCGATGTCGGGCCGCGAGAGGAGCGCATCGCGGAGGGGACCGGCATCCTGACGGGCGAGCGAGAGGAAGAGCCGCTGATTGGCGACGAAGTCGAACTGCATGGTCAGCTCGTCGCCGTCGGCGTCGCCGAAGAAGCGCAGCTGCTCGTCGTAGGGCAGGTTGACCTCGCCGAGCAGCATCGCGTGACCGCTGCGGCGCGAGACGTAGCCGCGGAGCTCGCGCAGGAACTCGTGCTCGGGTCCCTCCTGCCCGTCGATGAGGTGGGGCACGGCGTCCACCCGGAAGCCGTCGATGCCCAGTTCGAGCCAGAAGCCGATGGCCTTCGCGATCTCTTCGCGCACCTCGGGGTGGTCGGTCGCGAGATCGGGCTGGTGCCGGTAGAACGAGTGCTTGTAGTACTGCCCCGCCGTCTCGTCGAAGAACCACACGCCGTCTTCGACGTCGGGGAACATGCTCGCGGGGGCGTCGTCGGGCACGTCGTCGCGCCACTGGTAGAAGTGGCGGTACCGGTTGTCGCGGCTGGTCCGCGCCTGCTGGAACCAGGGGTGCTGGTCGGAGGTGTGATTCACCACGAGGTCGACGATCACGCGCATTCCCCGGTCGTGCGCGGTCCGCAGCACCTCCACCATGTCGCCCAGCGAGCCGTAGCGGGGGTCGACGCCGTAATAGTCCTCGATGTCGTACCCGTTGTCGCGCTGCGGCGAGGGGTAGAACGGCGCGAGCCACAGGCAGGTGACCCCGAGCTCGGCCAGGTGGTCCAGGCGCTGCGCGAGGCCCCGAAGATCTCCGATGCCGTCGTCATCGGCATCCAGGTAGGTCTTGACGTCGAGGTTGTAGAAGACGGCGGTCTTCCACCACAGGTCGCTGGTGTCGGTGAGTCTCATGCCGTCGTCACCCCCGTCGCGGTGTCGGGGTGGCGCGCTGTGGTCGCGGAGGTCGTCATCGGAGCCCTCTTCTCGGGAGCGGTGGCGGCTGGTCCCCTTCGTTCTACCCACCGCACCTGATCATCGGCGGCCTCTTGCCTCGGTCGCGGCGATGTGCGTCGTGCGGTGGCGCGTGGCGGGCGGAGGAGCAGGAACGAACGGAGGACGCACCACCCACGAGGGCCCTCCCCTCGCCCCACGCCCTCCGCCCATCACCGGCCGCGGGGCAGCGCCACCGGCCGCGGAGCGCGGGTCAGAGGCGGCAGGACTCCCGCTCGACCAGCGACACGTCGATCACCGTGAGCTCGTCGAGGCCGAGGCCGGCGTCGGGCCGCAGGCGGGCGAAGACGCGCTCCGCGGCGAGCGCTCCGATGCGGCGCGGATCCTGGTCGATCACGGTGACGGCCGGGGTGAGGGTGTCGGCCATCGGGAAGTCGCCGAAGCCGACGAAGGGCATCGGCGCCCCGCGCAGCACGTGCGCGAGCGCCATCGAGGAACGGGCGTTGGCCGAGAACAGCGCCGTCGGCGGCTCCGCCAGATCGCGGAGCCGTGTGAAGGCGGATGCCGCGGACTCGCGGTCGGAGACCTGAGAGGCCACGAGCTGCTCGTCGATCTCGACGCCGGCGTCGCGCAGCGCCCGGCGCCAGCCCTCGACGCGCTTGGTCTCGGTGGACAGGTGCACCATGTCGCCGACGTACGCGATGCGGCGGTGCCCGTGCGAGAGCAGGTGGCTGGTGGCGAGGTGAGCGCCGGCCTCGTCGTTCTCGGTGAAGGTGTCGGTGAGCAGACCCACGGGGGCACGGTCGACGAAGACGATGGGCGTGTGACCGCGCCAGCGCTCGAGCCACGAGTGGTCGGTGCCGACGGGCGCGATGACCAGCCCGGTCAGCTGGCGACCGAGCAGGGACTCGAGCGCGGGGCGTTCGTCGTCGGGATCCTCGCCGAGGCTCGTGACGAGGGTCGACAGGCCGTGACGCCGCGCGGTGTCTTCGACGCTGCGGGCGATGGCGGCGAAGAAGGGGTCGACGACGTCGGGCACGGCCACGCCGATGACCGAGGCGCGGCCCGCGCGGAACGTGGTCGCCAGGGCGTTGGGCACGTAGTTGAGCTCGCGCATCGCGGCCTCGACGATCGCCCGGGTGTCGGGCAGCACGTGGGGGTCGTCGTTGAAGACTCGCGAGACGGTCTTGGTGCTCACACCCGCGCGCTGGGCGACGTCGCGCATCGTCGTCACGAGGCACCTCCGGGATGTGGGCGAGTGGCGGCTTCGACGTGCAACCCTATCGGCCGGTCACCGTCGACCCGTGCCGGGCCGGCGAGGGCCGACACCGCTCCCCGCCGGGCGAAAGGAGAGCCCTCCCGCCCGGCACCGTGGCATCCATCCCCCGCATGCACACGCGGGATCCTCGACCGACGAATGTCGGACGCGGTCATGGACGTACCCGGCGCCGGGCGGTCGGGCGCATGTCAGCGGCCGTCGACGGCGTCGGCGAGCTCGCGCAGGCGCGGCAGGGCGCGGCCCGAGAGCAACTCCTCGCGGCGGTCGGCGTCGATCGAGAGGCTGTCCTTCCACAGTGACCGACCGGCCATCGCGCCCGACGCACCGTTGGCGACGGCCGTGCGCACCTGCTCGATGAAGGTCTCGTGGTCGACACCGGCCGACAGCACGGCCCACGGCACACCCTGGGCGACCTCGGTCACGCGGGCGCTGGCCTCGGCCGAGCCGGGGTACTGGAGCTTCAGGATCTTCGAGCCGCACGCGACCGCCAGTTCGGCGCCGTCGACGACGAGGTCGGCGAACTTCGCCTTGTACTCCTCGTCGCTCTCGTCCTCGAGCTGGTACGTGAGCAGCTCGACGATGAGCAGCAGGCCCTCGGCCTCGCAGGCGGCGACCAGGTCGCGGATCTCCTGGGCGACGCGGGAGTCGGCATCCTGCTTGTCGGGGCGCGTGTAGTAGAGCATCTTCGCGACGGTGCCGCCCATGTCGCGGACCGTGCGGGGGGTGACGCCGGGCACGAAGCGCGTGTACTTGAGGCCGTCGACGGTCTCGAAGCCCGAGGCGTCGAGGCCCACGACGAGTCCGGTGTCACGGTCGAGAACACCGTCGTCGACGATCTGCGGCAGCGCGACCTCGGGGTCGAGCAGGATTGCGGGAGCGTGGTTGGCGAGGTGGCGGACGAGGTCGGCCTTCACCTCGGCGAGCTCCTCGCGCGTGATGGCGTCGGAGCCGTTCGGGGCGTCCTTGATCGCGGCCTTCATGCCGTTGCGCTGGTCGGCGGCGACGATGAGCATGTGGCCGTCGGGGGTGCTGATCGACTGGAGCGCGCGGCGCTCGAGCGTGGTGAGTTCGTTCATGTTTCTCTCTTCTCTGGGGTGTGCGCGCGCGTGCGGTCGGGGCAGGCGCGAGGGTCGGGTCAGGAGGGGACGGATGCCGAGACGAGGCGCCGCGCCATGTCGGCGGCTGCCCACGCGACGTCCTGCTCGCGGGCGGACAGGGCGAGGTCGGGCAGGGCGTGGGCACGGGCGCGTCGGACCGAGGCCATGCCCGCCCACCCGCCGGTGAGCGTGGAGTGGGTCGCCGGGGCGACCTCACGGTCCATCGCGGCGATGAGCTCGGCGATCTCGGCGTTGCTGTGCCGGAGGGCGGCCCCGAAGATCTCGGCGGGAGAGGCCTCGGCGTGCAGCGTCAGGCGCAGGACGCCGTCGTCGTTGCGCGCCCCGGTGACCTCGATCGCGCCGGCCGGCAGCTCACCCTCGTAGGGAAGCGCCATCACCGCGGCGTCGAGGGCGTCGCGCCCCGCGCGATCGCTGATGCCGCTCGCGTGCAGCACGCGCCGCAGCAGGAGCCCGGTCTTGACGCCGGCGACGAGCACGTGTTTGCCGGGCACGACGTGGCGCACCTCGTTGATGAGGGCGTCGGCCAGGCGCTGGCGCGCGGCGTACCCCAGGGGCGCGTCGAGCACGCGCAGCAGTACCTCGGCCGTGCCGAGCGAGACGTGGTACCCGTCGGCATCCAGCGTGCCGTTGGCTTGAGCGGCCACGAGGTGGTCGTGGCCGGCGACGGTGAGGGCGGCACCCGCGACGCGCGGGCCGAAGACACCGGAGGCGACGCCCCACGAGAGGCCTCCGCCGCGGAGCGGGGGAAGCAGCGTGTCGTCGACGCCGAGGGCGTCGAGCATCGCGGGCCACGCGGCGCCGGAGTCCTGGTCGATGAGGCCGGTGCGTGAGGCGAGCGAGAGCTCGAGGGCGACGTCACCGCCGAGGGCGGCGACGATGAACTCGGGCAGGTCCAGCCAGCGCAGACCCGCGAGGTCGGTGCCCTGATCGCGCAACCAGGCGAGCTTGGCGACGCTCACCTGCGCTCCGAGGGGCAGGCCCGTGCGCCCGGCGAACTCCTCGCGCACCGCCCGCGGGAACGCCGCGATCTGCTCGAGGCCGCGCGGGTCGAACCAGGCGAAGCCCGGGCCCGCGGCGGCACCGCTCTCGTCGATCAGGATGCCGGTCTCCCCCATGCCGGCGACGGCGAGCGAGGTCAGCGGCTCGGCGGTCAGCGGGGCGAGGTCCGCGTCGACGAGGTCGACGAGCGCGCGCACGGAGGCCAGCAGGTCGGCGGCGTCGATGTCGGTGGTTCCGCCCGCTCCGACCCGCCACGGGGTGGGTACCTGAGCGCCGGCGATCTCGGTGCCGTCGTCGTCGATGACCAGCATCTTGATCGCGGTGCTGCCGAGGTCGAGCCCGGCGTGGAGGCGCGCTGACCCCGAAACCATGTCACCGGTGTCTCGCATGAGCGGCCGTCCTTTCCGGGACTTCTTCGAGTCCCGGAATTTCAAGCATGACACCGGTGACTTGCTACGTCTATGGTGGGGGTATGCCGTCGCCGTGTCAAATACCCGAATCGCTCGCCGTCGTCGTCGCCGGCACCGCCGGCAGCGGCAAGAGCACCCTGGGTCGGGCGATCGCCGAGCGCCTGCGGGCGCCCCTCGTCGACCTCGACAGCGTGACCACGCCGCTGCTCGACGCCCTGCCCGACGGCGCACTGGGCGACCACTGGCTCACGTCGCCGCACGCCCCCGCGATCCGCGCCGGACGCTATGCCGCCCTGCGCGCCACCGCCGCCGACGCCCTCTCCACGGCGGGCCGCGTGGTGGTCGTGGCGCCGTTCACCGCTGAGCTCACCGGGGGACCCGAGTGGGACGCCCTACGCGAGGCCCTCGCCCCCGCCGAGCCGCACGTCGTGCACGTCGACGGAGACCCCGCCGTGCTGGCATCCCGTCGCTCATCCCGCGGCGCGTCTCGCGACGCCCACCGCCCCGACACCGCTCCCGTGGCCCCCTCGATCCCGGTCACCGCCGTCGATGCCGAGCTGTCGACGGCGCAGCAGCTGGCCCGCGTCCTACCTGCGCTGGGGATCCGGCGGCCGATCGATGCGGACGCCGAGATCTTCACGCGCGAGTTCGACGCCGTGCTGTTCGACCTCGATGGCACGCTGGTGGACTCCACGGCATCCGTCGTGCGGTCGTGGCGCCGCTTCGCCGAGCACTTCGACGTGTCGATGGAGGCCCTGCACGCCAACCACGGTCAGCCCGCGAGCACGCTCGTGGGTCATCTGCTGCCCGCCGACCGGCATGCCGAAGCCCTCGCGCACGTCACCGACCTCGAGGTGACGGATGCCGTGGGCCTTCTCCCCATCCGAGGCGCCGACGCGTTCTTCGCGTCGGTGCCGGCCGAACGACAGGCCATCGTGACATCGGGATCGGTGCCGATCGCCACCGCACGTCTCGCCGCCGCGGGGTACGAGCGTCCCGCGGTGTTCGTCACGGTCGACGACGTCGAGAACGGCAAACCCCACCCCGAGCCGTTCCTCACCGCCGCCGCCCGCCTCGGCGTCGACCCCGCGCGCTGCCTCGTCGTCGAAGACGCGCCGGCCGGCATCGCGGCAGCCCGCGCCGCCGGCTGCGCCGTGCTGGCCCTCACCGGCACGACGGCCGACGACGAACTGACCGCCGACCTGGTGGTGGACGGACTGGATGCCGTGCGGCTCGATGTCGCGGCATCCGGAAGGCTGCGGTTGGTGCCGGCCTAACACCGGCGCTACCCGGCGAAACTCCCCATCCGTGCCCGTCGCAGCCCGCCGACCCGCCCCGCTCGACACAGGGCGCGGGTTCTCTCCGGCGATGCGTCGCCGAGTCCCCCACGAAAGATGCGTAAGGGTCAGAGTCGGTTTTGCACGTTTGCGGATTTCGCATTGGGGTTTGGCACCGATCCGATCCGCGGTTCTCGGGGCTTCTCGATGCGCCTCGCTCGCGGATTCCTGGGTGGTGCGAAACCGATCGGTTTCGCGCCACACGTAGGTTGAGCGTCATGGCGAACTCCTCGACACTTCCGAACGAACCCTTCCACCCAGGCGCGGCCCCGAGCCCTACCAGCAGCAGCTCCGGGCGGCGCGCTTGCATGTGGATCGTCACCTCGCTCGCGGGCGTCGTGTTGTTCACTTCCTGGTTCTGGCTGGGCCTAGTCGAAGAGGGTGCCCGGCAAGACAGCGGCCAAGCGGGTCAGGACTATGCCGACGCACTCGTGAACGACTTCGGCATCACGCCAGTCGTCGTCGCCCACATTGCGGCGCTGGGCATCGTCGTGGCCATAGGCGTGTGGTCCCGCAGGTCCAATGAAACCGGCTTTATCGTTCCGGTCCTCGTTTGCGTAGCCTCGTCCGTCGTGGGCCTCTTGCTTTCCATACCGCTGACCGCGCCGATTCCGGCACTGCCCTGACAACGAGCTAGACGGCCGCGCACGACAGCCCCAGGCAGGGCGTTACTGATCGTCGGTCAGCTTCCCCGCTCGGCCGCGACGACCGTTCGACCACTGACAACAAGCCACCACCCGCCCTCCGTAGGGTTGAGCGATGCGCCGACGGTCGATCGTGGTCCCCATAACTGCTGTAGTTCTGCTGGGGTGTTTGAGCGCCTGCGGCTTTGCCCGGCCTGACGTTGTTGACCGCGCCGACGAGATCGCGGTGGCGGGCGGCACGTGCCGTATCGAGTGGTGGCTGGCGGGCTTGTCTGATGAAGCAACGGACGAGGCGTGGCGCGTCGCGCGCGCCGCCCTCAAAGAGTCGACCGTCAGTCCCAAGGAATTC
Organism: Microbacterium sp. CFBP 8801; assembly: GCF_014839455.1. NCBI lineage: Bacteria > Bacillati > Actinomycetota > Actinomycetes > Micrococcales > Microbacteriaceae > Microbacterium > Microbacterium sp. CFBP 8801. The sequence continues at coordinate 45,671 of NZ_JACYNU010000012.1, read as the reverse complement.
GAGTCGTGGATGGACATGCTCACCAACCTCGACGACACGGAGTGGTCATCAGAAACCGAACTCGCAGGCGCGGTGCATCGAGAGGCCGTCCGTGCCGACGTGCGAACGGCTCTGGCGGACGCTGGCTATCCAGATGAAAACCGTGTGATCGAGACCTACTCGTCTACGCGCTGCGCTCCCACTCCCTGACCCACGCCGCGTGGTGCGCAACCGATCGGTTTCGCACCATCCGGTGAACCGATCAGGGCACCGGTCGCTTCTCGGGGGGAGAGTCGGCGACGTGGTCGTCTTTTTCTCGAGTAAGCAGCGCCACGATTGGATCGATAAGAGTGGCTAGCGGGTCGTGATCGCGCAGGCGTCGCCCACCGCACAGCCAGGACCGCGCGGAGTGATTGCCATTGTCGAGAACGTCGGCTCGACATAGAACGCCGCGATCATCACGTTGTCGTCGTTGACGAGAGTTTATCGCGCGGCCGGAGGTGACGATGTCCTCGATCTCGTCTGGGCTCTGCGTTCCCACCAAGCTGTTGAGCTTGGCCACGGCCTCCGCGGCCGGGTTGGAGGTGTACGCAACAAAGTTCGGCGTCTATGCCAGCGGCGCGGCGGCGGTGCTAGCCGCCGCCGGCAGTGCCGTCGCGATCAGACCCAGCGCGAGCCCTGCGGTCAGCGTCATACGTCGAAGAGCTTTCATAGCCGGTTCTCCCACGTCTCGCATATCAACGACATTGCGCGGCCACGCTAACCCGACGCGCTCGAACATCGCTGCCCTCCCTGGGGAGAGGTTCGCGCCCAGCTCTGTGCATTTTCCCCCGCCGTCGTCGACAGAATCACACGCTGCCCCCTCGCGCGATCAGCTAGGCATGAGCTGCTGCGATTCATCCATTTGAACGAGCGGCGATCACCACGATCAGATCGTGTCGCGGTGATCGAGCGCCGCCGCCGACGCGCGCGCGGTATTCATTCTCCTGAATAGATGCCACGGTATGGGGCGACATGTCAAGCCCCCGGGTCGGTGTCACGCCGCACTACTGGTTTATCTACTGTTCTGGTGTCCATCCGCACACCGATCTCGTGGGGAGATCCAGCATGTCGAAGTTCACTCGCCGCTCGTCCCGCATCGCCACCGCGATCGCCGTCCCCGTGGCGGTCATCACGGCCGGCGTTCTCGTATCGACCAGTTCCTATGCGGCCTTCTCTGACACGTCGTCCAACGAGGGCAACGCCTGGCGGGCCGGAACCGTCCAGATCGACGACGATTCCGCCGGCCGTGTCCTGTTCAGCGCCACCAACGCCAAACCCGGCGACGGTGGCGAGAACTGCGTCACGGTCACCTCGACGGGCTCGCTCGCCTCACAGGTACGTCTGTACGCCACCGACGTCTCGACCACTAACGGGCTGGCTGACCACGTGACCCTGAGAGTGGAGCAGGGTGTCGGCGGCAGCGCTGGCTCGTGTGCCGGCTTTTCGGCGCAGAGCACGGTCTACGACGGCCGCCTCGCGGGCTTCGTGGCCACCCACACCTCGTTCGCAGACGGCGCGGCCACTTGGAGCCCGACGGGTGAGAACACTGATGCCCGCACATTCCGTGTGACCTGGCAGCTCGCTGGCGACGCCCCGAACAGCGTCCAGGGTGGGACCGCCGCCACTTCGTTCGTCTGGGAAGCGCAGAACGGCTGAATCGGTGCACCTGCGACGAATTGCCACCATTGCGGGGGTGGCGGCGGCGCGGGCAATTGTCGTCCTGGTGCTGGGGCTCGGTTTCTGGGCGGCGGCACCGATTGTTGTGGGCTGGCATCCGACCACGGTGATGACGGCGTCCATGTCGCCGGCGATCGAGGTCGGCGATGTCGTCGTGGCGCGGCCCGCATCTCTTGACCAGATGGTCCCGGGTCGTGTGCTGCTGGGCGAGGACCCCGACTGGCCCGGACGCCTGCGGCTCCACCGTGTCTCGGAGGTGTCGGCCGACGGTGCACTCATCACCCGGGGTGACGCGAATCCGTCGGTCGACACGTCGCCCATCCGCCCCGAGGCTGTCCACGGCGTCGGGGTGCTGCGGGTTCCCTGGATCGGGCTGCCCATCGTGTGGTTACGTACGGGGCAGGTTCTCCCGCTCGCAACGACCATGGCGGCCTTCATCCTCTGTGTGAGCGTCGCCCTACGCCAGGGTGCAGATGACGAGCCGGCCGACCCCCCGGGCGCCTCGGTCGACCCCTCCGCACCCGCGGATACTCCACAGACCCGCCGCATGCGTCGCGCTCTGGGGGTGGTCTCGACGGTGGCGTTGACCACCACTCTGGCGGCGACACCGGCCTGGGCGGCGCTCGGCGATACTGCGTGGACCCCGGCACGCGTCGAGGCCGGCCGCGTCACGGCACCCTTGTCGTTGGGATGCTCCAACGACGGCGGCGCGGTGGTCACCTGGGCATACGACGAATGGGAACCGCGCAGCTTTGACCTGCTGGTTGATGGCCAGGTGGTCGCCCGCGACCTCTCACCCTGGGCTCGATCCGCGCGCGTGCCCCAGGATCGCTTCTACTCGGTGTTCCGCAGCTCGACGGTGACGGTGCGCGCGAACGTTGGCGGGCAGTGGAGCGCCGACTCGTCGACGTCGGTATCGATCGGCGGTGCCCTGTTCGGGTTCGGGCGGCCGTTCTGCCGCTGAGCACCCCAGCGTGGGGTCAGGGGCCGCCCTCAGGGATGGCGGATGGGAACTCGCGACCAACGGCGATTCCGTGACCCAAGTCCGCCACCTTGACCGTGCGGAACGGCAGGTCCGTGACTGACTACCTCGACACCCTCGACCCCGACATCGACCACAGCGACGTCCATTTCAATCTCATCCCCGACCTCGGAGCCGGCGTCTCGGTGCGCGTGAGAGCGGCGCGGGAGGCCACCGCGGCCGCGCAGGAGCGTCAGATCGCCGCAGCGCGCCAGGCGCGCACGATCGTCGGCGAACGCCGCGCGCACGGCGTTGCCGTCACCGACGCTGCCGTGCTTCTCGGCGTCAGCCCCGCCCGCATCAGCCAGCTCAACGAGGACAAGACCGACGCAGCGGTCGCGGCCTAACCCGGCCGCTTCATCTCGCAGGAAGAAGGCACCCACGAGCCGCACCGCAACTGCCGTGGTCGTCAAGGCCACGATGACCACCGTCGACGGCGAAGACGTCACCCGCCTGTACGGACCGTTCCTTCCTCATGTCGGCTCAGCTACCACCTCGTTCGTCGACGATCTCGAGAACGAGCTCGCAGAATCGGGCCGGTACGTCAGCTGGGATACATCGATCGAGCACCTGTTCATCGGCGTCGGCGAATCCGACTGCGAGATACGCCCCACCCGCAGACACGACGACGCATGAGGAGGAAGTGGGGATGACCGGGGGCCAGGACGAAGAGGGCGAGTGGGCCACGGTCACCGTCGACGTGGCTGCCGACTGGCTCATCCGCAGCGCTCTCCCGGCGTTCTGTGGCCTCGGCGACATGTTCGCCGAGGACGCCGAATGGTTCCGCCTCCTCGAGCCCTTCCAAGCTCACGCCCTTGTGCGAAGCTGCAGGGGCGTGAGCGCTGGGTGCGACAAGATGAGCGGGTGCGTGCACTTTTCTCTCCTCGCTTCCTTGTGGCCGGTGCTGTCGTTGCCGTCCTGTGGGTTTTCACGGCCGGTTTGCGCGACGTCGTTCTGCAGATCCCGAGCGGCGTGGCGCAGGTGTCGAGCGTGCTGCCGGAACTCGTGCCGACGACCCTGACGGTCTATCAGAGCGGGGGCGGTGGCGTGGCTGTGATCATCATTGGCGGCGTTGTGCTCGCCGCCGTCTACGTGATCCTCACGGGAGTGCTGCACCGACCGCGGGGTTCTGCCGTCATCACGGCATGGTTCGCTCTGGTTCTTGCGAGCGCTGTCGTGGGGTTGGGGTTTGACGTCGGTGCTGGATGGACGTGGATTGTCTCTTTCGGCCCGCGGGGGTTGTTGACGAGCGGGTTCGGCGCCGCGACGGCTGCGGGGGCACTGTGGGGTCTCGCGGTGGGTTGGATTCCGGCACTGATCGCCCACCAGCCGGGTGGCGAGCCGACTGTTGGTCGCGCGCCGCTCTGGCTCACACCTGTCGCGGTCATCGCCGTGGTGGGGGTAAGCATCACAGGTGCGGTCACCGACGCCGCGCGGACGGCTGCGATCGCGGCCGAGAATGCTGCACAGCAGGAGGTTGACGCTGCCAGCAGCTTCGGTGCGGTGCCCGATCCTGACGCGCCGGGCGTGCCGGTCCCCGAGACGGCTGATGCCGTGGTTTCTGACGATCCGCAGTGGTGCACACCTGAGCGGGCCACCATCTTGAAAGGTGAACCCGACGCGGCCACAGGACACCGGGGGATGCCGCTTCAACTCCTGAACTTCTCAGACCAGCCGTGCGTGATCGAGGGATATCCCGACGTTGCCCTCGGAGATCAGAACGGGCACCTACTCGAGGTGACGATCGAGCACGGCCGGTCGTTCATGGCCCAAGATCCCGGCCCACAACGCGTGGAAGTACCGGCTGGTGGTGAAGCGGTCGCCGTGCTGGGGTGGGATGCCGCCTCACCGCACGGCGCGCTCGTGACGAAGACGGTATGGGCTGCGCCCACGGCGGGGATGGTGCGGGGGTCGTGGCCGATCGAGCTGGACATCGTCGAAGGATCAACCGTCGCCATCACCGCGTGGACCGTCGATACCGACCCGACAAGCCCAGGCTGACCAACCGGCTGGCGAGGTCGTGACCGGCAGGTTGGAAGGAAGCGCAGCCTACGGGTCAACGCGTGGGACGGCGCCAGAGTTCGTTCGATCGTCGTACTTGGTGAGCCCCGCTAAAACTCCCTGTGCCGCGAAGCGACCGCGACAATCATTAGGAGACCTGCGGGGACACGGACGGCCCAAGTGAGGAGGGCACCGGTCGCTACGGCTGTCGCGCTGGCGAAGAACCACCATTCCTCACCCACGAGGGCAGGTGGGGCAGCCGCCAACAGGATCGCGCTCGCAATGCACCACACGGATGCCCCGCTGATCTTCGATGGACGGGTCTTCCTCCTTGAAGCGTTCTATGATGCTCCGCTTCAGTGCTGCCATGGGTGGTACCGGGTGGTGCCCTGCTGTGCGCGTTCCCACACGTCGCCGACGGTGTACATGAATCCGTTTTTGTCGGGCGGTGGAAGATGACCGGTGGTGGTCACCCATTCGCGGTCCGCGGCTGTCATGTGTGTTTCAAGCCGTCGACCTCCGTCGGATTCGATGATGACCTCTTCAGAGACGTTCCCGGCGGTGACGGCGGTCACCATGCCCTCCAGACGGCGCGCATTGTCTACCGTCGCGTCCAGCCACCACGACCCTGCGCCAACGTGCAGACCGATCTGATCTGTGTCCTGATCCGAGCGAGCCCATCGCACTGTTGCTGGCCCCTTCGCGGAGCGGGACCATAGTGATGGCTGTGCGTTGGGGTAACCGGGAAAGGTCGAAGTTCCGCCGCTCACCAGCAGGACCAGACCAGGGGTGACGCCAATCCCCCCCCCCCCCCCGTTACTTTGTTCGTGACCGTTCGGCGACCATGCTGGGCGGTGACAGCCTGCCGGGCTCGGCATGATTGGTCCCCCCTGTCGCACTCATGATCCGGGGGGTGTTGTCACCGAGCCTGGTTGGCGGTGGGTGATCGCTGATAGGGGCCAGGCCCGAGCACGCTCGAGGTCGTTCGTAACGTGGATGCCGAGACGCACCGTCGCAGCTGTCATTCGAGAGCGAACGGAGGAGCAGTGGTCACCTAAATTGAGAACTACGACCAGGTCGACGTGTTCGTCGGCCTGGACGTCGGCAAAGGCGAGCACCACGCGGTCGCCCTCGACCGGACCGGGATGAAGCTCTACGACCGAGCGCTACCCAACGACGAACGACGACTGCGCACGGTGTTGGCAGATCTGCAGAAGCACGGCGTCGTGCTTCTGATCGTGGATCAGCCGGCAACGATTGGCGCGTTGCCCATCGCAGTCGCGCAGGCGGCCGGCGCGCTGGTCGGTTACCTGCCGGGACTAGCCATGCGACGCATCGCAGACCTGCACCCGGGCGAAGCGAAAACCGACGCGAGAGACGCAGCGATCATCGCGGAGACGGCGCGGTCGATGCCGCACACCCTGCGGTCGATCCAGGCGACGGATGAGCAGGTGGCCGAGCTCACGATGCTCTGCGGATTCGATGACGACCTCGCCGGCCAGATCACCCAGGTCGGCAACCGGGTCAGGGGGCTGCTCACCCAGATCCACCCCGCGCTGGAACGCGTGGTGGGGTCGCGGCTCGATCATCCGGCAATCCTGGACTTGCTGGAGCGCTACCCATCACCGGCTGATCTTCGCGCTGCGGGCGAGAAGCGGATCGCGACACGGATGCTGAAACTCGCACCCCGGAAAGGAAGAGACTGGGCACACGAGATCATCGTCGCGCTCGACGAGCAGACGGTCTTGGTCACCGGCACCAACGCGGCCGCCCTGGTTCTCCCACGACTCGCGGCGCAGCTCGCGACCCTGCGTAAGCAGCGCGACGAGGTCGCAGCGGAGGTTGAGCGCCTGGTCGATGCGCACCCTCTTCAGCCCGTCCTGACGAGCATGCCCGGAGTCGGCGTCAGGACCGCAGCCCGACTCCTCACCGAAGTCGCCGGCAAACACTTCCCCACCGCCGGACACCTCGCCGCCTACGCGGGCCTCGCCCCCGTCACCCGAAGATCCGGGTCATCGATCCGAAGCGAATACTCGTCGCGTCGCGGGAACAAGATCCTGAAGAGCGCGATGTTCCTCTCCGCATTCGCCGCGCTCCGCGACCCCGACTCCCGCGCCTACTACGACCGGAAAATCGGCCACGGCAAACGTCACAACCAAGCGCTCCTCGCCTTGGCCCGATGCCGGTCCGATGTCCTCTACGCCATGCTGCGCGACGGCACCCTCTACGCGGCACCGCCGCAACAGATCGCTGCCTGACTCATCACTGGAGGCGTCGACGCAGGAAAGTTGTAACGGTTCGCACCACCTCGGACATGAACAAAGTGTTCAGTCCAAGATGGGAGCACCAATGAAGACCGTGTCAGATGCCAACCTTCTCGAAGCCCTGCGCGCGGCGGACCCCGCGGCGCTGATCACTCTGACATCCGCCGACGCGGCCGCGTCGACTCGGCAGGCCCGTCCACGGCGGGCGCCGCGGCGACGATGGACGATCTGGGCGACCGCGCTGACCGCAGTCGTCGTCGTGGGGTTGCCGGTCGGGGCTGTCGCGACCGGGTTTGCGGCCCGGACCGGATGGTTCGGATCCCCCAACCCCGGGGATGACCGCGGAAGCTTCGTGAGCACCGAGTCGGACGACACCGAGTGGCTAGATCTTGGGGCGGACGACCTGCCGCAAGTCGTTGCATCGCTCTATCCGGAATGGTTGCCGCTCGCACCGGGGGTGACTTCCGATGCGCTCACCGCACGCGTCACCGAAGCGATGACGGGTATGGAGGGGCTGGCTCAGGAGACCCTGGTCCGCCGCACCTACGAATACGAGGCCTACCGGGACTGGATCGGAGCATGGATCACCGCTCACGACACCGGAGATACCAACGGACAGACAACTGCAGCGATAATCCTCGAGGAAGCGGCCGACTGGCCCGCCATGGTGGAAACAGATGGCGGCGGGGTCACCGACATCATGCGCGCATTCGCTCAACGCATTGCTGACGGAGACAACGACGCCGCGCAAGCCCTCGCTCAGATCGAGAACGCCCCCAGCTGGGACGGCCAAGACCGCTCCGAACTCGGGACAGAGATCTACAACGAGGTTCTCGGGGCGAACGAGTGAACCCCACCGATGCCATCACCGGCAGCATCCCCGCCTCAGCCGACAACCTCCCGGCAACCGTCTTCACCCCCACGCCAGCCAACCCCGACCGCGCCTTCGAGACGGCGATCGCTCCCCTCGTGCCCCTCCTCCTGCGCTACTTCGCCCGCCGCGTCACGCCCACCGACGACGCGGCCGACTGCACATCAGAAACGCTCCTCGCCCTCTGGCGCCACCGCTCACGGCTACCGCAATCCGAAAACGAACGCCGAGCATGGGCATACGGCATCGCCCGCAAAGTCCTCGCAAACCACCACCGAGGCCGCATCCGACGCACTACGGCCGACCACGCCCTCCGCGCGGCGGCAGCCACACCCGTCACGCCCGTGCCTGATGAAGCATTCACGGCCGCTGAGGCACTCAAACTTCTCAACCCACGGGATCAAGAGCTGATCCGCCTCATCGTCTGGGAAGAGCTCACCGTCGCGGACGCCGGCCGGGTGCTCGGCATCCGCCCGGGAACAGCACGAACCCGCTATTCACGAGCGCTGAACCGCCTCCGCACGACCTACGCGCTCCTCGACCAGGCGTAATCAAGGCACTCGAACCGCTTGACGAAAGAGATAGGGGCATCCCCCCAACCCAAAGTGCCCACAGGGCCCGCACTCGGATGCGACCGAGGGCCAGCCGCTGTTGGATGAGGGATGCCATGGGTTGACTCTCTCGGCCAACGCACTTCGAGCGCAACCAGCTCGCCCGTGCCGCAAAACCGATCGGTTCGCGTCAGCGCGTCAGGACGTCATCGGGAGCCGTTCCTGCTGGCCGCTGCCCGCCTCGGCGCCGAGCCCCGCCGCGCGACCCAGGCCCCGAGCCCCGCCCCGCACACCTCCGGCAACCCGCCCCACCACCCGCTCCCACCCACCCTTCCCCCGCAAAACGCAGGAGTTGTGCCGAAGCCGCAGCGCACACCCCGCCATCGCGGCCCCTCTGTCACGATGAAGCACGAACGGGCGGCAGGGCATTCAAGGGGGCAGACATGGCGCACGGCGCATCGAGCTGGTCGAGATTCTGGAACCGGGGCGGGTTCTGGCGGGCGCTCCTGCTCGCGGTCGTCTATCTCGGCGTCTATCTGCTGATCGGTTTTCTGCTCAGCCGCGTACTCACCCCGGGCGGAAGCCTGCGGGGCGAGACGGGCAGCGCCGGCGACGTGTTCTTCGGCACCGGCCTCCCGATCCTCGTCACCGGGGTACTGCTCGTCGCCTTCGCGGCGTCGGTCGGGTGGCGCCGAGAGCTGTTCTCGCGGCAGACGCTCGGTGGGCGCCGGTGGATGTGGACGGCCGTGATCGTCGTGCTGGCGATCAACGTCTTCGCCCTGCTCTCGATCGATTACGCAGCCGCGGGGCTCCCGCTCGTCGGCGCCTGGTTGGTGACGGGACTGTTCATCGGCTTCGTCGAAGAGCTCGTCACGCGCGGCTTCGTGGTGAACCTCATGCGCAAGGCCGGTCACCGCGAGATCGCCGTGGCCCTCGCCTCGGCCGGGATCTTCGCCGCGCTGCACCTCGCCAACCTGTTCACCTCGACCGAGGGCGTCGCCGTGGTGCTGCAGCAGGTCGTGTACACCTTCTTCTTCGGCCTGTGCATGTACCTCGTGCTGCGGGTGACCCGCACGCTGATCGCCCCGATGCTCGTGCACGCGAGCACCGACCCGACCCTCGAACTGCACGCCCTGTTCCCGGCCAACGGCCTGCTCGGCGTCGTTCCCACGCTCAGCACCTACATCGTCGTGCTCACCGGGCTGATTCTGCTGATCGCCCTGATCGTGAGTGAGCGCCGCCGCGCCGCCGCCGCACCCGCCTTCGAGTGAGGGGTCGATTCCCGTCGCCGCGGGGCTCCCGAGGCGACGGGGCCTGACGCCTCACGCGCCCGACCGCGTCGCCCGCTCCAGCAGCTCCAGCACGTGCACGTACGACTCCCCCGTCGCCTTCGTCATGCCCAGCTCGCAGGTGCGGTTGCACGAGGCGTACGCGTCGGCGCCCCAGCCGGCGACCTCGGCCGCCTCGGGAGCGGTCGCGGCCTCGGTCAGCTCCGGGTGCAGCATGCCGCGATCGCCCGCATACGCGCAGCAGCCCCAGGCGTCGGGAACACGGACCTCGGATGCCACGACCGCACCGATCGCGCGGAGTGCCGGGTCGATGCCCAACTGCGTCGACGAGCAGGTCGGGTGCAGCGCCAGCAGCTCGGCCACCGGTGTCGGGGTGAGACGCGGAAGCAGATCGGATGCCGTGAAGGCCACGGCATCCAGAACCCGGATGCCGTCGTCGCGCAGCGTCGCCGCGAACCCCTCGGTGCAGCTCGACGCGTCGCACACCACGGGGAGGGCGCCGTCGCGCGTGGCCGCTCGGACGGCCGCACGCACGCGGGCCGACATGGTGGCGTGCCCCTTCGCGTAGCCCTTCGACGACCACGGGGTGCCGCAGCACAGCGCGTCGATGCCGTCGGGGACGACCGCCGAGACGCCGGCGCGCTCCAATAGCCGGGTGAACGCCGCGGTCGCGCCGATGCCCTCGGAGGCGCCGAACATGCTGCCCACGCAGGCCGGCAGGAACACCGCCACGGGCTCCACGCCCGCCGCGCCGACCCGAGACCCCAGCGACCGCCGCGACGCCCCACCGGCGGGAAGCTCCGCCGAGTACCGCGGCACCGTGTCGGCGCCGAGCACCGCGCGGGCGGCATCCGTCACCGTCCGCACGAGCGGCGTGGGCAGCGCCGCGGCGACCGTCAGCGCGGCGGATCCCGCGCGCGTCACCGCTCCCCATCCGGTCGCCGCCGCCGACCATCCCGCGGCCAGCACCGGGTTGGCATCCTCCCGCCGGAAGCGCTTCATCAGCGTCCCGGTGTTGATGAGCACGGGGCACGCCGTCTGGCACATGCCGTCGACCGCGCAGGTCTGCACGCCGTCGTAGTCGTAGTCGCGCTCGAGCTCCGCGACGAGAGCCCCGTCGCCGCGCTCGCGGGCTGCGGTCGACGCCCTCCGCACGACGATCCGCTGGCGCGGCGTCAACGTGAGCGATCGACTCGGGCACACCGGCTCGCAGTATCCGCACTCCACGCACCGGTCGGCCTCGGGCTCGATCGACACGGGCGTCTTCAGGTCGCGCATGTGCGCGCCGGGGTCGTCGCTGATGATCACGCCCGGATTCAGGATGCCGCTCGGGTCGAGCAGACGCTTCAGCTCGACCATCACGTCGTACAGTTCGTCGCCATACTGCCGGCGCACGTACGGCGCCATCGCGCGACCGGTGCCGTGCTCGGCCTTGAGGTTGCCCCCGGCGTCGAGCACCAGGTCGACCATCGCCTCGGTGAACCCCTCGAACCGACCGAGCGCTTTCGCGCCCTCGAAGCGGTCGGTGAGCATGAAGTGGATGTTGCCGTCCTTGGCGTGGCCGAAGATCACGCTGTCGGAGTAGCCGAATCGCGCGAACAGCTGCTGCAGCCCTTCGCAGGTGTCGGCGAGACGCGCGACGGGCACGACCACGTCTTCGAGCAGCGCCGTCGTGCCCGAGGGGCGGGCCCCGGCGACCGAGGCGTAGAGGCCCTTTCGGAAGGTCCACGCGGCGGCGCGCTGCACCGGGTCACGGGAGAAGACGGCCGCGTCGAGCAGGTCCTCACCGGCGAGCACGTGTGCGCCCGCCCCAGCGAGCTCCCGGAGCGCGGGAGCGTCGTCCGCGTGGTACTCCACGAGCAGCGCCGCCTGCGTCGTGGCCTCGAAACCGTGGATGGCGGCGGGAGTGCCGGCCAGACGCTGTCCGACGCGCAGGGAGGTGGCATCCATCAGCTCCAGCGTCGCCACTCCCGTCGACACCAGGGCGGGAAGAGCGCGGGTGGCCGCGTCGAGCGTGGGGAACACCGCGAGCGTCGTGGCGACGGCCGGGCGGATCGGCACCGTGCGGAACGTCGCCTCGGCGACGAACGCGAGCGTCCCCTCGGATCCCACCGTGAGGTGCGCGAGCAGAGCCGCCGGGGTGTCGAAGTCGAGGAACGCATTGAGGGCGTAGCCCATGGTGTTCTTCATCGCGAACTGCCGCCGGATGAGCGAGACGCTCGCGGCATCGCCGACCACGCGCTCGCGCAGCCGCATCAGTCCGGCGACCAGCGCCGGCTCGCGATCGCGCAGCACCGCGTCGGCGTCGGGGGCGGCCGTGTCGACGACGGTCCCGGATGCCAGAACCAGCACCAGTCCCTCGAGGGTGCGGTACGAGTTCTCCTCCGTTCCGCACGCCATGCCGCTGGAGTTGTTCGCCACGACCCCGCCGATCGTGCACGCCGCTTCGCTCGCCGGATCGGGGCCGAGCCGGTGCCCGTGCCGCAGCAGACGCGCGTTGACCTGGCGCACCGTGGCGCCCGGCTGAGAGCGCACGCGGCGCCCGCCGTCGAGCACGTCGATCCGCCCGAAGCCCTGCCGCACGTCGATCAGCAGTCCCGCTCCCGACGACTGCCCCGACAGGCTGGTGCCGCCCGAGCGGAAGGTCACCGCGGTGGCCGAGGCGGTGGCCGCCCGCAGGATCGCTCCCACCTCGGCCGCGTCGGCGGCGACCACCACGGCATCCGGGGTCAGCAGGTAATGGGAGGCGTCGTTGGCGTAGGCGACCCGGTCGATCGCGCGCGTGCGCACGCGCGACACGTCGGCGACGGCCGCGGCGATCTCGGGCGCGAGGACGCTCACGCGTCGCCCTCCGGGTTCAGAGCGCGAGTGAGGTCGGGCTCGGTGTCGACGAGGGCCCGGATGCCCTGGGGCGGTCCCGCGACGAGGGTCGACGCGTGCGCCACCGCGTGGGCTCCCCACTCCGCGGCCGAGGCTGCGGCCACCGCGAGCGGGTCGGCGCCGGCCGCCGCCGCGGCGGGCGCGCGGGTGAGACCGAGCAGGAACCCCGCCAGGGCGGCATCCCCCGCCCCCGCCGTGTTGGCGACGTGCGGGGCCTCGGCGCGGGCGAAGACCACCCGCTGATCGGTGACGGCGAGCAGGCCGTCGGCGCCCATGCTCGCCAGCACGATGCCCACGCCGCGCGCGACGATCTCGCGCGCGGCAGTGACGACGTCGCCCAGGGTGGTGAGGGGGCGCCCGACCGCAGCGGACAGCTCGTCGACGTTCGGGGTGAGCAGGTCGATGCCGGCGGGGTCGGCGAGCAGCGCGTCGAGCGCGGCTCCGCTGGTGTCGACGGCCACGCGGGCACCGCGCTCGCGGGCCGCCGCGCGGACGGCGGTGAGGTCGACGAGGGCGTGGGTTCCCGCGAGCTCCGGCAGGCTGCCCGAGATGACGAGCCAGGGCTGCTCCCGCGCGGCGAGCTCGTCGCGCACGGCCGACACCGTGGCATCCCACGCCTCCGCCGACAGCGGCGGGGTGGGGGCGTTCACCTTGGTGGTCGCTCCGTCGGCGTCGACGATCGACGTGTTCACGCGTGTCGCGCCGGGAACCTCGACGATGCGCAGCAGGGGGGCGGTGAGTCCGCAGCGCGCGAAGCGCACGTCGTCGGCGCCGAGCACCACGACGGCGGCCGTGGGCGCGCCGCCCGCGGCGAGGGCGGCCGAGACGTTGACGCCCTTGCCGCTCACCTCGCGCGTGTAGCTGTCGGCGCGGGCGAAGGCGCCGCGGCGCAGGATGCCGACGCGGTAGGTCGCGTCGATGGCCCCCGCCGCGGTGAGGGTGACGATGCCGGTCATGCGCCGCGTCCGGTGATGACGTCGAGCAGTCGATGCACTTCGCCCGCGACCGCCGCGCGGCCGGGCGAGAGCCAGCGGCGCGGGTCGATGGCATCCGGGTCGCGGTCGAGCTCCGCGCGCACCGCGGAAGTCAGCACCTGGTTCAGGTGCGTGCCGACGTTGACCTTGCGCACGCCCGCGCGCACGGCGCCGTCGATCCCGGCGTCGGCGACGCCGCTGGAGCCGTGCAGCACGAGGGGCACGGACAGGGCGGCGGAGAGGTCGGCGATCAGGGCTTCGTCGAGCCGCGCCGTACGCTCGCGCATGGCGTGCTCACTGCCGACCGCGACGGCGAGGGCGTCGACGCCGGTCTCGCCGACGAAGCGCACGGCCTCGGCGACGTCGGTGCGGACGCCCGGTGCGTGCGCGCCCTTGCCTCCGATCTCGCCCAGCTCGGCCTCGACCCAGGCGCCCGCTGCGTGCACGCGTGCAGCGACGGCGGCGGTGCGGTCGAGGTTCTCGGCATCCGGCAGGTGGGCCGCGTCGAACATGACCGACCGGATGCCGACGGCCAACGCCTCGTCGACGAGCGACTCGTCGGTGGCATGGTCGAGGTGCACGACGACGGGCACCCGGGCGGCCTCGGCCAGCCGCAGCGCAGCGGAGGCCGCCGGGGCGAGCCCCCCGTGGAACGCGATGGCGTTCTGCGACAGCTGGAGGATCACGCCGCGGTCGGCGGCTTCGGCCCCGGCGACGATGGCCTCGGCGACCTCGAGGGTGATGAAGTTGAAGGCCCCGACCGCGCGGTGCGCGGCGAGCAGTTCGGGCATGTCGGCCAGCGGCACGGCGGTGTCTTTCTCGTCGGTGGTGATCGGCGGCGCTTCGCGCGCGCGTGAGTCGCCAGCAGGTGTCGCCGATGTGGTGTCCGAAGCGACGAAGTGCGGCGACTCATGCGGAGGGGGGAGGGGGATGCCGGGACCCCCACGCGGATGTGGGGGCCCCGGCATCCGGGGGTGTCAGCAGGTGGACTTGTAGACCGCGTCCTTGCCGTCGGTGTCGATGTTGTCCTTCGTGAGGATCGTGAAGCCGGTCTGGATCTTCTCCTCCGTCGCCTCGCCCTTCAGTGCCGCGATGGCCTGCTTCACACCGTCGGAGCCGATGGTGGCGGGCTCCTGCGCGACGAGCGCCTGGACGGTGCCGGCCTGGAGGGCCTTGACCTGGGCGGGGCCGGCGTCGAAGCCGACGATGGTGACGGCGCCCTGCTTGCCCGCCTGCTGCACACCGGTGGCGGAGCCCTCGGCGGCGAACAGGTTGGCGGCGAAAATACCCACGATGTCGGGGTTCTTCTGCAGCGCCGCGGTCACGATCTCCGCAGCCGTGGAGGGCTCGTTGTGCGAGTACTGCACACCCACGGATTCGAACTTCGAGTCCTTCGCGACCGCGTCCTCGAAGCCCTTCGCCCGCGCATCGGTGGTCGAGATGCCGGGGTCGACCGAGACGACGAGCACCTTGCCGCCGTTCGGGTTGGCCTCCTGGATGGCTTCGAACGCGCCCGCTCCGCCGCCCTCGTTGTCGGACGAGATCTGCGAGACCGCGCCCGAGGGGTCCTCGAGCGTGGTGTCGACGAGCACGACCTTGATGCCCGCCGCCTCCGCCGCCGCGATCGGCGCCTGCATGGCCGACACGTCGGTCGGGGCGATGAGCAGCGCGTCGGGCTTCGACGCGACGATCGCGTCGACGATCGGCTTCTGCAGGGTGGGGTCGAACTTCTCGGGACCCTGGGTGGTGACGGTGGCGCCTTCCTTGGCGGCTTCGTCCTGGATGCCGCACTGCATGGAGATGTAGAACTCATCCCCCGCGACGCCCTGCACGAACGCGATCTCGTACCCGCCCTCCGCGCCGCCCGACGCGGAGCCCGACGAGGCTCCGCCGGAGCACCCGGCGAGGACGAGGGTGGCTGCGGCGCCGAGGGTGGCGAACGCGAGAACCTTGCTGTTCCACTTCATTGTGATGACCGTTCTCTCTTGGTGGGGTCGGATGCCGGGCCTCAGCCGCGGCGTCCTCCGCTGACGAACTTTCGCCAGAGGCTTTGGGTGTTGCCGCGGGTCGCGGCGGTGCGGCGTACCTGGTCGACGTAGACGGCGGTGATCAGCACCGCACCGACGGCGACCTGCTGCCAGAACGGCTGGACACCGGTGATGACGAATCCGTTCTGCAGCACGGCGGGGATGAAGAGGCCGACGACGGTGCCGAAGATCGTGCCGACACCGCCGAACAGGGACGTGCCGCCGATGACGACGGCGGCGATGACGTTGAGGTTGGTCTGCGACTGTCCCGCGATGGCGGTGGTCGAGAACTGTGACAGGGCGAGGATGCCGGCGAGGCCCGCGAGTGCTCCCGACAGGGTGTAGACCGAGATGAGGTGGCGGTCCACCTTCACGCCGACGCGGCGGGCGGCGAGCTCGCTGGAGCCGACGGCGTAGGTGTAGAGACCGAACTTCGTGAAGTGCAGCACGATCGCACCGATCACGACCACGACGAGGGCGATGACGCTGATGATCGGCAACGACCCGAACACGTTGCCGTACCCGATCGACACGGTCAGCACGGTGGGCACGTCGCGCACGTCGACACCGCCGGTGAGGATCTGCGCGAGGCCCAGGGCCATGCCGAGCGAGCCGAGCGTCACGATGAGCGGCGGGATCTTGGCTTTGGCGATGAGGAAGCCGTTCAGCAGCCCCCAGCAGACGCCGCTGAGGATCGACACCAGGATGCCGATGGTGGCGACGCCCCACCCTTCACCGCCGAGGGCGCGCATCACGAGGGCCGAGACGACGCCGGAGAACACGAGCACCGAGCCGATGGAGAGGTCGATGCCGGAGGTGATGATGATGTACGTCATGCCGACGCCGAGGACGGCGAGGATCGAGGCGTTTTGGATGATGAGGCGGAAGTTGGACCACTGGGCGAACGAGTCCGGCGCCAGGGCGCTGAAGATCAGCACGATGACGATGAGGATGATGAGGATCTGGAAGGCCTGCGCCTTCAGCAAACCGACGAAGAAGTTCGGTTTTGAATCGTCGAACGTGCCGATGGCGACGGTCTCCGTCGGAGGTGTCGTGGTGCTCATTTCTGGTCGTCCTTCGTGACGGCGCCGGTCATGAGCCCGACGAGTTCTTCCATGGAGGTCTGTTTCGCGTCGATGTTCGCCACACGAGTCCCCAGGCGCAGCACCTGGATGCGGTCGCACACCTCCATCACGTGCGGCATGGAGTGGGAGATCAACACCACCGCGATGCCCTTGTCCCGCACCCGCCGGATCGTCTCGAGCACGTTCTTCGTCTGACGCACACCGAGAGCAGCGGTGGGCTCGTCGAGGAACACCAACCGCCCCGCCCAGTGCACCGCACGAGCGATCGCGATCGCCTGCCGCTGCCCACCCGACATCTCCCCCACCGGCGACGTCAACGAACGCACGGTCGCCCCGAGCTCATCGAACGCCGCCCGCGAGGCGACGGCCATGTCCTTCGTCTTCATGAACCCCAGCGCACCCGCCAGGCCCGGGCGACGGATCTCACGACCCAGGTACATGTTCTGCACCGGATCGAGGTGCGGGGCGAGCGCGAGGTCCTGGTAGACCGTCTCGATCCCCAACGCCGACGCGACCTGCGGGTTCGACATCTCGATCGGCTGCCCATCGAAGAGGATCTCGCCCTCATCGACGGCGAGATTGCCCGACAGGGCCTTCACCAGCGTCGACTTCCCGGCGCCGTTGTCACCGATCAGGGCGGTGACCTCCCCCGGATAGACCTCGAAATCCACATTGCTCAACGCCCGGACGGATCCGAACTGCCGCGACAGTCCCCGCGCCTGCAGCACGGGAACGGCGGTGGTGACTGACGACATCGTCAGCTCCTTTCGTTGGTGAGAAGAGGGCTCTCGTCCGCGACGAGAGAAGAAGAGAGGAACGCCTCGGCGACGTCCTCGAAGGACCGGGATGCCGCGTCGGCGGCGAACGCGGCGAACAACGCCGCGCCGTACGCGGTGCCCTCGTCGTGGGTCGAGACGGTGACCGCGGGCAGCAGCGCCGAGCGCGAGCGCACGACGGACGCCATGGTCGACCAGCCACCGGTGAGCACCGTCGAGGTGGGCGGTGCGACTTCGCGGTCCATCACCGCCATGCACTCCGCGAGCATCTCGTTGCCGTGGCGCAGGCTGGCCGCGAACAGTTCGGCGGGGCTGAGTCCGTCGCTCTGCGCGACGATCCTGAGCACGCCGTCGTCGTTGCGGGCGCCCGACACCTCGAGACCGCCGTCGGCGAGCGTGCCGTCGACGGGAAGAGCCACGGCCGCGTCGTCGATGACCGCGCGTCCCGTGGCATCCGTGATCCCGAGCATCTGCAGCACGCGCCGCATGAGCAGTCCCGACTTGGTGCCCGCGAGCAGCACGTACTTGCCCGGGATGACGTGGCGCACGCAGTTGATACCGGCGTGCGCGAGACGCTCGCGCGCGGCGAACGGAAGGGTGTCGTCGAGCACGCGCACGAGCGCCTCGGCGGTGCCCATCGAGTCGTACAGCTGTCCCGTGTGGGTGGCGCCGACGGCGACGGCCGAGACGAGGTGGTCGTGCCCCGCGATGGTGAGGGCGGCGCCGCGGAAGCCCGCGGGCATGGCCGGGTCGCTGAGCGTCCCGACCGCTTCACCGGCGCTGACGCGAGCGCTGAGGATCGTCTCGTCCACCCCGAGCACGTCGAGCGCCGCCTGCCAGGGGGTGCTGTCGTCCTGGTCGATGAGTCCGGTGCGCGAGACGAGCGAGTACTCCGCCACGCGGGGCCCGCCGAGGGCGTGCACGACGAACTCCGGAACGTTGAGGAAGGTGGTCCCGGCGAGCGCGATCCCGCGGTCCCGCAGGTGCAGGAGCTTGGCGATGGATGCCAGGGGCCCGACCGGCAGCCCCGTGCGGCCGGGGAACTCGGCGCGGAACGCGTGGGGTGTCGCCGCGATCTGAGCGGCGCCGCGCGGGTCGAACCACGCCATGATCGGGGCGAGCGCGGTGCCGTCGGCGTCGAGCAGCACTCCCGCCTCGGCCATGCCCGACACCCCGAGGGCGACGATGCGATAGCCCGCGTCGAGGCGTTGGTCGGCCTCGGCCGCGAGCTCGCGGACGACGGCGATGGCGCGGTCGGCAGGCATCTCGGCCTGACCGTGGTCGAGGTTGGTCCAGGGTGAGCGGCGGCTCACGACGAGCACCTGGCGCCCGTCTGGGGTGGCGACCAGCAGCTTGGTGCTGGTGCTTCCCATGTCGATGCCGACGACGTAGTCGCTCACCGCACTCCTCCCCCGCGCAGGGTCCCGGGCCAGCCGGCGCCGGGCGCCGCGACGAGCACGTCGGCCTCCCCCGCCAGGCGCCAGGCGCCGAAGGCGTGCGGGACGGCGTAGACCTGCCCGCGCTCGACGTCGACCGAGCCCGCGTCCGACACCAACGCGCCGGACCCTTCGCGCACCAGCACCACCGCGAAACCGGCTTCACGGGCGGCGGTCTCGCCGGCCGCGTCGAACAGGCGGAAGTACGGGTCGGCGGCGGCGGGCAGCAGCGAGCGGAAGTCGGTCCCCGCCGGCGTCGTGCCGGCCGTGCTGATCAGGGCGTCGAGGGCTGCGGCGTCGAGCTTCTCGGTCGACACGGCGGGCATGACGGCGTCGAAGCCCAGGTCGAGGTGCGATTCGTCGCGGGTCGAGGTCGTGACCGACCACTCGAGCAGGATCGAGAAGTCGGTGGGCTCCTGCACCTCGGCGACGAAGATCCCGCCGTCGATCGCGTGCACGGTGCCGGCGGGAACGAGCACGCCCATCCCGGGGCGGACGACCACGCGGTTCATCCGCGAGAGCATCCACTCGCTGTCCTGCGCGTCGCGGCGGCGGTCGAGCTCGTCGCGGTCGACGGCCTGGTTCCAGCCGACGTGCACGGCGCAGTCGTCCTCGGTCTCGAGCACGTACCAGGCCTCGGTCTTGCCGTACGGGCAGTAGAGGTGCCCGCGCGCGAACTCGCGGTCGGGGTGCACGTGCACGGGAAGACGCTGGCGCGCGTCGAGCAGCTTGACCAGGATGCCGAGATCCGCGGCGTCGCGTCCGCCGCGGGCCCCCACCCACGCGGCGCGGTCGGCCGTGACCAGGTCGCGCAGGAACGCGCCGTCCTCGGCGATCGCGAGGCCGATGGTGTCGGAGCCGAAGCGCGAGACGGTCGAGCCGAGCCACTCCTCGGGCTGGCGGTCGGTCTCGGGCACGATGCCGCGGAGGGCCGCGATGCGGTCACCGCCGAGGTAGAAGTGCTGCACGGGGTTCGGGGGCAGCAGGACGGGCTTCATCACGAGGCTCCGATCGGTTCGGAGGACGACACGGCGGCGACGCCGGAGGTCTCGGTGCGGGCGAGGGCGAAGGCCGTCGCCACGAGCGCCGCGGCGGGCTCGATCACGGCGACGGAGAGGGGGGCGGCCTCCGGCGGGGCGGGCTGCTCGGCGGACGCCGACGGGGCGGGCTCCCCGGCAGGTGCCGAGGGCACGGCGGGCGCGGCGGGCCGCCCGGCGGACGTGGGCTGCGCGACGGACGCCCCCTCCGCGGCGACGGCGCCCACCGGCGCGGCGACGGCGGGCAGGAATCCGGCACCGACGCCGACCTCGCCCGATCCCCGCGGGACGAGGCGGGTCGGCACGACGATGCGCGCGGGACCCTCGTCGGGGCGCGCGGCGCGCTGCCGCAGCAGGCGGAACGCCGCGACCGCGAGCAGGCGCGGGTCGTGGTCGACGTAGGTGATCGCCGGCTCCAGCACCTCGGCGAGGGTGAAGTCGCCGAACGAGATGAGCGCCGGCATGCGCAGGCCCTTCGCGCGGATCGCCCGGACCGTTCCGATCGCCGCGAGGCTGGTCGCGCAGAGCAGCGCGGTGGGGGCGTCGCCGCGTTCGAGCAGGCGCGAGGCCTCGGCGGCCTCGCCTCGGCCGAAGCGCTCGTGGGTGACGACGAGCGAGGGGTCGAACGGCAGACCCGCCGCTTTCAGAGCCGAGCGGTAGCCGGCCAGGCGATCGTCGACCGTGGGATAGGGCACGTCCTCGCCCATGAAGGCGATCCGACGGTGCCCGTGGGCGACGAGGGCGGCGGTGGCCTCCGCGGCGGCGCCGAAGTCGTCGATCACGACGGCGTCGATACCCGGGCGCGAGCGGTCGATGCAGACGACCGGAAAGCGGGTGCGCAGCCCCGCGAGGGTCGCGGCGTCCACGGCGACGGGCGCGACGATGAGGCCCGCGAGGCGGTGCCCGGTGAGGCGGTCGAGCTGGGTGCGCTCGTGGGCGGCGTCGTAGCCGGTGCTGGCGAAGATGACGCTGAGTCCCTCGGCGACGGCGAGCTCTTCGACGACGCTGACGAACGCGGCGAAGAACGGGTCGCTGATCGCGTCGATCAGAATGCCGATCGTGTCGGCGTCGCGCCGCTTGAGTTCCCGAGCGCTGCGGTCGGGGACGAAGCCCAGTTCGCGCACGGCCCACAGCACGCGATCGCGGGTGGCGGGCAGCACGCCGGCTTCGTCGTTGACGACACGGGACACCGTCTTGGGGCTGACCCCCGCGGCCGTGGCGACGTCGATGAGTCGGGCGCGCGGCCGGGGCGCCATGGCCTCGGTGGCCGCCGTGGCGGCCGGTCGCTCGTCGTGCGTCATCGCATCTCCGACATCGTTGTCATTGGGGACGAAACCCTCGGGCGGGCTGCGCTGGAGTCAGCATGAGCCCGATGGGACAACGTTGTCAAGTCACGGAAGCATCTCGGATGACAGCGATGTCGAGACCGAGCTCCCACGAGGCTCCGGGGGCGAGCGGGCGCAGCAGCCCCCTCGCCCGCGCGTCGCCACGACCGAGGATCGTCGCGGCCGTCGCCGGCTCCACCCCGAGCACCACCCCGCCCTCCTGCGCCACGCGCCACTGGAACATCCCCGGCAGCACCGAGGTGTCGAACGAGATCCGGATGCCGAGCCCCGACGGCGCGATCACCTCGGCGCTCACCCGACGGTCGGTCGGCAGATCGTGCGCGAACACCTGCTCGGGGTAGTGCGCGACGGGTTCGGGGAACTCCGCCCACGACGACAGTCCCGCCTCGGCCGCGGCGTCACGCGGCTGCACCCCCGTGGCGGGAGAGCGCAGCACCGAGCCCGTCGCCACCAGCGGCCAGCCGAGGTTGACGTGGTACAGCACCATGGGCTCCACCTCGCGGGAGCCGCGGTTGACGATCTCGTCGCGCAGCTCGATCCGCCCCTCACCGAGCGGAACCCGCACGCTCCGCCGCAGCTCCAGATGGGCGCCGAGCACCGTGGCCTCCACGACGACCGCCTCGACCACCACGGCGTCCGGGGTCACCTCGGCCCGGGTGACGGATGCCGAGAGCCCGCTGTACCGCCCATGCTGGGGGTGCTCCCCCTCGGCGTCGACCGACGGCGGGCCGAACGACAGCAAGCCGCAGGTCGTGACGAGGCCTCCCCCGAACGAGGCTCCGAAGCCCCCCGCTCCCGGCCGCGGCCAGCCCGTGGGCGACACCCAGGCGAGCGGCACACCACGGTGACGCACCTGACCCAGATCGAGGCCGCGGTCGGGCAGCAGCTCGACCTCGAGGTCGCCCGCGATCATGCGCAGGCGCCGGGTTCCGGCATCCGGTCCGTCGGTGCGCACCGATGCCTCCACGCTCGCGACCTGCGCCGTGCACCCCGCCCTGCGGCGCGCCTCGTCGATCGTCGATCCGTACAGCTCGCCCATGAGCCCCGCCTTCCTCGCCGTTGCGCGGCCCACGTTAGCAGCCGTTGACAACGTTGTCTCGCGCCCCGCATACTGACGGTCGAGCGCAGAGCCGCGCCCCGACCCGACGTCTCGGAGACCCACACCCCATGTCGAAACCCCGCCTCCACCGCCTCTTCAACGCGACCTCCGGCCGCGCGCTCGACGTCGCCGTCGACCACGGCGCGTTCCACGAACACGGCTTCCTCACCGGTATCGAAGACATGGCCGCCACCGTCGCGACGCTCGTCGAAGCCGGCCCCGACGCCGTGCAGCTCACGCTCGGCCAGGCCCCGCTGCTGCAGAGCGTCCCCGGCAAGCAGAAGCCCGGCCTGGTGCTGCGCACCGACATCGCCAACGTGTACGGCGACCCGCTCGAATCCCCCCTGCACAGCATCCACGTGCCCGACGCGATCGAGGTCGCCGTGCGCCTCGACGCCGTCGCCGTGTGCGTGAACCTGCTCGATCTGCCCGGGGAACCCCAGGTGCGCGAGCAGTGCATCCGGTCGATCCTGGCTCTTCGCACCGACGCCGAGCGGTACGGGATGCCGCTGATGATCGAGCCCCTCGTCATGCAGACCAAGCCCGGCAGCGGCGGGTACGGCGTCGACGGCGACACCGCCAAGATCGTCACCCTCGTGCGTCAGGCACGCGAGCTCGGCGCCGACCTCATCAAGGCCGACCCCACCGACGACATCACCGAGTACCACCGGGTGATCCAGGCCGCCGGGGATACCCCCCTGCTGGTCCGCGGCGGGGGGCGCGTCGACGACCGCACGCTCCTGGAGCGCACGCGCGCCGTGCTCGAGCAGGGCGCCCGCGGCATCGTCTACGGCCGCAACGTCATCCAGCATCGCGACCCCGCCGGCATCACCGCGGCCCTCATGGCCGTCGTGCACGACGACGCCTCGGTCGACGAGGCCCTGAGCCTGATCGGCGGTGCCGCATGACCGGCAAGAAGGTGGGCATCGGCATCATCGGCGGAGGGCTGATGGGCCGCGAGATCGCCGCGGCGCTGCGCCGCTGGCCCGCCCTCATCGACCACCCCGTCGAGCCCGAGCTCGTGGCCGTCTGCGACATCAACCCCGCGGCGCTCGAATTCTTCGAGCGCATCGACACCGTGCAGCTGACCACCACCGACCACCACGAGCTGCTCGCCGACCCCCGCGTCGACGTCGTCTACATCGCGGTGCGCCACGACCTGCACGAGCGACTGTACGTCGACACCATCCGCGCGGGCAAGGCGCTGCTGGCCGAGAAGCCGTTCGGCATCGACCGGGCCGCCGCCGACGCGGTCGTCGCCGCCATCGCGGAGAACCCCGTGTCGTTCGTGCGGGTCTCAAGCGAGATGCCGTTCTTCCCCGGCGCCCAGTGGGCCGTCGACTACGTGCGCTCGGGAGCCCTGGGCCGCATCATCGAGGCGAACTGCTCGTTCCTGCACTCCAGTGACATCGACGTGGACAAGCCGTTGAACTGGAAGCGGCAGAAGCAGTTCTGCGGCGACGCGGGCGTGCTCAACGACCTCGGCATGCACACCTGGCACGTGCCGCTGCGGCTGGGGTGGACGCCCGAGAAGGTGGTCGGCATCCTGCAGGACATCGTCACCGAGCGCCCCGGTCCCGACGGCACCCCGCAGCCGTGCGACACCTGGGACAACGCCGTGATCCACTCCTGGGCCCGCCACGACGGCGCCCCCTTCCCGCTCACCACCCAGACCAAGCGCATCGCGCCGGGCCACAAGAACACGTGGGAGTTCGAGGCCATCGGCATGTCGGGCGGCGTGCGCTTCAGCACCAAGAACCCCAAGCAGGTCGAGGTCTTCGCCGTCATCGACGTTCCCGGCGTCGGGCGCGAGCAGAGCTGGCAGAAGATCGACGCGGGCAGCCAGTCGGTGTGGCCCACGGTGACCGGAGCCAACTTCGAGTCCGGCTTCTCGGATGCCATCCTGCAGATGTGGGCGGCCTTCCTCGCCGAGTACGTGGGCGAGCTCGGCGACGGCTTCGGCTGCGTCCGCCCGGATGAGGCCGCGCTGACGCACCGGCTGTTCGCCGCCGCCATCGCCTCGCACGAGACCGGCACGCTCGTCGCTCCGAGCTCTGTCTGACCTGCTCCCGCCAAACCCGTTGAGTGTCCAGGACTCGCCGCATCCGTCGCGCTGGCAGCGGCGTGTCTCGGACACTCGACGGGCGCATCAGCCCCCGCCGACGCGCGGATCCCGAAGTCGGCCCGCCCGGATTCCGAAGTCGGCCTGCCCGGGTCCCTATGCTCGGAGGATGCCGTGCCCGACGGCATCCGAGGAGACTCATGCGCAAGACCGGCCGCCCCACGATGGTCGACGTGGCCGCCGACGCGGGCGTGAGTCTCAAGACCGTCTCGCGGGTCATCAACGGCGAACCGAACGTCGACCCCGCGATGACCGAGCGGGTTCAGTCGGCCGTCGCGCGACTCGGCTACCACCGCAACGCCCTCGCCGCGAGCCTGCGCTCCGGCAATCGCGACACCGTGGGCTTCATCGCGGCCGACCTGTCGAACACCTTCTACATGGCCGTCGCCGCCGCCGTCTCGACCGTCGCGGCCCGCGAACGCATGCACCTGGTCATGGCCTCCAGCGAAGAAGACGCCGACACCGAGCGCACCCTCGCCCTCGACCTGTGCCAGCGTCAGGTCGGCGGACTCATCGTCGTGCCCACGGCCGACGACCACTCCTATCTGCGGCGCGAGGTCGAGCTCGGCACTCCGGTCGTCTTCCTCGACCGTCCCGGCAGCGGTGTGCCCGCCGACGCGATCCTGCTCGACAACCGCGGCGGGGCGCGCGCCGCCGTCGCCGAACTGCTCGAGGCCGGACACCGTCGCATCGCCGTCCTGATGGACGCCCGCGGGATCTACACGATGGCCGAGCGCTGGGCGGGGGTCCACGAAGCCTTCCGCGCCGCGGGACGCGAGCCCGATCCCGCGATGGTCGTCGACGGCCTCCACACCCCGGCGGTCGCCCGTGAGGCGATGCAGCGCCTGCTCGACCTCGACGATCCGCCCACGGCCGTGTTCTGCGCGAACAACCGCGTCACCATCGGCGCGCTCGAGGCCATCCTGCCGCGCGGAGCCGACGTGGCCATCGCCGGCTTCGACGACTTCGAACTCTCACGTCTGCTCCCCCGGCGCATACGGATCGTCGACTACGACGTGGCCGACCTCGGCACGCGCGCGGCCGAGACGCTCCTCGCCCGCAGGGCCTCTCCCGCGACGGGGTCGCACACGCACCTCGTTCCGACGCGCCTGGTGGACCGGGGCGGCGTGCGCTGAGTCGACGCGCCTCGCGCACGTGCCGTGGCGAGGGAACGCGCGTCGCGGGTGATGTCGCGGACGAACTTCTCGTTGCCGTCCGACGGCGGAGGGCGCACATCGATCCGCGCGCGCCGTGGCACGCGGAAGAGTGAGAGATCGCCCACCACCCACCCGGGAGCGATGCATGAGTTCTTCCCCGCCCGCCGAGGGGTGGTTCGCGATCGCCCACGGCGCCCTCGACGTGGGGGGGTCGGCCCTGTTCGACGCCGGTGCCCAGATCCTGATGGTCCCGGCCGACCCCGGTGATGCCCTGTGCCTGGTGGGCGCGGGCGCCGCCCTCTGGCGTCGGCTGATCGACCGGGCCCCCGTCGGCGACGCCGACCTCGACCCGGCGGAGCGCGAGATGCTGGCCCAGATGAGCGTCGCGGGCCTCGTCTCCCGCGATCCCTCCCACCCCGCGCGAGTGCTCCGGCTCGACCCGCCGACGCTGTCGTCGCCGCTGCACGAGCTCGTCTACGCCCTGACGGCCCGCGTGGCCGCGCAGCACGGCATCCCCTGCGTGTTCACGAAGGGCCCGGCGCTCTTCCTCCAGGGGTTGCGCGAGCGCGAGCACTCCGGCGACGTCGACGTGTGGTGCGACCCGGCGCAGGGCGACATCCTGGCCGCGGCCCTCGAACCGTGGGGCTGGTCGCGCGAACCCGATCCGTGGCGCGGCACCTCGGTGCACCACACCGCCACCATGACGCCACAACGCTGGGGCTGCGAGATCGACGTCCATCGCCGATTCCCCGGGCTCACCCTCGCCGACGCCGACGCTCTCGCGATCGTGCTCCGCGACGCCGAGCCGATGCGCTTCGCCGGCGTCGAGATCCGGGTGCCGCGCGCCGACACGCACGCCGTCCTGGCCGCCGTGCACGCCGTGCGCCCCGTCATCGGGGCGGGACCGCGCACGCGGGCGACGTCCGACACGGCCGCCCTGCTGCTCGCCCGGGCACCCGGTTCCCTCGATCGCGCGCGCGAGCTCGGCGCGGTCGGCGTGCTGCGCGACGAGCTCGCACCCCTGGCTCCCCCGGGGTCGCTCGACGGCGACCACGGCGTCCCGCGCGACTGGGCCTGGCGCGCCGAGTCCAGCCGGGCCCGCGCCTACTGGGCGGCGCTTCGGGGCGAGCCCCCGACGACGCGGGCGCGTCTGCTCCTGCGCTTCGTCTGGCCGCCCGACGACATCGCTCTCGCCTCGGCCCGCCGCGCGGGTGAGGCCACCGACGACCCCGACCGGGCGCGCCGCCGGCGCCTGGTGCGGGGCCTGCGCGAATGGCTCCGCGCGCGCGGGTGACGACGCGCCCGGCGTCGAGGGGTGAGGAGCAGCGTGAACGAACGGTGAGCACCGCCGCCGCGCGTATCCCCCTCCGCCGACGAACCCGGGCGCGGCCCGCGCTTCACCCGGGTGCTCACCTTTCGGGGCGCGCGAACCGCGGCGAGCGCGGCGCCGAAGCTGAGACGTCGTCGCACCGTGTGTGCCCGCCCTCCCCGCTCACCGCCGTCTCACTCCGGAGCCCTCCCGCATGTCTGCTTCCGACACCCCGCTCGTCGTCAACGGCCGTTTCCTCACCCACCCCACGACGGGGGTCCAACGATTCGCCCGCGAGATCGTCCGCGAACTCGCCCCCCTCATCGACGTCGTGGTCGTCGCCCCACCGGGTCGTCTCCTCGACGCCGACCTGGGCGTCGAGATCCGACAGGTCGGACGCCGCGGCGGTCACCTCTGGGAGCAGATCGATCTGCCCGCGCACCTCCGCCGGTCGGGCACTCCGCTGCTGCTCGGCCTGGCCACGACCGGACCGGTGCGCTATCGGCCGCAGATCGTCGCGCACCACGACATCACCTACGTGCGTCATCCCGAGAGCTTCGCGCGATCGTTCCGCCTGCTCTACCGCGCCTTGATCCCGCCCCTGCTGCGCTCGAGCGCCCGCGTCATCACCGTGAGCGGGTTCTCGGCGCGCGAGATCGCCCTGCATTATCGAGTGCCGGCCGACAAGCTCCGCGTGGTCGCCAACGCCGTCTCGAGCGACTTCCCCACCGACGGGCCCGCGCACGACGAGGGGTCCCCGTACCTGCTCGCGGTGTCCTCACCGAACCGTCACAAGAACTTCGACGCCCTGCTCACGGCCTTCGACCGGGCCGACCTGCGGCAGATACGCCGCCTGCTCATCGTCGGCAACCAGGCGAAGGCCTTCCACGCGTCGATGAGCGCCACCGCCGGCGACCGGGTGCGCTTCCTCGGTCGCGTCGACGACGACGAGCTCGCGCGCCTGTACCGCGGCGCGACGGCATTCGCCTTCCCGTCGCTCTACGAGGGCTTCGGGATCCCCCCGCTCGAGGCGCAGCGCATGGGGACGCCGGTGCTCGCCGCGCGGGCGGCCTCTCTTCCCACCGTGCTCGGCGACTCCGCCCTTTGGGTCGACCCGAGCGACCCCGACGACATCCGCCGGGGGATCGAGCGCCTCGACGGCGACCCCGCGCTGCGGGCCGAGCTCTCCCGTCGCGGTCGCCTGAACGAGAGCCTGTACTCGTGGGCCGACTCCGCGGCGCGCGTGGCCGCGATCGTGGCGGAGGTGCGCGCCGAGCTCCGCCCCTGACCGGCGCGGTTCCTCGGGCGCGCCCGCCGGCAGCCCCTCAGCGAGACCCGCCGTCGGCCACCTCGCCGAACCACGCGCGCTCCAGCGCCACCCGCTGCGCCCGCGCGGTGCGGTCCCGGAGGTAGGCGCCCCACGCCGCGTGATTCGCGTCGCTCCACGCCCCGAGCCGGCCGGCGCGAACGGCATCCACGAAGCCGCCGAGACCCTGCTCGATCGTCAACGCGGGCGCAAGCCCGGGCAGGGCGGGAATGGCGCGCGCGAGGATCGGCGCCCCCACCGCGTGGGCATCGAGCAGCGCGATCGGGAATCCCTCCCACGCCGCGGTGTGCAGGTAGAGGTCGAGCTCTCTCAGCTGCGCACCGACCTCGGTCGCGGGGAGCCATCCGGTCACGTGCACCCGCGGCTCGTCGTGCACCGCGGCGGCGGCTCCCCCGTCGGCGCTGCCGATCCACCGGGCCTCCACCGGTTCGGCGAGCGCCGCGCGCAGCTCCTGCACCCGCGCGCGGAAGTAGTCGGGGTCCTTCTGGGCCGCCCAGCGTCCCAGCATGCCCACGCGCAGCGACGCTGCCGCCGTCCGCGCCCGCCGAGCGGCGATCGGCGCGGCGGCGTCGGGAAGCGACGAGACGTTCGGGACCGTGACGATGCGCTCCGGAGGGACACCCAGGCCGAGAGCCTCGGCGCTCTCCCCCGGGCCGCACGCGGCCACGATGGTGGCGCGCCCGCGCAGCAGCGTCTCGACGGCGCGGAAGGCCGCGCGCACCGGTGGGGCGACGTCGGTGCGCACGAAGGCGTAGCAGTGGGGGGTGTAGACGACGCGGGCGCGGCGCGGTGCTCCCCACAGCCGGAGGTACGCACCCGGAAAGGTCGAGTGCGCGTGCACCACGTCGAACGACGCGGTGCGCAGCAGGTGTCGCAGCCCGAGAACCGCCCGCCCCACCGATGCCGTGTCCCACTCCCGATGGCTCGCGGTGGTTCCTTCCCACACCGCGGCGGGGGCGCCGTCCGAGAACGGCGCGGCGATGACGTGGTCGACGCCGGCCGGGGAGTTCGCGACGTAGGTGCGCACCGCGACGGGGACACCTCCCGTCACCCGGTCGACGAGGTGCAGGACACGGCGGGGCGCGGGGGCGGTCACCCGTCGACGCTAGGGATCCTCCGCGCCGTCACCGGCGGGCGAGGGCGGCGGCGCCCCCGGGTGAAGCGTGGCGTGCGCGGCATCCGCACGTCCGTCAAGGCCCCGACCCACACGGGGGCCGGTGCGTACCGTCGGGCCATGACTTCCGCTCGCGACCAGTTCACCTTCGACAACCCGGTCACCCGCTACGCCCGCGTCGAGCCGCCCGTTCAGCATCAGCCCGAGCCCGGCGTGCAGGCAGACATGACCCCCGTGCCCGACCTCGGCGAGAAGACCTACCGCGGCCTGGGCCGCCTGGTCGGACGCAAGGCACTCATCACGGGCGGCGATTCCGGCATCGGCGGGGCCGTGGCGATCGCGTTCGCCCGCGAGGGCGCCGATGTCGCGATCGTTCACCTGCCCGCCGAGCAGCGCGACGCCGACCACATCCTGCAGCAGATCCGGGATGCCGGGCGCACGGGCGTCTCGATCGCGATCGACATCTCCGACCCGAGCGCGTGCCGCGAGCTCGTCGCCCAGGCCGCCGAGGCGCTCGGTGGCCTCGACGTCCTGGTGAACAACGCGGGCAAGCAGGTGATGGTCGACAAGGTCGACGACCTGTCCGACGAGCAGTTCGAGCAGACGTTCCGCACGAACGTCTTCGCCCCGTTCTGGATCACCAAGGCCGCGCTCGCGCACCTTCCCGAGGGCGGCACGATCATCAACACCGCGTCTCTCGAGGCCTACGTCCCCGCCCCCGACCGCCTCGACTACGCCGCCACCAAGGCGGCGATCAACAACCTGTCGAAGGGCCTCGCCCAGCAGCTCGCCCCCCGCGGCATCCGGGTCAACGTCGTCGCCCCCGGTCCCACGTGGTCGGCACTGCAGGTGAGCCAGGGCGTCTCCGACGACCAGATGGAGCACTTCGACGACGAGAGCACCTACCAGCGCGCGGGGCAGCCCGCCGAGATCGCCCCGGCGTTCGTGTTCCTGGCGTCGGCGGAGTCGAGCTACGTCTCGGGCGAGACGTTGAACGTGAACGGCGGCATGGTCACGCCCTGACCGGCCCGCCTCGCGCCCGGCCCCGCCCCGGGCCGAACTCCTGACTTCTCCACCTCCGCCGATACCGCGCGCCCTTCACCCGCCCGGTGGCGCCGGTTTCTCAGGAGTTCGGCCCGCATCCCGCCGCCACCGCCGCGAGGCCCGCGGCGCCCTTGCGCAAAACGTCCCGATCCGCAACCGACCCTTCCGCACCCCTGCGGTAGGCGAGCGTGAAGACATGCCCTCCGAGAACGCCGCCGCCCCGCGCGAGGCGCCTGTCACCCTGTACATGCTGCACGCGCTCGGCGCGAGCGCCGACTCCTTCGATCGCGTCGCCGCCCAGCTCTCGGGCCGGGTGCGCGTCGAGGGCATCGACCTCCCCGGCTTCGGCTCGGCGGCCGCGGCCGCGGACTCCTCGCTCGACGCCACCGTCGCCCACGTCGTCCGCCACCTCGCGGCACACGCGCGCGGCCGCTGGATGCTGGGCGGCCACAGCATGGGCGGCAAGATCGCCGCACTCGTGGCCTCCCGGATCCTGCGCGGAGACGCCCCCCTGGTCGGGCTGAGCGGCATGGTGCTGATGGCTCCGTCGCCCCCGCGTCCCGAGCCGATGGACGAAGAGCGTCGCGAGCTGATGCTGTCGTGGGTGTCCGACGGCGCGATCTCCGAGACGGATGCCGAGAGCTTCCTCGAGCAGAACACCGCCGAGCCGCTCGATCCCGAGGCCCGCCGCCTCGCCCTCGCCGATCTCGGGCGCACCTCTCCCACCGCGTGGCGCGCGTGGCTCGAGACGGGCAGCCGCGTCGACGCGACCGCCGAGGTCGGCACCCTCGACCTCCCGGCGCTCGTGCTCGCGGGCACCGACGATGCCGACCTCGGAGCCGCGGCGCAGCCGGGTCTGCTCGCCGCGGTGTACCCGCGCGCGCGGTTCGTCCTCCTCGACGACACGGGACACATGATCCCCCTGGAGCGTGCAGCCGAGGCCGCCGACGCGATCGCGGGCTTCGCGACCGACGAGGCACTGCTCGGCCCCGTCGTCCCCGCCGAGTGGGCGAACCTCATCGCCGGCGACCGCGTCGATGCCCGCGTGCGCGGCATCCTGAACCGTCGCGCGGTTCCCGACGACCGCGGTTACGCCCCCGCCGTGCTCGACGTCGCGCAGTTGATGCTGCTCCGCGAGATCGCCGACATCGTCGTCCCGCAGGAGGGACCCGCGATCGACCTCGCCGCCCGCGTCGACGCGCAGCTCGCGCGCGGTGAGGGCGACGGGTGGCGAAACGCCGACCTGCCGCCCGACCCCGACGCGTATCGAGCGGGGCTCGACACCCTCGCCACCGTGTGGCCGACCGATCCCGTTGCGCGCGAGGACGTTTTGCGCGCGGCGATCGAGGGAAAGACGGAGGCGACGGGCTCTTTCGACGCCGCCCAGGTGACGGTGTGGCTCGAAGACGCCCGCAACGACCTCGTGCGGCAGTGGCTGGCCCACCCGGCGAGCATGGCGCGTGTCGGCTACGACGGGTTCGCCACCGGCGGCAGTCCGATGCGCGGTTACGTGGAATTGCGGCTGGGACGCCGAGAAGACTGGGAGCCCGCCGGTGTCGGCGGCTCGATCGCGGCGGGAGACGCAGCATGAACCTCGAGCAGATGCGCACGTTCACCGACGACGAGATCGTCGACGTCGTCGTCATCGGCACGGGCGCCGGCGGCGCGCCCCTGACGGCGGAGTTGGCGGGCAAGGGCCTCAGCGTCGTGACGCTGGAGGCCGGACGCCACTTCTCGCTCGACGAGCTGACTCCTGACGAGGCCGAGGCCGTCGAGATCAACTGGATGTCCGAGCGCCTCAGCGGCGGCGACGATCCCACCGCGTTCGGACCCAACAACAGCGGGCGCGGCGTCGGCGGCTCGATGCTGCACTGGGGGGCGTTCACGCCCCGTCCCGACCGCCGTGACCTCAAACTGCGCACCGAGTCGGGTCAAGGCCGCGACTGGCCCGTCGACCCCGACGAACTGCTGGCCTATGTCGAGCGCGTCGAGGGCGACATCGGCGTCTCCGGCCCGACGCCGTACCCGTGGGACCCCAGCCGCCGGTACGCCTACGCGCCGGCGAAACGCAACGCACCGGCGAACCTCGTGGCGAAGGGCTGCGACGCCCTCGGCATCCGCTGGGCCGACGCGCCGGCGGCCGTCCTCACCCGGGCGCGCCTGCAGGATCACCACGGCGAGCGCGGCGCGTGCATCAACTGCGGCGAGTGTCACCAGGGATGCCGGACCGATGCCAAGGCCTCCACCGCCAACACGTATCTGCCCGCGGCGGTCGCCGCCGGGGCCGAGATCCGCAGCGAGGCGATGGTGCACGGGATCGAGCTCGACGCCCGCGGCCATGTCGAGGCGGTCGTCTACCGCAAGGACGGCGTCGACCGACGCCAGCGCTGCCGGACCCTCGTGTTGGCCGGAGGTGGGGTCGAAACGCCCCGGCTGCTGCTGCACACGGGTGTGGCGAACGACAACGGCCAGGTCGGCCGGAATTTCCTCGCCCACGGGGCAACGCAGGTGTGGGGCCGGTTCGACGAGCCGGTGCGCGGGCACCGCGGGTATCCGTCGTCGCTCATCAGCGAAGACATGATGCGCCCCGCCGATGCGGACTTCGCCGGCGGCTACCTCGTGCAGAGCCTCGGCGTCATGCCGCTCACTTTCGCCACCACGCTCACCCGCGGGGGCGGCCTGTGGGGTCCCGAGCTCATGCAGCGTCTCGACCAGGCGCGCTTCATGGCCGGCATCGGCATCAACGCCGAGTGCCTCCCGTCCGACGACAACCGGCTCGAGCTGGTCGACGAGACTGATGAGTTCGGCATCCCTCGCGCTCGGGTGACGTTCACCGCGGGCGAGAACGAGAAGGCGATCGACCGCCACGCCACCGCGTTCATGCTGCGGGTGATGCAGGCTGCAGGAGCGCGCGAGACGATGGTGCTGGCCCGCTCGGCGCACACCATAGGCACGTGCCGCATGTCGGTCGATCCCTCCGACGGGGTGGTCGACGCCAACGGTCGCTCGCACGAGATCCCCAACCTGTGGATCTGCGACAACTCGGTCTTCCCGTCGGCGATCGCGGCGAACCCGGCGCTGACGATCATGGCCCTGTCGCTGCGCACCGCCGACCGTATGCTCGCCTCAGCCGCCTAACCCGCCCCCGCCGCCACCCCGCCCGCCCGCCGCCCACCCCCTGTTGAGTGTCCAGAACACGCCGCGGGGCCCGGTGCGCGGGCGGCGCGTCATGGACACTCAACGGGCTGCCGCCGAACACGCGAGAATGGATGCCATGAAGCTCGAGCACCTCGTCCGGTTCACCGCCCTCGCCGAGGAGCTGCACTTCCCCCGCGCGGCGGAGAAGCTCCGCATCCCCCTCGCCTCGCTGTACACGACGATCGACAAGCTCGAAGAAGAGGTGGGGCAGCCGCTCGTGTCGCGCACCCCGCCCACGCAGCTCACCCCCGCGGGCCAGTTGCTCCTCACCGAGGCCCGGCACCGCATCGCCGACGCGCCGCCCGCGGCTCCCCGCCAGAAGGCACCCGGCGGAGGCAAAGCCAAAGCGTCGAAGGGAAAGGGCCGCGCCCCCATCGTGAAGGGCGAGCCCAAGCCGTACAAGAAGCGCCAGGGGCGCTGACCCCCGCCCTCCCCACGCATAAACGCTGATCCTGCACAGAAACGCGCTGTCTGAGCGTTTCCGCGCAGGATCAGCGTTTATGCGGGGCTTCCTACAGCTCGGTCACGACCCCGGCCTCGACGCGCCAGCGCCGGTCGGTCTGCACCGCGGCGAGCATGCGCCGGTCGTGCGTGACGAGCAGCAGCGTGCCGGTGTACGACTCCACCGCCTGCTCGAGCTGCTCGATGGCGGGCAGGTCGAGGTGGTTGGTCGGCTCGTCGAGCACGAGCACGTTGACGCCGCGGGCCTGCAGCAGGGCCAGCCCCGCGCGCGTGCGTTCCCCCGGCGACAGCTGATCGACGGGGCGGGCGACGTGATCGGCCTTGAGCCCGAACTTCGCCAGCAGCGTCCGCACCTCGCCCGCGTTGAGCTCCGGCACGAAGCCCTCGAAGGTCTCGGCGAGCGGGCGCTCCCCCACGAACAGCGAGCGCGCCTGGTCGATCTCGCCGATCTCGACGCTGGCGCCGAGGCTCGCCGAGCCCTCGTCGGGCGCCTGACGACCCAGGATGCCACGCAGCAACGTCGATTTGCCGGCACCGTTGGGGCCGGTGATGCCGATGCGCTCGCCCGCGTTGACCTGCAGCGACACCGGGCCGAGGGTGAAGTCGCCCTGCCGGAACACCGCGGCGGACAACGTAGAGACGACCGAGCTCGACCGTGGCGCCGTCCCGATCGTGAACTCGAGCTGCCACTCCTTGCGAGGCTCCTCGACCTCGTCGAGCCGCGCGATCCGGCTCTCCATCTGTCGGACCTTCTGCGCCTGCTTCTCGCTCGATTCGGCCGCGGCCTTGCGGCGGATCCCGTCGTTGTCGGGTGACTTCTTCATCGCGTTGCGCACACCCTGACTCGACCATTCGCGCTGGGTGCGAGCCCGCCCGACCAGGTCGGCCTTCGTCTCGGCGTACTCCTCGTACTTCTCCCGCGCCTGTCGGCGCACCGTCGCCCGCTCCTCCAGGTAGGCGTCGTAGCCGCCCCCGTACACGCGGTGGGAACTCTGCGCCAGGTCGAGCTCGAGCACTCGCGTGACCGAGCGCGCGAGGAACTCGCGATCGTGGCTGACGAGCACCACGCCGCCCCGCAGCCCCCTCACGAACGTCTCCAGTCGCTCGAGGCCGTCGAGATCGAGATCGTTGGTGGGTTCGTCGAGCAGCGCGATGTCGAACCGCGAGAGCAGCAGCGCCGCGAGCCCCACGCGCGCGGCCTGCCCTCCCGAGAGCCCGGTCATCTCGGCATCCGGTCCCACCTGCAGGCCGAGGTCTGCCAGGACCACCGGCATCCGCTCGTCGAGATCGGCGGCGCCACTGGCGAGCCAGCGTTCGAGCGCGGTGGCGTAGGCGTCGTCGGCCCCCACCGCATCGGGATCTCCGAGCGCGGCCGCGGTGGCGTCCATCTCGCGTGTCGCCTCGGTAGACCCGGTGCGGCGGCCGATGTACTGGGCGACGGTCTCGCCGGGCACGCGTTCGTGCTCCTGCGGCAGCCAACCGACGAAGGCGTCGGCCGGCGCGAGGGTGATCGACCCGCCCTGCGGCTCGTCGACGCCCGCGAGCAGACGCAGCAGCGTGGACTTGCCCGCACCGTTGGCCCCGACGACCCCGATCACGTCCCCGGGGGCGACGGTGAGGTCGATGCCGTCGAACAGGGTGCGGTGTCCGTGGCCTCCGGCGAGGCCCTGTGCGACGAGCGTTGCGGTCATCCCTCTAGTCTCTCAGGGCCCGGACGTCTCACCGCGAGCGCGGTCGCGGCAGAAGCAATTCGACGATCGTGATCGCGTTGGATGGGCCGAGAGATCGTCAGCGCGCCGATGGCGATGAGCAGAACCGGTGCGCACGCGGCCACCCTAAGAGGGATGCGGCTCCAGACATCCCCGTCCTCGGCGAACGCGAAGAGGACGAACCACCCCCAGCCCACGGCGAGAAAGGTCGCCGAGCTCGCGGCGATACTCGCCGCCCCCGGGCGCAGCCGGTGACGCACCGCCGGGACCCTCAGGCATACCCAGACCACGACCAGCGTGCCGCCCACGAGGGTCGCCGCCGTGAGCATCCCGGGCACCGCTTCAGACGGCGACGTCGTGACGAATGAGACGATGTCGACAATCGGATGCGACAGCACCGCCCACACGCCAGCCGCCAGGACGACGGCGATGTACAGCAGTGACAACCACCACTTCCCCGGGTCGTCCCTCGTTGCGACGGTGGTCATGCGCTCACTCTCGAAGGTCGGGCGCACCGAGGCGCGGATGCTGGGGCAGAACCAGTATGCCGATTTCGCCCCCGTCACCGCGCCCGCGGATGCGACGTGGCATACACGTCGCGCAGCGCGTCGACCGTGACGTGCGTGTAGATCTGCGTCGTGGCCACCGACGCGTGGCCGAGCAGTTCCTGCACCACCCGCACGTCCGCCCCACCCTGCAGCAGGTGCGTCGCGAACGAGTGCCGCAGCGTGTGCGGCGAGACGTGCGCGGTGAGTTCGGCGCGCTCGGCGGCGGCCTGGATGATCAGCCAGGCGCTCTGTCGCGACAGCGGCGCCCCGCGCACCCCGAGGAACAGTCGCGGTGTGGCGCGTCCCCGGGATGCCAAGCCGGGACGCACCCGCGTGAGGTACGCCTCGATCGCGGCACGCGCGTAGGAGCCCACCGGCACGATGCGCTCCTTGTCGCCCTTGCCGCGCACCCGCAGCAGATCGCCGTGGGCCGTGTCGTCAACGTCGAGCTGCACGATCTCCGACACCCGCGCGCCGGTCGCGTACAGCAGCTCCAGCAGTGCCCGATCCCGGATCGCCGACGGTTCCGCCGCTGAGGCGTCTTCGGTTTTCGGTGCGGGACCCGCGGCATCCAGCAGCAGGTCGACCTGCGCGATGGTGAGCGCCTTGGGCAGACGGCGGGGTGCTTTCGGGGGCCGCAGTCGACCCGTCGGGTCGTCGTCGGCGCGCCCCTCACGCACGAGGAAACGGTGCAGTCCCCGCACCGACGACTGCAGGCGCGCGAGCGACGACGACGCGGGAGGAGGTTCCGCCGACGCGCGTTCTGCGGCGAAGTCGGCGATGAGAGCCGGCGTCACCGCATCGATCGTCGTCACCCCTCGCTCCCGCAGCCAGGCGACGTACACCGTCAGGTCGCGGCGGTACGCGGCGGACGTGTGGTCCGAGAGCCCGCGCTCGAGCGCGACGTGGCGGAGGTAGGTCTCGACCGCGCGCTCGAGCTCCACGTCAGGCCGACGCGGCCTCGCGGCGCAGCACCTCGGCCGCGGCGAGCGCGCCGGTGGCGAGGATGCCGTTGCGCAGGCGCCCCGACAGCACGCCGTCGATGACATCGGCCAGCGGCACCCGCTCGACGCGCATGTCGGACTCTTCGTGCTCCCGCTGGTAGTCGGTCTCGACCGTCGTCAGTCCCCGCGCGAGGAAGAGGTGCACGACCTCGTCGTTGCCGCCGGGGGTGGTGTGCATCGACACGAGGTGCTGCCACCGCGACGCCTCGAGGTCGACTTCTTCGGTCAGCTCGCGCTTCGCCGTCTCGAGCGGGGGTTCGCCGGCCACGTCGAGGAGTCCGGCCGGGATCTCCCAGTCGCGTTCCTTGATCGGGTGCCGGTACTGCTGGATGAGAACCACGCGCCCGTCGTCGTCGATGGCCACCACCGCGGCCGCTCCCGGGTGGGCGACGTACTGACGGGTCATCTCGCCGTCGCCGTAGCGCACGGTGTCGGAGCGGACGTCCCACACCGCGCCTTCGTAGACGAGCTCGCTCGAGAGCACCTCGAGCTCGACGGATTCGTCGCGCAGTTCTTCCACGTCAGTCCTCCTCGACGTCGAACAGCTCGCTCGAACGGTGACGGTCGAGCGCCGCCGCGACCAGGCCGCTGAACAGCGGGTGGGGCTCGGTCGGGCGCGAGCGCAGCTCGGGGTGGGCCTGGGTGGCGATGTAGTACGGGTGCACGTCGCGCGGCAGCTCGACGAACTCGACGAGGTCGAGGTCGGGGTTGAGGCCCGAGAACACCAGACCGGCGTCGCTCAGCTGCTGGCGGTAGGCGTTGTTGACCTCGTAGCGGTGACGGTGGCGCTCCGAGATCTGCGACTGCCCGTACAGGTCTGCGGCGAGCGAGCCTTCGGCGAGGGCGGCCGGGTACAGGCCCAGGCGCATCGTGCCTCCGAGGTCGCCGCTCTCGAGGATGTCGACCTGCTCCGCCATGGTCGCCACGACGGGGTGGACGGTGTCGGGGTCGAACTCGCTGGACGAGGCACCCTCGAGACCGGCCATCGTGCGCGCGTACTCGATGACCATGCACTGCAGGCCGAGGCAGATGCCGAGGGTGGGGATCCCCTGCTCGCGCGCGAAACGCAGCGCGCCGAGCTTGCCCTCGATGCCGCGGATACCGAACCCGCCGGGCACGATGATGCCGTCGACCGCCGCCAGAGCCTTCTCGGCGCCCTCGGGCGTCTCGCACAGGTCGGACGGGATCCACGTGATCGTCACGTGGGTCTCTTGGCCGAAGCCGCCCGCCTTGATCGCCTCGGTGACCGACAGGTAGGCGTCGGGGAGGTCGATGTACTTGCCGACGAGCCCGATGGTGACTTCGTGCTTGGGGTTGTGCACCGCCTGCAGCACACGCTGCCACCGCGACCAGTCGACGTCGGCCGCCTTGTCGAGGTCGAGCGCGTCGACGATGTAGGCGTCGAGACCCTGATCGTTGAGCATCGAGGGAATGTCGTAGATGCTGGGCACGTCGATCGCGTTGACGACCGCGTCTTCGTCGACGTCGCACATGAGCGCGATCTTGCGCTTGTTCGACTCGGTGACGGGACGGTCGCTACGCAGCACCAGGGCATCGGGCTGGATGCCGATGGAGCGCAGCGTCGCGACGGAGTGCTGGGTGGGCTTGGTCTTCTGCTCGCCCGACGCGCCCATGAAGGGCACGAGCGAGACGTGCACGAAGAAGACGTTCTTGCGGCCGAGCTCGTGGCGGATCTGGCGTGCCGATTCGATGAAGGGCTGCGACTCGATGTCGCCGACCGTTCCACCGATCTCGGTGATGATCACGTCGGGCTGCGGGCTCTCACTGGCCTGCAGGCGCATGCGGCGCTTGATCTCGTCGGTGATGTGCGGAATGACCTGCACCGTGTCGCCGAGGTACTCGCCACGGCGCTCGCGCGCGATGACCTGCGAGTAGATCTGGCCGGTGGTGACGTTGGCCGCCTGGCTCAGCTCGATATCGAGGAAGCGTTCGTAGTGCCCGATGTCGAGGTCGGTCTCGGCACCGTCATCGGTCACGAAGACTTCGCCGTGCTGGAACGGGTTCATCGTTCCCGGATCGACGTTGAGGTACGGGTCGAGCTTCTGCATGACCACGTGCAGGCCTCGCGCCGTGAGGAGATTGCCGAGGCTTGCCGCCGTCAGGCCTTTTCCGAGGGAGGAGACCACTCCTCCGGTGACGAAGATGTGCTTCGTCGTGAAGATCTTGTCGTCTGAATGTCCCGCGTCCGAAGTCTGCATCACGGGCTTCGATCCTATCAGTCAGCTCGGTCGATGGTTCTCGCGGATCTCATCCGCCTCGTTCGGGAGTCTCGCACCACCCTCCGACATCCGCATCACCGCAACGTGAAGATCGTGCGGCGAGCGCGCGTCACCGAACGGAGCGTCCCGTTTGCAGCAGCTCCCGGGCGTGGGTGAGGGCGGCGTCGGAATCGCTCAGGCCCGACAGCAGGCGAGCCATCTCGGCCTCGCGTTCCGCGCCGTCGAGTCGCCGGACACTGGATGCCGTGACCGCACCGTCGTTGCCCTTGACGACGGTGAGGTGGTTCCCGGCGAAGGCGGCGACCTGGGCCAGGTGGGTGACGGCGATGACCTGCGACGACTCCGCCAGCCGTGCCAGCCGGCGGCCCACCTCGATCGCCGCGGCACCGCCGATCCCGGCGTCGACCTCGTCGAAGACGAACGTGGGAACCGGGTCGACTCCGGCGATGACGACCTCGATGGCGAGCATGACACGGCTGAGCTCTCCGCCCGAGGCCCCGCGCGATACGGCTCGCGGATCCGCGCCGGGGTGCGGAGCGAGCAGGATCGTGACCTCGTCGCGGCCGTGCCCGGCGGGAACGGCGGGGGCGACCTCGACCGTGAGCCGGGCGTCGGGGAGCGCCAGAGCGTGCAGCTCCTCGGTCACCGCGGCACCGAGGCGCGCGGCGGCGTCCCGTCGCGCGGCGCTCAGGTCTTCGGCGGCCGCATCCAGTTCGGTCGCGGCCGCGTCGCGCTGCGCGCTGAGGCGTTCGATCCGGTCACCGTCGTCGTCGAGTTCGACCAGACGGGCCGAACCCGTCTCGAGCAGCGCGATCGCGGCATCCACCGATCCGTGGGCGCGAACGAGACCCGCGAGCACGCCCCGTCGCTCGTCCACGGCCGACAGCTCATGCGGACCGGACTCGTCGAGATCGGCGAGGTACCCCGACAGCGCCACCGACGCGTCGGTGGCGCGGTAGCCGAGATCGGCGACCTGCTCTCCGATCGCCGCGAGCGCGGCGTCGCTGCCCGCGATGCGTTCGAGGGCTCGGCGCGCCTCGGCGAGCAGGGTGACCACGTCAGGGGTGCCGTCGTCGTTAGACAGCGCCGCGTGCGCGGTGACCGCCGCCAGGCGCAGTTCCTCGGCGTTCGCCAGACGCTCCGCGCGCCGAGCCAGTTCGTCTTCTTCGCCTTCGACGGGGGCAGCGGCTTCGATCTCGGCGATCGCGGCTCGCAGCTGCGCGGCTTCTCGGGCGCGATCGTCGCGATCGGCGGTGAGGGTGGTCAGCTCGGCGTCGAGGGCGCGCCAGGTGTCCCACGCGCCGCGGTAGGCGGTGCGGGCCGCCGTCACCGGGCCGCCGCCGAAGCGGTCGAGGGCGTCGCGCTGTGCCGACGAAGACTTCAACCGCAGCTGGTCGGACTGCCCGTGCACGACGACGAGATCGTCGGCGAGGTCGGCGAGAACACCGGCCGGAGCGGTGCGTCCGCCGACCGTCGCGCGTCCTCGTCCCTCGCTCGAGACGGTGCGACCGAGGTACAGCTCAGCGCTGCCGCCGCCCACCGGTTCGACGTCACCGCCGGCCTCGCGCACGCGGGAGGCCACGGGGCCGTCCTCGGGAACGAGCCAGACGCCCTCGACCGTCGCCTGCGCCGCGCCCTTGCGCACGGCGCTCGAGTCGGCGCGCTGGCCGAGCAGCAGTCCGAGACCGGTGACGACCATCGTCTTGCCGGCGCCGGTCTCGCCCGTGATGGCGGTGAATCCCCGTCCCATGGGCAAGGTGGCGTCGGCGATCACACCGAGATCGCGCAGGCGCATCTCTTCGATCATGAAGGTCCCCCCGCCACTCCCCGCCAACCCGTCACGGGGAGGTGGAACTTGCGCACGAGGCGATCGGTGAAGGCGGCCGGGTGCAGCCGTGCCAACCGCACGGGCCGGGACGACCGGCGCACGACGACACGCGCACCCGGGGGCAGGTCGTGCGAACGGCGACCGTCGCACCACAGGATGCCGCTGCCGCTCGTGCGCTCCAAGACCTCGACCGCGACGGTGGCCTCGGGGCTCACCACGAGGGGACGCGCGAAGAGCGCGTGCGCCGACAGCGGCACGACGGCGATCGCCTCGACGGTAGGCCAGACGATGGGGCCGCCGGCCGAGAAGTTGTAGGCGGTCGAGCCGGTCGGAGTTGCGACGACGACGCCGTCGCAGCCGAACGACGACAGCGGGCGACCGTCGACGGCCATGACGACCTCGAGCATGCGCTCCCGGCTGGCCTTCTCGACGGTGGCCTCGTTGAGCGCCCACGTCTCGAAGATGACACGGTCGTCGGCGTCTTCGATCTTGACGGCGAGCGCGAGGCGCTCCTCGACCGTGTAGTCCCGGTCGATCACCCGACGCACCGCGTCGTCCATGTCGTCGCGTTCGATCTCGGCGAGGAATCCCACGTGCCCCATGTTGATGCCGAGGATGGGGGCCGTGCTTCCGCGCACCATCTCGGCCGCGCGCAGGATGGTGCCGTCGCCGCCGAGGACGATGGCGAGCTCGACGTCGTCGATGCCCACGTCCACACCCAGGGTCGCCACTCCCTCGAGGCCGAGGCGCTCGGCGAGTTCGGGGCGGTCCTCGGCCGAGACGACGGGAGTCGCACCCGCCGCGCAGATGGCCGTGATGATGCGTTCGGCGGCATGGACGGTGTCGTCACGGCGCGCGTGGACGACGAGGAGGATTCGGCGATCGCTGGGGGTCATCGGCTTCCGGTCAGTCGGGTCACGGTGCTCTCCCATTGTGAGGGCTCTGTGCCGTGGACGGCCGAGAACCACGCGACGTACTCCTGGTTGCCGTGGGTTCCGACGATCGGCGACGCGATGAGACCCGCGGTGCGCAGGCCCACGTCCCACGCGGCCCACAGCACGCCGTGCACGGCGTCGGACCGCAGAGCCGGGTCGGTGACGAGCCCACCCTTGACCGCGGTGCGGCCGACTTCGAACTGGGGCTTGATGAGCAGCACGACGTCGGCGGTCGGATCCATCGTCTCGACGATCGCGGGAAGAACATGGTGGAGCGAGATGAACGAGAGGTCACCGGTGACGATGCGTGGCCGCTCGTCGACCCCCGTCGCGGCGGCCAGAGAGGCGGCGGTCATGAACCGCACGTTATACCCCTCGACCGACACCACGTCCGGGTCGGACTCGACGACGGTGGACAACTGCCCGTGGCCCACGTCGACGGCCAGGACGGGGCGAGCGCCGCGTTCGCGCAGAACCTGGCTGAAGCCGCCCGTCGACGCGCCCAGGTCGACGGCGGCGACACCGTCCACGACGATGTCGAAAGCGTCGAGCGCCGCCAGCAGCTTGTGGGCTCCCCGACTGACGTAATGGTCGGATCCGGCCACGTCGATCACGCTGTCGTCGCCGACCTGGGTCGAGGTCTTGACGACGGGACGCCCGTCGACGCTCACGAGCCCGTCGACGACGAGCTGAGCGGCGTGCGAGCGGGAGCGGGCGAGCCCTCGGGCGGCGAGCTCCGCATCGAGACGGGGAGTCACGCCCGCCGCGCTGCCGGGGTGTCGGTCGGCGCCGACTCGAGGCGGCGCGCCAACTCGTCCTGTACGGCGGCGTAGGCCTCCGCGCGCGCTCCCAGCGGCTGCTCCTCGATCACCCGCAGGCGGTCGACGAGTTCGGGAACGGCATCGGGGGCGGAGCTGTCCGACATGGATGCCATGCTACCGACGTCAGCGCAGGCGGAACGGGTCGGCGTACAGCTGTTCGGGCACGCGGAAGCCGAAGATGGCGCGTCCGGAGTTCCAGATCGCCGCGGCTCCGGCGCGCAGAAGGTCGATCTGCCGATCGCCCTCTGCGACGATGCGCAGGTCGACACCGTCGACCTCGACGATCGCGTCGCCCACGCGGGTGCGTGCGCCCTTGACGATCGTCTCGGGATACGGCTCGAAGAGCTGGCGCAGATCCTCGACGATGTAGTCGGGACGCTGCGACGCAATGGCCGCGAGCACCTGCTTCGGCCGGTCGATCCCGGTCAGTACGAGCAGCGAGGGCATGCCCGCGGTCCGCGCTCCCTGGATGTCGGTGTCGAGTCGGTCTCCGATGAACAGCGGCGCCTGCGCCCCTGTCCGGGTGATCGCCTCGTCGAAGATCGGACGCTCGGGCTTGCCGGCGATCGTCGCCAGGCGTCCCACCGCCGTGTGCACGGCCGACACGAGGGTCCCGTTTCCCGGGGCGATGCCGCGCGCCTGCGGAATGGTCCAGTCGGTGTTCGTCGCGACCCACGGGATGCCGCCGTCTTCGACGGGGGTGGCAAGCGCGTAGGCGGCCTCCGCCAGGTGCGCCCATCC
The DNA here is from genome assembly GCF_014839455.1 of Microbacterium sp. CFBP 8801. Lineage (NCBI taxonomy): Bacteria > Bacillati > Actinomycetota > Actinomycetes > Micrococcales > Microbacteriaceae > Microbacterium > Microbacterium sp. CFBP 8801. Next base: position 1,757 of record NZ_JACYNU010000012.1, on the reverse strand, counting down.
CACGTCGGGGGCGAAGCCCTGCACGACGGCCGCGGGTGCGTCGTCGGCGCTGCGGGTGACGACGAAGCCGGCCTTCTCGACCTCGACCACGAGACCCTCACCGCCGATGACGAGAAGGGTCGAGCCCGCGGGCACGAGGTCACGCATGAGCCGCATGGCCGCCTGCGGACTCGTCGTGACGTCGTGGGCGGCGACGCGGAGTCCGAGCGACGAGAGGTGCTCCGCGACCGATGCGTCGGTGCGCGAGGCGTTGTTGGTGATGTAACCGAGCCGGCGCCCCTCGTCCTGGGCCCGGTTGAGACTGTCGACGGCGTGCGGGAGGGCACCGGGGCCCGCGTACACGACGCCGTCGAGGTCGGCGAGCACGACGTCGATGCCGTCGAGCGGTGTCGACGCCGTCCGGCCGCGGCCGAAGATCATCGCGCGTCCTCGTCGGGGGCGGAGGACTCCGTCGAAGCGTCAGAGTCGGCGTCAGCCTCGTCGACGTCCACTGCGCCAGCAGAAACCGCATCGGCGTCAGCATCAGTGACATCGGCGTCGTCAGCGGAGGTGGAGGTGTCGCCAAGGTCTTCGATGTCGTCGAGGCCGAGGTCTTCTGTCGGGATGACCCCGGATGCCACGTCCACACCGCCCTCGTCGTCGATGAGTTCGATCTCCTCGACGACGATCACTTCGCGGTCGGCGACGCCCGCTGCGGCGTCGAGGGCGTCGGAGGCGATCTGTGCACGGCGTTCCCACTCCGCCGCTTCGGCGTCACGCCCGAGCTCCTCGAGCACCGCGGCGCGAGCGCTGAACAGCGCGGGGCTCCACTCGAACGCACGGTCGGGGTCGGCCTCGGGGATGTCGAGTTCCTGGAGCGCCCGTTCCGTTTCTCCGAGGTCCAGACGAGCACCGGACATCGCGATCGCGAGCTGCACGCGGACCGGGACCGAGAGCTTCGAGCGGTCCACCGCGCGGCCCTCTTCCAGCGCGCGATCGGGTTTGCCGACTCCTCGCTCGCTGTCCACGATGAGCGGAACCTGATCGTCGGAGCCCGTGATGCGACGGTGGGTGCGCAGCTCTCGCAGGGCGAGGGCGAAGTCCCCCACCGCATAAGCGGTGATGGCGACCGTCTCGCGGACGACGCCGACACGGCCGGCGCTCCGAGAGGCCGCCAACGCGTGCTCGTGCGCGAGCGCGGGGTCTTCGTCGATGAGACGCGCGGCCATCGCGAGATGGCGGGCGACGTTCTCGGCGTTGTCCTTGCTCAGCGTCTTCAACTCGTTGCGTGCCGCGCCCGGCAGATCCCAGGCCGTGATCTCTTCGGGGATCTCCGGACCCCGCTCGCGCCGGTCCTGCGGCGGACGCGTGGCACGTGCGTCGTCACGATCGAAGCGGCGGGGTGCGCCCGCACCGGGACGACGGTCGCCCGAAAAACGACGGTCATTCCCGCCGGCGAAACCGCGACTGTCGCCCTCGCGACGGTACGGACGATCACCGTCACGCGGCGGACGCGAGTCATTGTCACGATGGTAAGGACGATCGCCATCACGCGGCGGACGCGAGTCATTGTCACGACGGTAGGGGCGGTCGCCGTCACGCGATGGACGGGAGTCACCCGAACGGGGCGGACGTGAATCGTTGTCGCGACGGAACGGGCGGTCACCATCACGCGGCGGACGCGAATCATTGTCGCGACGGTAAGGACGGTCACCGTCACGCGGCGGACGCGAGTCATTGTCGCGACGGTAAGGACGGTCACCATCACGCGGCGGACG
>NZ_JACYNU010000011.1:0-74179 GCF_014839455.1 Microbacterium sp. CFBP 8801 | reverse complement strand
GCCTTCGTCATTCTTGTGCGACGTCGCGGTGACCCCGGCGACGTGTCGAGCTCGGCGCAGAACCAGCGCCCCATCCCCGCCCGGTCAGCCCACCCGCGGTTGCTGCTGCGTGATGCAGTGGATGCCGCCGCCGCGGGCGAAGATCGCACGCGCGTCGACCGTGACCACCCGCCGCCCGGGGTACGCGTCGGCCATGATCTCGACGGCGCGCGCGTCGGTGGCCTCGTCGCCGAAGCCGCACAGCACGACGCCGTCGTTGGTGACGAGGTGGTTGATGTAGCTCCAGTCGACCCACCCGTGGTCGTCGCGCAGCGTGGTCGGCGCGGGCACCCCGGTGATCGCGACGGTGCGACCGAGTCGCGCGAAGGCGGTCTCGAGCTCGCCGCGGATGAGGCGTGAGACCTTGAAGTCGGGGTGCGCGGCGTCGGTCTGCTCGTGCAGCAGTACGTGCTCGGGCGAGGCGAAGGTCGCGACGATGTCGACGTGGCCGTTGGTGCCCAGGTCGTCGTAGTCGCGGGTGAGGCCGCGCGAGAGCCAGATGGCGTCGGTCGCACCGAGGGTGCGCGCCATTTCGGCCTCGACGCGGGCGCGGTCGGCGTGGGGGTTGCGGCGGGGGTCGAGCTGCACGGTCTCGGTGAGCAGCACGGTGCCGGTGCCGTCGACGTGCAGTCCGCCGCCCTCGGCCACCAGCAGCGAGTCGATGCGTTCGGCGCCCAGATGCTCGGCGACGACGCGGGCGATGCCGGCCGAGGTCTGCCACTCGGCCCAGTCGGGGGCGCCCCACCCGTTGAAGATCCAGTCGACGGCGCCGAGGACTCCCGGGCGGTCGGGGTCGACGACGAAGGTCGGTCCGATGTCGCGCATCCAGAACTCGTCGAGCGGGGCCTCGACGATCTCGATCGACGAGTCGAGCATGCGGCGGGCGCGGGCCATCTCGGTGGGGTCGACGACCATGCTCACCGGTTCGAACTCGGCGACGGCGTGGGCGACGTCGGTCCAGGCGCGGTAGCCCTCTTCACGCGTCTCGGCGCCCTCGCCGAGGGTGATGCCCTCGCGGGGGAACGCCATCCACGTGCGCTCGTGCGGGGCGGATTCAGCGGGCATGCGCCACATGTCGTGCTCCTTGGTCGGTCGGGTCGGGTCGCGCGGGTCGCGCGGAGGGGTCGGTCAGAAACCGGTGGTCAGCACGCGATCCAGGGCGCCGACGAAGACGTCTACCGAGGCGCGCGTGATGACCAGCGGCGGCTTGATCTTGAGGACGTTCTGGAAGTCGCCGGTGGGCTGCATGATGACGCCGAGCTCGAGCAGGCGATCGCAGATGGCGGCGGTTTCGGCCGAAGCGGGCTCGAGGGTCTCGCGGTCGCGCACGAACTCCACGCCCAGGTACAGCCCCGAGCCGTGCACGGTGCCGATGATCGGGTGGGTCTGGGCGAGTTCTTCCAGGCGGCCCTTGAGGTGCGCGCCGACGACGCGCGCGTTCTCTTGCAGGCCCTCCCGCTCGATGACGTCGAGCACGGCCAGGCCGATCGCCGATGAGACGGGGGAGCCGCCGGTGGATGAGAAGAAGTACCCCTGCGTGCGGTAGCGGTCGGCGATCTCGCGGCGCGTGATGACCGCCCCGAGCGGGTGCCCGCCGCCGATCGACTTCGCCACCGCGACGATGTCGGGTACGGCGCCCTGCTGCTGGAAGCCCCAGAACCACTCGCCCAGGCGGCCGAAGCCCACCTGCACCTCGTCGGCGATCGCGAGGCCGCCGTGGCGACGGATCGCGGCGTAGACGTCGGTGAGGTACCCCTCGGGCAGGGCCACGCCGCCGGCGTTGCCGAAGTACGTCTCGGCGATGAATCCCGCGGGCGCGCGACCGGATGCCGCGAGCTCGTCGATGACGGCGACGGCCTCGGGGGCGTAGTTCTCGGCATCCGTCCCCCGGTGGCGGCCGCGGTACGAGTTGGCCGCGTCGACGGTGTGCACCCACGCGGGGCGCGTGTCGAGGGCGAAGGGGTTGTCGGCGACCGAGGTCGACACGGCATCGCTGGCGTAGGTCCAGCCGTGGTACGCCTCGCGCATCGCGACGATGTCGGGGCGGCCGGTCGCCGCCATCGCGAGGCGGAGGGCGAGGTCGGTGGCCTCGGAGCCGGAGTTGACGAAGAACACCGTGTCGAATCCGTCGGGCAGCGTCGCCGCCAGGCGGTCGGCGTAGTCGGTGATCGCGCGGTAGTGGAAGCGCGAGTTGGTGTTGAGCAGGCGCATCTGCCGCGAGCCCGCTTCGACGACGTGCGGGTGGGCGTGGCCCACCGACGCGACGTTGTTCACCATGTCGAGGTACACGCGTCCGTCGACGTCGATGAGGTGTTCGCGCCAGCCGCGCTCGATGCGCGGGGGAGCGGAGTAGTAGTGCTCCTGCACCTCGGCGAGCACCTCGTGCCGCCGGGCGAGCACGTCGTCGTCGGCCGGGATCGCGGTGGGCATGCCGAGGGCCTCGCCGGGGTCGCCGGCGACGTTCCGCCATGCCGCGGCGAGGGCGGGCGAGACGCGCGCGGGCGGCACGGCGCCGTCGGCTGCACGCCGGACGACGAGGCGGGTGCGCGCGGGCAGGATCCCGGATGCCGAGTCCTCGGGCACCCCGGTGACGATCACCGTCTCATCGCCCGAGGTCCAGGTGAGGGTGTCGCCGTCGACGGTGATCTCACCGGGGGCGAGCGGGGTCGGCTCGGCGAGCCAGAGCGTGACGCCCGTCGGGATGGTCGCCGTCGTCGACGGCAGGGGGTCGACGGTGCCCGTGAGCTGCGCGCGCCCGGCGGGAACGGTGACCATCGCGGCACCGGCGTCGAGGGCGTCGAGGGCCGCGGCATCCAGCGTCGACGGATCGAGCCAGGCTCCCGCGTCGTTCAGGGGCGATTCGGTCGTGGCGTCGAGTTCCACCCGCGGTGAGGCGAAGGGCAGCAGGGTCCGACCCGTCCAGCCGCGCGCGTCGAGCGCGGGGCGACCGAGGGCGGCGCGCGTCACGGCGGTGATCACCGGGAGGGGGGCCGATGCCGCCTGCACGAGGATCCGGAACTCGCGGTCGAGCCCGTCGGTGGCGTAGGCGTTCCCGTCGTCGAGGCGCACCTGGGCGCGGCCGCTGAGCACGAGCACGGCGCCGCGCAGGATGACGAGCGGCCAGAGCGCGGTGATCTCGTCGTCGGTGAGATCGCGCAGCTCGTCGAACGCGCGGATGGCGGGCAGCGCCGACTCGGGGGAGGCGCCGTCGTGGTGCAGCACCGACGACACGGTCGTGGCGATCTCACCCACGCGCCACGACGTGCACACGTCGCCGAAGTCGATGACCGCGTCGGGCACGATGGCGCCGTCGGCGCGCAGCACGTTGTCGTCGGTGACGTCGAAGTGCCCGGCCTGCACCGGCAGGGCGTCGGCCACCGGGGCCAGCGCCGCACGGGCGGCGTCGGCGGCCCGCTGCACGACTCCCCGCACCTCGGCGTCGGGTTCGAGGGGGAGCAGCGTGTCGACGACGCGACCGGCGTGGCGCAGGTCCCACTGCAGCACCCGGCCGCTGGCGGGGTGGGTGAAGTCGGCGAGGGAGAGGCTCACGGCGCCCGAGAGTGCGCCCAGCGCCTCGACGACGGTGGGGGAGAGGTACCCGGAGCCGTTCAGGGTGCGGCCCGAGATGTTCTCGATCACGCGGGCGTGGATGCGGCCCTGCGACGACTCCCACCAGGCGGACAGGACGCCGCGCGGACCCTCGACGATCCGGGGGATGCGCACGTGCGGGCTGCGCTCGGCCACGAGGGAGGCCGCGGCGTCCTGCATGTCGATCTCGGCCGCGCTGAAGACGGGGTTGCTGAGCTTCAGCACGCCCAGCGGATCGCTCTCGCCCCGGGGGAACACGCGGAAGTTCTGATCCTGCTGGCTGCCGAGGGCGTGCACGTCGATCTCGACGCCGAAGACGTCGGCGAACAGACGGCGCACCTCGTCGTCGGACAGCGTGGGCGTGGGCAGATCGACCTGCGAGAAGTAGTCGAAGACGGCGGTCGTGTCGGTGGTCATGTCGATTCCTCGGAGACTCGGGATGTCAGAGAGAGGCGTGCGGGGTGGTCGCGACGGCGCCGGCGACGGTGCCCGCCGCGTCGCGGGCGACGACGACGACGAGCGGACCGGTGGGGGCGACCCATTCGCTCACGGCCTCACCGTAGGCGCCGGGGGCCACCTCGGTCGAGCCGCTCACGCGGTCGCCCTCGCGGCTCGTCTCGATGCGGATGCCGTCGACGTAGGCGACCACGTCGGCGGCGGGGCCACCGCTCACGATCGCGGTGAAGCGCACGCGCGTGCCGTCGAGCGAGACTCCGTCGACGCGCAGCGAGAGCGCGCCCTCGGCGGCCGGCTTCGGGTCGGCGAACACGGTCTCGTCGGGCAGGGTGGGCGTGCGCGGAGGTGCGGTGCGCCGCTCGCCGAGGTCGGCGATGGCCGAGCCCAGCTGCACGAGCCGGGTGTCGCTGTACGCGGGCCCGGCGATCGTCAGGCCCACCGGCATCCCCGTGTCGGCCATGGTGCCCATCGGCACGGTGACGGTCGGGATGCCGAGGTGGCGGGGCACGAGGTTGCCGTTGGAGACCCAGACGCCGTTGCGCCACGCGATGTCGGCCGAGGCGGGGTTCACGTCGGCGTCGGCGGGACCGACGTCGGACTGCGTGGGAAAGATCACGGCGTCGAAGCCCTCGGCCTCGAGCCAGTCCTCGAAGTCGACGCGGCGGGTGTGCTCGAGGCCCCGGAGGCCCCGCTCGAGGCTCGCGACGTCGTGCCAGTCGGGTTGCCACTCTCGGGCGCGCTGCACGTAGTCGGCGATGTCGTACGAGATGTCGAAGTGCCAGATGCCGTAGCGGTCGTGCAGGGAGCCGGGCGGCGGGGGGAAGATGAGCGCGGCGTCGGCGTCGGCGAGGCGGTGCAGCTCGGGGTCGCCGTTCTGACGCAGGAACGTGTCCATCGCCCAGACCGCCAGGTCGCCGACCTCGTCGTCGAGGAACTCGCGGGTGACGAACCCGCGGTCGAGGAAGTCCTCGTCCCGGTCGTGCAGCTTCTCGTAACGGTCGACGACGGGGAAGTCGGTCTCGACGACCTCGGCGCCGGCGGCTTCGAGGTCGGCGCGCAGGGACTCCCACAGTCGAATGACGCTCGCGCGCGTGGCGATGGGGATCGCGTTGTCAGGGTCGCCGTTGATGTAGATGCGGGGCACGGCGAAGCGCAGACCCGCGAGCGACGGGGTCTGGAGCTCGGCGAACGAGGCGGGGCGCACCTCGGAGGGGCGCGGGAGCGCGATCCAGGGCTGCGTGCGCCACAGGTCGCCCTCGGTCACGGCGTCGTCGGCGATCACGGCATCCAGAACGTGACGCAGGTCGGCCATCGAGCGGGTGTGCGGCACGACGACGTCCATGGTGGGCACGAGCGGCCAGTTGCCGCGCACCGAGATGACACCGCGCGAGGGGGTGTAGGCGACCAGGGCGTTGTGCGAGGCCGGCGCGCGCCCCGACGACCACGTCTCCTCGCCGAGGCCGAAGGCGGCGAAGCTGGCCGCGGTGGCCGTGCCCGAGCCGTTCGAGGAGCCGGAGCCGAAGGCCGAGGTGAGGTACTCGCCGTTGTAGGGCGACTCCGCGCGGCCGTAGACGCCGCGCTGCATGCCCCCGGCAGCCATCGGCGGCATGGTGGTGAGGCCGAGGAACACCGCGCCCGCGGCCCGGAGGCGTTCGATGGCGAAGGCGTCGTCTTGGGCGATGAGGTTCCGGAAGGCGGGGGATCCGGATGCCACGGGCAGGCCTTCGACCCGGTAGCTGTCCTTCGCGGTGAAGGGGATGCCGTCGAGGCGGCCGCACTGCTCGCCACGGACGCGGCGGACGTCTGCGGAGCGCGCCTCGTCGAAGACGCGCGGGTTGAGCACGGGGACGGCGTTGAGGCGGATGCCCGAGCGGTCGTAGGCGCCGATGCGGTTGAGATAGCGGGCGACGAGCTCGACGCTGGTGACGATGCCGGCGTCGAGGGCGGCGTGCAGTCGGTCGATGTCCGCCTCGACGACGGTGAAGGCCTCGGTGGTCATGGCGGTAAACATACACCGTTTGTTTTACGGGAACCAGGCTTTTCCGACACCCCGGTGCGTAGGCTCGGAACGAACCCGGAGGCCACCATCGCTCGACCCACGACCCCGCTGCTGAGCCGCGATCTCATCGCGCGCACGGCGCTCGCGCTCGTCGACCGCCACGGCCCCGACGGGGCCAGCGTGCGCCGGGTCGCCGCCCGTCTCGGGGTGAACCCCGCCTCGCTGTACAACCACGTGCCCAACCGCGCCGCCATGGTCGAAGACGTGCGGGCGCTGGTGTCGGAGCACATCGACTTCGCGCCGCTGCGCGACCTCCCCTGGGAAGAGGGCCTGCGCGCCTGGGCGCGGTCGTACCGCCGCGCGTTCGCCCGTCACGCCCGGGCGATCCCCCTGCTCATGACCGAGCGCGCGTCGGCGCCGGTGCTGCTGGCCGGGTACGAGCACTTCGCCGTCGCCGCCGAGGCGGTCGGGTGGCCGCAGCGCGACCTGCTGCCCCTGCTCACGGTCTTCGAGTCGTTCATCCTCGGCAGCGTGCTCGACATGTCGGGCCCGAGCGTGGTGTTCGATCCCACCGGGCAGGAAGAGACGGTGCCGCGCTTCGCGGCCGCGTTCGCCGCGCTCGTTGACGAAGATCCCGACGACCCGGTCGCCACCCGCGCGTTCGAGCTGGGGCTCGACATGCTCATCGCCTCGGCGCGTCCGCGCTGAGGAGTGGTTCGACGCCCCGGAGCAAGACCTCGCCGTCACGGCATCGGACCTGCGACGATTCCGGGATGGATGCCACCACCGACGCCGCCCTGCTGCCCGACCGGCCGCGGGTCGATCACCGCCGTCCGATCGCCCTCGTGGTGGGTGTCGTCGCCGCGGTGCTCTTCGTCGGACTCCGCTTCGCCGTCGAGCTGAGCGGATCGGCGCCGCTGCCGATCGACCAGTGGTGGGACGACGCGATGGCCGACCTGGCGAACCCCGTCGCGGTCATCATCGCCTGGATCCCCGCGATCGTCGGCGGCACGATCGGCATGATCGTCATCGGGGTCGCGACCACGCTCGTCTTCCTGCTGCGGCGGCGCCCCTGGGACGCGCTCGCCGTTTCGGCGGCCATCGCCCTGGTCGTGCTGATCGGTGCGCCGCTCGCCGCCGTGATCGCCCGCGCGCGGCCCGCGGACTCGCTGGCCGAGACCGTGGCCACCTCGTTCCCCTCGGGGCACACCGCCGTGGCGACCACCATCGCCGTGGTCCTCGGCCTGATCCTGCGCCGAGGCTGGGTGTGGGCGGCGGGGGTGGTGTGGGTCGTGGTGATGATGTGGAGCCGCACGTACCTGCACGCGCACTGGTTGTCCGACGTGACGGCGGGCCTGCTCGAGGGGATCGCGGTCTCGACCCTGGTGTGGGCGCTGGTCGAGGTGTGGCGCGTGCGTCGAGCGCAACGCCTGGTCGCGACGGGCGGGTGAGCGTTATCGTTCGCGGATGACCTCCGCATCCGCCGCCGCCGGCAAGGCCCAGGATTCCCGCGCTTTCGAGGCCGCCGCACGCGTCGGCTACGTCGTGCTCGGACTGCTCCACCTGCTCATCGGCGTGATCGCCGTCGGCATCGCCTCCGGTGGGGGAGGTGACAGCGCCGACCAGAGCGGCGCCCTGCAGCAGGTGCGCGATGCTCCCGCCGGTCTCGCCCTGCTCTGGGTGATCGCGGTCGGTCTCGCCGCCCTGGCCGTCTGGCAGATCGCCGAGGCCTTCGTCGAGCGTGACCCGGATGCCAAGAAGCGCTGGGCGCATCGCGCGAAGTTCGTCGGCACCGCGATCGCGTACGTGGCCATCGCGGTGACCGCGGTGACGTTGGCGATGGGCGGCAGCTCCGACTCGTCGGAGTCGTCGCAGACCCTGAGCGCGCGCGTCCTCGCGATGCCGGGTGGCGTCGCCCTGCTGGTCGTCGTCGGCGTGGCGGTCGCGGCCGTCGGCGTCGCGTTCGTCGTGCGCGGGTGCACGCGCGCCTTCACGAAGAACCTGTCGATCCCCGCGGGGACCGCCGGTCGCGGCATCCGGGTCTTCGGCACGGTCGGATACATCGCCAAGGGCGTCGCCGTGGGGGTGGCGGGTGTGCTGTTCGTGGTGGCCGCCGTCACGCACGACCCGAACGCCGCGGGCGGGATCGACGCCGCCCTGCGCTCGCTCGCCGCTCTGCCGTTCGGCCAGGTCGTGCTGTGGCTCGTGGGCGCGGGGCTGATCGTGTACGGCCTGTTCTGCTTCGCCCGCGCGCGCTACGCGCGGATGTGACCGTCAGCTCCGCCGGTGCCTCACCCCCGTGAGGGGGGTCGGGCGCCGGCGATGAGCAGCGCCAGACCGCGCTCGAAGGCGCGGGTCGCCACGGGGTCGGACGGGTCGTGGTCGGCCAGCGTCGCGTAGGCGGCGGCGAAGCGCGGCACCGTGTCTTCTTGACCCGTCGGGTCGAACATGACCGATGGCCCCGACATGTCGAGCACGCTGCCCAGGATGAAGGACTCGAAGGCCGTCAGCAGGGGCAGGATGTCGTCGCTCGTCCAGCCCACGCGTTCGGCCGCGACCGCGAAGTCCTCGTACTGCGACATGAGCAACGGCGTCGACGACCGGTGCGACATGAGCAGCGGAATGGTGCGCGGGTGGCGCCGGAAAGCGTCGCGGTAGGAGCGCGCCCAGAGCGCGAGGCCCTCTTCCCACTCGCTCTCCCGCAGGAACGACGAGTCGATGCGCGACGACACGAGGGCGCGCACGTCTTCGATGAGGGCGGCCAGGTTCGGCACGTGGTTGTAGAGCGACGTCGGGTGCACCTTGAGGCGGTCGGCGACCCTGCGGATGCTCGCCCCGTCGGCTCCGTCGCGGTCGACGAGCGCGAGGGCGGCGCGCGCGATGGCCTCGCGCGAGAGCTTGGGATGCGACGGCCGGGGCATGTCGACGCCTTCCGATGGGGGTCTGTCCACGCTACGCGACCCGTCGTGTTTCGGCCATGTAAGGCGTGAGTGACGAGTCTGCGAAACCGCCGTCGACGCGGCTCCGGACGCCGTAGATTTCATAAAACCTACGCTGTATGTTTCATTCAGCTCAGGTCACGAGGAGGTTTCCATGGCAGTCGTCGTCTTCCGCGGCGGAACCGTGCGCATCGACGGGCACCAGCCCGACGTCGACCGGCTCATCGTCGTCGACGGCACGATCGCCGAGTCCTGGCATCCGGTGCCCGACGATGCCGAGCACGTCGACCTCGAGGGAGGGCTCCTGCTCCCCGCGTTCGGCGACGGTCACGCCCACCCGCTGCTCGCGGGACGCGAGCGCCGCGGCCCGGAGCTCCGCGATGCGGCGAGCGTCGCCGAGATCGTCGCTCGGGTCGGAGCATGGGCCGCGCGGTCCGAGGCGCCGTGGCTCGTGGGCGGGAGCTACGACGCCACCATCGTGCCCGGGGGCATGTTCGACGCCCGCTGGCTCGACGAGGCGGTGCCGGATCGCCCCGTGGTGCTGCACGCCTGGGACTACCACACGGCGTGGGTCAACACGGCGGCGCTTCGCGAAGCCGGAGTGGATGCCGACACCCCCGACCCGCCGCTCGGACGCATCGTGCGGCGCGACGACGGTTCGCCTCTCGGCACGCTCGTCGAGCGACCGGCGATCGACCTCGTGCTCGATCGCGCGCCCCACGCTGTCGTCGCCGCCGACGTCGAGGCGCTGGTCTGGGCGGGGGAGCAGCTGGCCGCCCGCGGGATCTCGTGGGTGCAGGAGGCGTGGACCGAAGCGCACGACGTGCCCGCGTGGATCACCGCCGCGCGGAGCGGCCGGCTCCGCGTCGACGCCGACCTCGCCCTGCGTGCCGACCCCACGCGGTGGCCGTCGCAGCTCGCGGAGCTGCGACGCACCGCCGATGCCGTCGCCGGCGAACCCGGACTCACCTGCCGCACGGTGAAGTTCTTCGTCGACGGCATCATCGAGAACCACACCGCCCACCTGCTGGAGTGCTACCACGACGCCGAGACGCGCGGCCTGCCGAACTGGCAGCCCGAGCACCTGCGCGACGCGGTCGCCGCGTGCGATGCGGCCGGCTTCGACGTGCACCTGCACGCCATCGGCGATGCCGCCGTGCGCGCGGCGATCGACGCGGCCGAGGGGATCGCCGACAGCCTCCGCCGCGGCCGCCGACTGACCATCGCCCACGCCCAGGTCGTCGACCCCGCCGACCTTCCCCGGCTGGCCGACCTCGAGGTCACCTTCTGCTTCCAACCGCAGTGGGCGATGGCCGACGCGGTCATGACCGACCTGACCCTGCCGCGCCTCGGGCCCGGCCGCGAGCGGCAGTACCGCATGCGCGCGGCGCAGGCCGCGGGGGCACGACTGAGCTTCGGCAGCGACTGGCCCGTCACCTCTCCCGACGTGCTCGCCGGGATCCGCACCGCCGTCACCCGCCAGGACGCCGACGGGGCGCCCGCCGGCGGGTGGCAACCCGACGAACGTCTCACCGTGGACGACGCCCTCGATGCCGCCACGAGCGGCGTCGCCTTCCAGGCCGGCGATCAGGACCACCGGGGGGCTCTGCGCCCCGGAATGACCGCCGACCTCGTCTGGCTCGACCGCGACATCCGTCGCGGTCCCGCCGACCGCATCGCCGATGCCCGTATCCGGGGCACCTGGCGCCGTGGCGTCCGCACCTTCTGAACCGCTCTTTCCGACTCGAACAGGAAATCGCATGTCCTCATCCGACACCTCGCTGCGGCGAGTCATGGGGGTCCCCTCCCTCGTCATCTTCGGTCTGGCGTACATGGTGCCCCTCACCGTGTTCACGACCTACGGCCTCGTCGCCGTCACCACCGGCGGTCACGTGCCGACCGCCTACCTGGTGACCCTCATCGCCATGCTCTTCACCGCCTTCAGCTACGCCGCCCTCGTGAAGGCCTTCCCCCGCGCGGGCAGCGCGTACACGTACGCCCGCCGAGCCTTCGGCGGCCACGTCGGGTTCCTCACCGGCTGGTCGTTGATGATCGACTACCTGCTGCTGCCGCTCATCAACTACGTGCTCATGGGCATCTACCTCAACGCGCAGCTCCCCGGCATCCCGCCGTGGGTGTTCGCCCTCGCCGGTGTCGTGCTGATCACGGGGCTGAACGTCGTCGGCATCACCGTGGTGCGCAACGCCAACCTGGTCCTCGTGGGTCTGCAGCTGGTGTTCGCCGCGGTCTTCGTCGTCTGCGCGGTGCTGCACGTCGCCCAGAACCCCGGCGTCTCGCTGCTGCAGCCCCTGTACGACGCCGGCCTCACCTTCCCCGGCCTGCTCGCCGGAGCCGCGATGCTCGCGCTGTCGTTCCTCGGGTTCGATGCCATTTCGACGCTGTCGGAAGAGGCCCGCGACCCCGAGCGCACCGTTCCCCGCGCGATCATCCTCACCACGATCATCGGCGGGCTCATCTTCACGGTGATCGCGTACGTGTCGACGCTCGTCATCCCCCGCGTCGCCGACCTCGAGAACCCGGATGCCGCCGCCAACCAGATCATGGAGGTCGCCGCCGGTCGCTGGCTCGAGGTCTTCTTCCTCATCGCCTACATCGCCGGCTGCATCGCCGCCGCCCTCGCCTCGCAGGCGAGCGTCGCGCGCATCCTGTTCGCGATGGGACGCGACGGAGTGCTGCCCGCGTTCTTCGCCCGTCTGAGCCCGCGGTACCAGACCCCCGTCGGCGCCGCGCTCTTCGTCGGCGTGGTCTCGCTGGCGGCGCTGGTGGCCGACCTCAACACGGTGGCCTCGCTCATCAGCTTCGGTGCTCTCGCGGCGTTCTCGCTCGTGAACCTGTCGGTCATCAAGCACTTCCTCATCGACGAGCGTCGCCGCGGAGGTGCCGCGATCTTCCGCTTCGGCGTTCTGCCGGCGCTCGGCTTCGCGCTGACCGCCTGGCTGTGGTTCAGCCTGTCGGCTCTGGCGTTGACGGTGGGCCTGGTCTGGATCGGCGTGGGGATCGTGTGGCTCGCGGTGCTGACCCGCGGCTTCCGCCGCCGCCCGCCCGAGGTCGAATTCGACGACGAGGCACCGGCGCCCGAGCGCATCGTCGCCTGACGCCCTCGACGAAGCGCCCGCCCCTCACCGGGGGCGGGCGCTTCGCCGTGGGGGCGCAACCCCCGGGCCGTTTCCAGGTGCGGCGGGTATTCCGGAAGTCGAACCTTCCGATCGAGAGGAACCGCCATGCGGGGAGTCATCATGCACGCCGCCGGAGATGTGCGCGTCGAGGACCGCGTCGACCCGGTCATCGAAGAACCGACGGACGCCGTCATCCGCCTGGCCGCCTCCTGCATCTGCGGCTCCGACCTCTGGCCGTACCGCGGATCCGACGACGTGGATGCCACGCCCATGGGCCACGAGTACGTCGGCGTCGTCACCGAGATCGGCTCCGAGGTGAAGAACGTCGCGGTCGGCGACTTCGTCGTCGGGTCGTTCATGGCCTCCGACAACACGTGCGAGATCTGCCAGGCGGGCTACCAGTCGCGCTGCGTGCACGTCGTGCCGATGGGGCGCGTGGGCACCCAGGCCGAGTTCGCGCGCATCCCGCACGCCGACGGCACGCTCGTCGCCACCCCCGGTCAGCCCGACGACGACCTCATCCCCTCGCTCCTGGCCGCGAGCGACGTGCTGGGCACCGGCTGGTTCGCCGCGGTGGCGGCCGAGGTCGGCCCCGGCAAGACCGTCGCCGTCGTCGGCGATGGAGCGGTGGGACTGCTCGGCATCCTGGCCGCGAAGCAGCTCGGCGCCGAGCGCATCATCGCGATGTCGCGGCACGCCGATCGGCAGGAGCTCGCCCGTCGGTTCGGTGCGACCGACATCGTCGAGGAGCGCGGAGACGAGGGCATCGCCCGGGTGAAGGAGCTCACCGGCGGCCTCGGCGCGCACTCGGTGATCGAGGCCGTCGGCACGCAGCAGTCGATGGAACAGGCCGTCCGCTCCACGCGCGCGGGTGGTCACGTCGGCTTCGTCGGCGTCTCGCACGACGTGACCCTCGAGGGTCAGGAGCTGTTCCGCTCGGCCGTGCACCTGCACGGCGGTCCCGCTCCCGTGCGGCGGTTCCTCCCCGAGCTCATCCAGCTCATCTGGGACCGCGAGATCGATCCCGGCGCCGTCTTCGACCTGACCCTTCCGCTCGAAGAGGCGGCCGAGGGGTACAAGGCCATGGACGAGCGTCGCGCCACCAAAGTGCTGCTGACGATCCCATGACCACCGCGACGCGGGAACGTCGTGCGGGGGCGGCGGCGGGCCTCGCTCTCGCACTGATCGTGCTCGCCGGCTGCACGGGGGAGAGGACCGCGTCCCCCGCGGCGACGCCCGCGTCGACCCCGACGACCGGAACCCCGGGGTTCGTCGTCCCCGACGGGGGGCCCGAGGTCGTGGCATCCGGATTCACCACCCCCTGGTCGGTGGCCTTCGTCGGGGACACCGCCCTCGTCAGCCAGCGCGACACCGGCGAGATCCTCGAGATCGTGGGCGACGACACCCGCGTGGTGGGGGAGGTGCCCGACCTGGCGGCGCGCGGCGAGGGCGGGCTGCTCGGCATCGCGCACGCCGACGGCATGCTCTACGCCTACGTGACCACCCCCGACGGCAACCGCGTCTCACGCTTCGCGCTCGAGGGCTCGGCCGGTTCCTTCGCCCTGGGGGCCGCTCAGACGGTGGTGGACGGCATCCCCTCCGCGAACACCCACAACGGAGGCCGCCTCGCCTTCGGTCCCGACGGCATGCTCTACGTCACCGCGGGCGATGCCGGCGACCCCGACGCGGCGCAGGACCCGGAGTCGCTCGGCGGCAAGATCCTGCGCGTGACGCCCGAGGGTGACGTTCCCGCGGACAACCCCGTCGCCGGCTCGCCGGTGTGGAGCATGGGGCACCGCAACCCGCAGGGCCTCGGATGGGATGCCGAGGGCACGCTGTTCTCGTCGGAGTTCGGACAGAACACCTGGGACGAGCTCAACGTCATCGAGCCCGGCGCGAACTACGGCTGGCCCGAGGTGGAGGGCGCCGGCGGCGACGACCGGTTCGTCGATCCCGTGCAGCAGTGGGCGCCGGTGGATGCCAGCCCCAGCGGTCTCGCGGTCGTCGACGGCTCGGTGCTCATCGCGAACCTGCGGGGCCAGCGCCTGCGGGTGGTCCCCACCGCCGACCCCACGAGCGCACGGGAGTTCTTCGTCGGGGAGTTCGGTCGCCTGCGCGACGCGGTGCTCGCTCCCGACGGATCGCTCTGGATCGTCACGAGCAACACCGACCGCGGCGGGGGCGGCGACGACGCCGTGCTGCGGGTGCCGCTGACGGCGGGCTGAGCGGCTCGTCCGGTCACCGGAGTCGGAGCGCGCCCTACGGCGTCAGTACCGTGACCCCCGCGTCGGCCAACGCCGCCGCGAGGTCGGGAGAGGGCGGCGCGTCGGTGATGAGGTAGTCGGCCTTCTCGAGCGGGGCGACCTGGGCGAACAGGCGCCGGTCGAGCTTGGAGGAGTCGGCGAGGATCGCCGTGCGATCGGCGCGCTGGATCATCTCGCTCATCATCGTGGCGTCGCCGAGGTTGCTGGTCGAGAAGCCCGAGGCGTCGACCGCGCCCACCGCGATGAGCGCGTAGTCGCAGCGGATCTCGACCTCGGGGGTGTGCGAGTTCATCGCGAGGGTCACCGGCCCCGTCGTCGCCTGCGTGATGGTGCGCACCGCTCCGCCGAAGAGGAAGAGGTCGCGGAAGACGCTGGGGGAGATCTCGGCGGGGATGCGCAGGTTGTTCGTCGCGATGGTCAGGTTGCGGTGGTTGCGCAGGGCGCGGGCGACGGCGAGCGTGGTGGTGCCGGCGTTCAGCACCAGCACCGAGCCGTCCTCGATGAGGTCGGCGGCCAGCGTGGCGATGCGTTCCTTCTCGGAGATCTGCATCTGCAGTCGCACGTCGAGGCCCCGGTCGCGGCCGGGAACCGACATCGCGCTGACGGCACCGCCGTGCGTGCGGACGACGATGCCTTCGCGGTCGAGCTGATCGAGGTCGCGGCGCACCGTGTCGATCGAGACGCCGAAATGCGAGGCGAGATCGACGACCGTGACCTGACCCGACTCGGCGACGTAGGCGGCCAGCTCGGCCTTGCGTCCCGCGGGCAGTCGCCTCTTCGTCGTGGCTGTGGCTGCGTCCATGCCGTCATCTCTAGCACAGAGCGGCAACCGAATCGGCACTCGTTGTGTGAAAACGGCATGGAAACGCAGTAAAGCCGCGTTTTTTGCTGCTTGTCGCGCAGTTCGATGCGGCAATTGTCACGAATCTGCATCGAACGCTTGACCGACCCCGCAGGTGAGCGCATACTCGTGCTGAAAGCAGCAATAACGCGCACAACAGCGCTAAATACAGCAAATCTCAATGAGGAGAAACGATGGACAACAGCGGGCGCCGGCGTCGGAACGCCATCAAGCTCGTCGGTGTCGCAGCAGCGGCCTCGACCCTCCTGGCCATGGCGGGGTGCTCGTCGAACGGCGCCGCCACCTCGGCAGACGGAGACGTCACGATCGAATTCGCCCAGTGGTGGGAGCCCGAGCTGGGAGACGGCCAGTTCCGTGGCCTCATGGACCAGTTCGAGCAGGAGAACCCGGGCATCAAGGTCGACCTGGTCAGCGGCCCGTACGCGTCGACCAAGGAGCAGCTCTTCGCCGGAGCCGCCTCCGGCACCATGCCCGACGTCGTCGGTCTCGACGGCGCGTGGGTGAGCGACTTCGCCAAGCAGGGCGTCATCGCCGACCTGACGAAGCTCATGAGCGACTCGGGCTACGACGACAGCCAGCTGGCCAGCCAGATCCAGGTCGACGGCAGCACGTACATGATCCCCGTCGTGAACTTCGTGTACCCGATGTTCACGAACGACGGCATCCTCGCGGAGGCGGGTGTCAGCGCACCGCCGTCGACGCGCTCCGAGTTCGCCGACGCGGCCAAGAAGATCTCGGCGCTCGGCGGCGACGTCTCGGGGTGGGTGCTTCCGCTCTCGCTCGAAGCCCCCAACGGCGTGCAGAACGACGTCATGTCGTGGGCCTGGGCCTCGGGCGGCTCGATGCTGAAGGACGGGCAGCCCGACCTCACCAACGCCGACGTCACCTCGGCCACCGACTACATCCAGCAGCTGTGGAAGGACGGGGTCATCGCCCCCGGCTCGTTCACGATGAAGGAGCAGGACAAGGTCGAGGAGTTCACCAACGGACGCGTCGGCATGATGATCGACTCGCTCGCGCACATCAACCTCATCCGCGAGTCCAACCCCGACCTGACCTTCTCGATCTCGGCGATCCCCGCCGAAGACGGCTTCACCGGTGAGCGGGGCATCCCCTACGCCTCGTGGGGGATCGGCGTCGCCGAGAACTCCGAGCACAAGGACGCCGCGTTCAAGCTCGTGCAGTTCCTGATGGGCACCGACGTCAACAGCGAGCTGTCGACGATGGCCAAGGCCTTCCCCGGCAACACCGAGAGCGTGCCGACCTTCGTCGAAGACGACGCGCTGTTCAAGACGGCCTTCGACATCTACAAGGCCGGCTACCCCGCCAACGAGTTCACGGGCCTCCCCGTCGCCGAGGAACTCATGCGCCAGTTCGGCACCCAGTTCCAGTCGGCTCTGGACGGTCAGCAGTCGATGAGCGACGCGCTGAAGAAGACGCAGGACGAATGGACGTCGGAGTTCTGATCCGACCCCGAACCGGGATGCCGCACCGCCCCCACGCACGGTGCGGCATCCCGCTCAGCGAAAGCCGCACATCATGACCATGCGCACCCTCACACCCCCCGACACCGAGGTGATCGTCACCGGACGACCGCTCTCGCGCCGCACCCGCCAACTCCGCAAGGCCGGCGAGGCCTACGCGTTCCTGTCGCCGACCCTGATCCTGCTGTTCGTCCTGATGATCGTCCCGATCGTCATGGTGATCGGCTACTCGTTCCAAGACAACGTCATCCTGAACAAGAGTCCCGAGGTCGTGGGCGTCGACAACTACGTCGCGATCCTCACCGACCCGGGCTTCTGGAAGGCGACCGGCAACACCCTCTTCTTCACCCTCACCAGCGTCGCCGCACACCTCGTGCTCGGACTCTCGTTCGCGATGCTGCTGAACAGCCGGCTCATCGGCGCGATCCCCCGGGCGATCTTCCGCGGCCTGTACGTGCTGCCGTGGCTGTTCACCGTCGCCGTCATCGCCGTGCTCTGGCGCATGCTGCTCTCGCCGAACGGCATCGTGAACTTCCTGCTGAACACCGACATCGAGTGGCTCGCCTCTCCGTCGCTCGCGCTCGGCACGGTGACCTTCATCAACATCTGGGCCGGCTACCCCTTCTTCATGGTGAGCCTGCTCGCGGGACTCCAGGGGATTCCGAGCGACCTGTACGAGGCGGCGACCGTCGACGGTGCCAGCCCCGCTCAGCGGTTCTGGAACGTCACCATCCCGCAGCTGCGCCCCATCATCGTCAGCCTCGTGCTGCTCGACCTGATCTGGACGTCGCAGCAGTTCGCCCTCATCTGGCTGACCACGGGCGGCGGTCCGATCGACGTCACCGAGATGCTCAGCACCTACACCTACAAGCTCGCATTCGCGAAGTACGACTTCTCGATGGCCTCCACCTCGGCGGTGCTGGTCCTGGCGATGTCGATGATCATCGCGGTGCTCTACGTCCGCCAGCAGAAGGCGAGGGACTGACATGGCCCTGACCACCCCCGCGCGCCCGCGCGCCATGAGCACCGTCGCACGCCGCCGGTTCGCCCAGACCGGCGTGTTCATCGGCCTCCTCCTCGGTGCGGTCTTCGCCGCGGGACCGGTGCTGTGGATGCTGTCGAGTTCGTTCAAGTCGAACACGCAGATCTTCGAGCTCCCGCCGCGCCTGATCACCGAGACGTTCTCGTTCGACGCGTACATCTCGATCTTCACCAACCCCGAGACGGTGCGCTTCTTCATCAACAGCTACGTCGTCGCGGGAGCCGTGACGATCCTCACGCTCCTGGTGGCGATCCAGGCCGCGTACGCCTTCAGCCGCTTCGAGTTCCGCGGCAAGCGCATCGTCAACGTCATCATCGTCAGCGTCCAGGCCGTGCCGCCCATCACCCTGCTCATCCCGTACTTCGGGCTCATGGTGGGACTGGGGCTGTACAACACCTATCCGGGCCTCATCTTCACCTACATGGTGTTCACGCTGCCCTACGCGATCATCATGATGACCGGGTACTTCAACACCCTGCCGAAGGAGCTCGACGAGGCCGTCCGCGTCGACGGGGCCGGATCCTTCACCGCCCTCTGGCGCGTGCTCGTGCCGATCTCGATCCCCGGGATCGTCTCGGTGGGCATCTACACGTTCATGATCGCGTGGAACGAGTTCCTCTTCGCGCTGACCCTCACGCGCACCATCGACATGCGCACGGTGCCGATCGGCATCCAGTTGCTCATGGGACAGCACTCGTACGAGTGGAACCAGATCATGGCGATGAGCATCCTCGGCTCGATCCCCGTGCTGCTGCTCTTCCTGTTCTTCCAGCGTTTCTTCATCAGCGGCCTGACGGCCGGCTCGGTGAAGAGCTAAGCCACCCGACCCCACCCAACAAGGAGAATCTCCGTGCTCTACACCGGCAAGTCCATCCTCGACGTGGCGAACGCCCACAGCTTCGCCATCCCGGCCTTCAACATCAGCGACTGGTCGATGTTCACCGGGATCATGGACATCAGCGAAGAGAAGTCCGCTCCGGTCATCATCGCCATCCACCCCGACGAGGTCTCGCACATCACGACCGACCTGATCGCCGCGATGCGCTCCCGCGCGCACCGCTCGAGCGTGCCCGTCGCCATCCACTGGGACCACGGCGGAACCTACGAGCAGATGATCGTCGCGATCCAGTCGGGCTTCACCTCGGTGATGATCGACGCCTCGCTCGAGCCCTTCGAGCAGAACGTCGCCCTCACCCGCAAGGTCGTCGAGGCCGCGCACGCCGTGGGCGTGCAGGTCGAGGGCGAGCTCGGCACGATCGGCGCGAACGACAGCTACGGAGAATCCGGCGCCGCCGAGATCATCTACACCAACGTCGACGACGCGGTGCGCTTCGTCGAGCAGACCGGTGTCGACAGCCTCGCGATCGCGATCGGCACCTCTCACGGGCTGTACCCGGCCGAGAAGAGCCCTGAACTGCGTCACGACCTGCTCGAGCAGATCAAGGCCGCGGTCGGTATTCCCCTCGTGCTGCACGGCGGCTCGAGCAACCCGGATGCGGAGCTTCGCCGTGCGGTCGAGCTGGGCGTGAACAAGATCAACATCTCCAGCGACATCAAGGTGGCCTACCACGACCGCATGCGCGAGATCCTCGGCACCGACCGGCGCCTGCGCGAGCCCAACGCGATCCAGCCCGAGCCCATCGCCGCGATGAAGATCACCGCGGCGGAGAAGATCGACCTGTTCGGCGCCGCCGGCAAGGCCGACCTGTACTGATCGGACGGTGACCGACGTCATGGCAGAAGACCTCGTCCTCGGACTCGGCGGCACCGTCGACTACGAGATCCGATGGGATGCCGCGGTGCTCTCCGCGCTCGCGCAGGAGCACGGCATCCGTCGAGATGAGCTGACCACCACGACGCCGATCATCGACGAGCGCTCGCTCGTGATCACGGTGCTCGCCTTCCTCGCCACCGGCGGGGGAGGCGAGCGCTTCGTCCTGTCGTCGCGGATCGTCGGGCAGTTCGCGGCCCACTTCGACAAGGAGATCACCCTCGGCGGCACGGGCGTGCGCGCGGGCATCGCACTCGATCGCATCGGCGTCCCCACCGTGCAGCACCTCGTGAGCATCGACGACAACGTGCGGCGCCTGCTGCCGGCCTCGATGCGGGTGGTGTCGTCGGCGACGCGCGACACCCTCGACCCGCACCTGATCGTCCAGTACCCCGAGGGGACGACCGTGCACCTCGCGGACGCGGCGGTGACCGCTCCGGCATCCAATCGCCTGATCTTCGCCAACGACGCCCCCAACCGCGAGATGGCGATCGCCGAGGGACTTGGTGAGGTGCTCGAGGGAGCCGCGGCGTTCCTGATCTCGGGCTTCAACACCATGCAGGATGCCGACCTGCTCGCGCGTCGGCTCGACGACCTCGATGCGGCGATGGGCCAGCTGCCCGCCGACGCCCTCGTGTACTACGAGGACGCGGGCTTCTACCAGCGGGAACTGTCTGCCCTCGTGCGCGCCCGCCTGCTCGATCGCATCGACGTGTACGGCATGAACGAGGACGAGCTGCAGGAGTACCTCGCCCGCCCCGTCGACCTGCTCTCACCCGACGACGTGGCTGCCGCGCTCGCCGAGGTCCACGGCCTCATTCCCGCGCGCACTCTGGTGGTGCACACGAAGTACTGGGCGATCGCCGTGGGTCCCGCGGCCGCCGCGCACCTCGCGGGTCTCGACAGTGCGGTGCGCACCGCCGCGACCCGGTACCGGCTCGGCGATGCCTGCACGGCCGCCGACCTCGACGAGACCGCCCGTCTTCCCCGCCACGCGGGTGGGGCGGCTGTGGTGGCAGCGCTCCGCGAGCGACTGGGGGCCATCGGCGTGCCCGCGTTCGTCGTCGACACCGCCCACCCCACCACGATCGGCCTGGGCGACACGTTCGTCGGCGGATTCCTGGCCGCCGTGCCGGCCGCGGCACGCACGGCGACGGGGGCTGCCCTGGAGCGTGCGCTCGACGCGGCGGCGACCGCGCCCTGACCGGGGCGGACGAGCGCGCACCGTCTTGGGCGCTGCAACACCCTCCGCTCGTCCCTCACCCTCCGCTCGTCCCTCACCCTCCGCTCGTCACGCACAGCATGACGAGCGAGGCCCCCGTCAGCGCGTCGCGGTGTCGGCGTCGGGGTCGGAGAAGGGGCCGCACGCGGCGATCACGCGGCGCAGGCTCACCGCCGCCTCCCACGCGTCGAGGGGCTCCTCGTCGGCCGCGAGCTCACGCAGGCGATCGGTGTACCCCGTGAGCGCCGTCTCGGCCTCGTGCAGCTGCGGGCCCGTGCTCTGCGGGTCGGGCGGAGTGACGGCCAGGTGCGACACGCTCTCGATCGCCTGGGCGAGCGCGCGCCGGGCGTCCGGGGGCAGGCGCGTGTCGACGTCGGGTCCGGCGGTCAGGCGGCCGAGGGCGGCCGCCAGCTCGCGGGTGGCGTCGGCGATGCCGGTGAGGGCGTCGAGGCGGCGGCGGTTCAGGTCACGCGGAGCCTGCAGGCGCCGGCCGCGGGGGTTGTACCGGCGACTCTCGTCGGCGAGCTCGACCTCTTCTTTCACGTCGGCGAGGGTGCCGGTGAGACCCTCCGAGGCCGCGTCGGCGGCGGCGGGGTCGAAGGCGTGACCGGCGAGCGAATCGGCGATCGCGCGCAGGGCGTCGCCGAGAGCATCGCGCAGGTGGCCCAGCCGGTCGTCGGCCCGCTGCACCCGCAGCGGGGGCACCACCACGAGGTTCACCACCACGCCGACCACGACGCCGAAGGCCATTGTCATCAGGTACGACGACGAGTAGCCGTCGGGGTCGGCGCCGCCCAGCAGCAGCACGAAGAGTCCCGCGATGGCCACCCAGTCGCGGCCGACGCCGAGCGCGCGCACGCCGGCCAGCAGCACGCCGATGAGGATGACGACCGCGACCGCCACGATGCGCGGCAGGCCCGTTCCCACCACGGCGAGGCTCGCGAGGCCCAGCCCGATGCCCAGCGCGAGACCGACGACCGCCTGCACCCCGCTCGAGGCGGAGCGGGCGACGGTGGGGTACATGCTGACGAGCACGCCCAGCGGGGCGTAGTACGAGTACTCGCTCTGCGCGAAGGGCACGAGGGGCGCGAGATACCAGGCGAGGGCGGCCGCCGCAGCGGTCTTGGCGGCCAGCAGGAGGCGGTCGGGGGTGACCGCGTCGGACCACCACCGTCGCGGATCGAGGGACGGGGACAATCTCATGAGCGATGAGTGCGCGGGCGAGTCGACACCGAACCCATCCTGCGGGCGGCGCGACGCGCGGTCGCGGGGGTTGCCGTGGGGCGGCGGGCGAGGTACCGCTCAGCGGCGCGGGCGGTAGGCCTCCCACAGCACCCGGGTGTGGCGCGCCTTGGCCTTCTCCACGCCCGTCTCGTCCTTGCGTGCCGCGCTGACCCACTCGGCGGCGCGGCTGGCCATGGCGCCGAGCACCATGCGCACGTCGGCGTGCGAGGCCGGGGGAACCACGGCGTCGGCCGCCGGCATCCGGCCCTTCGCCGCCAGCTCGTCGCGCACGTGCCGCACGACCAGGTCGGCGACGCCGACGGCGTGACTGTTCACGACGCAGTGCGCGGCCCCCTCGATCTCCCACCGGCGCGCGGAGCGGGCGCGGGCGACCAGACGCGAATGCAGCCGGCGCGGCGAGGGGCGGTCGAACTCGCCGCGCACGAGCAGCAGGGTCGCGTGAGCCGCACCGATGCGGTCCGAGATGCGGTAGCGCAGCATGTGCGGCAACGTCTCGAAGAAGTAGAGGAACCCGCACAACAGGTAGGCCGACACCGCCAGCAACGCGATGTGCACGGACTCGCGCAGCGTCGACTGCACGAAACGCACCGCTTGGGTGAGGGCGTGGGCCTCGCTCTCGTCGACGACGGGACTCACGAGCACCGCGTGCGAGAGGTCAGGCCGCCGCGCGAGCACTTCGGTGACCACCTGCGTGCCCATCGAGTGCCCGATGAGCACGGGGTCGTCGAGGTCGTAGTGGTCGAGCACCCCCTCGACCTGGTCGGCGAAGAAGGAGGCGGTGGGCTGCTCCCCCGACGCGGGGACCCCGCCGAAGCCCGGCAGGTCGAGGGCGAAGACGTCGCCCTCGTTCGCGAGCAGCGGTGCGAGGAACTCGAAGTACGTCGATGCCACCCCGATGCCGGCCACGAGCACGAACGAGCGCCCCGTCGTGGCCCCGCTGGATACGCGGGTGACCCTGGTTCGCGCGTCGCCGCGCCGATAGGTCTCGACCTGGACGTCGGCGGGTCTCGGGTCGCGGGGCATCGATCCAGGATGCCGTACTCGCCTGGACGCTCTGTCAATCCCGGGGGCCGTGTCGACCGCGTCGGCCTAGCCTCGACTCATGAGCGATTCCTCCCGAGAAGAAGAGACCCTGGGTGCCGTCCGCGACAGCGACAACCCCGCCGAGAAGGACCCCTCGGACTGGGTCACCGGCGACGAGCCGATGACCGCCCCGCAGCGCAGCTACCTCGACACGCTGGCACGCGAAGCCGGCGAGGAGATCCCCGCCGACCTGAACAAGGCCGAGGCGTCGGAGCAGATCGAGCGTCTGCAGGCCGAGACCGGCCGCTCCCAGAACTGACGGTCGCCTCGCGACCCGGGCGTCCCGTCCGACCTGCTGGTCAGGTCGTGCGGGACGCTTTGTCGTGGAGCCGCAGCTCGTCGATGTCGTGCGTCTCACCGCGGGCGATGTCGTCGAGGAAGTCGGCCACGATGCGCCGCTCGGCGGCACCCAGACGCCCGGCGGCCGCGGAGGCCGAGGAGTGGCGCACCGCCAGCACGCGGCGGGCGGGGGAGTCGGCGTCGATGGTCTCGCGCACGACGATCGAACGGCGGTCGCCCGGGTACGGTCCGCGCTCCACCCATCCGGCCTCGGCCAGTCGATCGATGAGGGCGGTGGTCGCCGCCGACGAGATGCCCAGCATCTCGGCCAGCAGGCGCGGGGTGACGGGGGCGTCGTCGGTGTCGCGCTGCAGCAGGAACCGCAGCACCTTGGCGTCGTTGGGGCCGATGCCGAGCGACTGGAGTGCGGCCCGCTCGGAGGCGACCCCGGACTCGGTGAGGTCGGTGAGGGCCTTGACGACGTCGTCTGCCGACGTGGTGTCTTCCATCTCGCCTCCCGCGATCTCTCGGCGGCCTAGTGTCTCCGAGGCCGATCAAGTAGACAGCCTCGCTACTAACCATGGTAGCTGTCCGCCTCGCGCAGGGGCAGGGGGCTGGGCGTTTCCCTGTCATAGGATGCCCAGGTGGAGAACGACTCGGGCGAAACGCGCTATTGGTACGGCGCCGCGGACGAGGATCGTCGCCGACGCGCCATCGAGGTGCTGCAGGCGTTCCGCGTGTACCGCGCCGCCGAGGTGGCGATGCGCCGACGCACCCGCGAGTCGATGTCGATGGGCGAGAACGAGCTCCTCGTGCTGCGCTACCTGCTGCGGGCCAAGGGCCAACAGCGTCAGGTCTCACCGAGTGAGCTGACGCGGTACCTCGGTGTCTCGACGGCGTCGACGACCGCCATCGTCGACCGTCTCGAGAAGTCCGGCCACGTCACCCGCACGCCCCACCCCACCGACCGGCGCAGCATCTTCATCGTCGCTACCGCGGCCAGCGACGACGAGGTGCGCGCGACGCTCGGGACGATGCACTCCCGCATGATGAGCGCCGTCGTCGACATGACGCCGGAAGAGAGCGCCGCGGTCATCGCGTGCCTCGGCCGCCTGCAGGATGCCGTCGACCAGGTCGATCCGCACCCGGAACCGGTCGACTCCGAGCGGTGAGTCGCCGACCGACGTCAGCGGGGTGACGCTCGGGGCATCCGGGCGGCAGTCCGCCGGTCCGGGTCAGGACCCCGGGTGCTCCGGCTCGGGCACCAGCAGGAGGCCGCCCGAGGAGTTCGCGGAGTTCGCCAGGTCTTCGACCCACGCGCGGCTCAGCAACGCCGGCTCCGGCTCGTCGAAGACGAAGCGCAGGGGGATCGACGGGTGCAGCCACACCGTGCTGCGACCCACGTCCTGCCCCGGACCGTGCGTCCACGACAGCGTGAAGCTCTCGCCACGGCGGAGCTTGGTGGCGATGACCACCTTGAGGTGCGCGAGCGCGCGATCCTCGATGTCGATCGGTGTCGCGGCGTCTCCGTAGTAAAGCGTTCCCACACGCTCACGCTAGTCGTGTGGAGCGTGGAGCCCGTCGGGGTTGCCTCACCGCCCCGCGCCGTGGCACCGGATGGCGGATGCCGCTCTGCGTTCCTCGGCTAGGCTCGGACGCATGGGCAGATTCATCTACGACACCGTCGCGAACGCCGTCGACATCGATGACCGCACGCTCGCACACCTGCGCATCGTCGTGATGAACAAGCTGCGCCGCTCGGAATCGTTCATGTTCGACGTCGAGGTCGGTGACGGCAGTGGCCGCCGCAGCTTCTGGATGCACCCGTCGGTGCCCATCCAGTTCCACTTCTACGGGAGCCGTCAGCCCCGCATCAACCGCGTGTGGGTCGAAGACCTCATGCTCGCGGCATCCGGACCCAACGGCCTGGCCATCACGCCCGAGCCCAGCGAAGACGCGGGCGTCGAAGAGGGCTGATCGTCGGCGCGGCGCCGAGAGTGCCGCGGGTCGGGCGCGTTCAGTGCGCCGATGACGAGGCGTCGGC
Organism: Microbacterium sp. CFBP 8801; assembly: GCF_014839455.1. Taxonomy (NCBI): domain Bacteria; kingdom Bacillati; phylum Actinomycetota; class Actinomycetes; order Micrococcales; family Microbacteriaceae; genus Microbacterium; species Microbacterium sp. CFBP 8801. The sequence continues at coordinate 48,725 of NZ_JACYNU010000011.1, read as the reverse complement.
CTCGGCGGACGGCGCGATGTCTTCGGCGACGAGCATGATGCCGCCCGAGGAGTTCGCCGATTCGGCCAGCCGCTCGATCCACTCGCGACTCAGCATCGTGGGTTCCGCCTCGTCGAAGACGAAGCGCAAGGGAATGGCCGGGTGCAGCCACAGCGTGCTGCGGCCGCGCTCCTCGTCGTCGCGGTGACGCCACGAGAGCGTGAAGCTCTCGCCACGACGGAGCTTCGTCGAGATCACGACCTTGAGATGCGCGAGCGCGCGATCCTCGATGTGGACGATCGTGCCGCTTCCGCCGTAATGAATGGTCCCCATGCGGCCCACGATACGCGAGGGTCTCGCCGGATACGCCGAGGATTGCCCGGTGTCAAGACCGCCGGACGGGACGGGGTGCCCCTGAGATCGTGGGACCTTCACGGAAGGAGGGCGCCATGACTCATCCCCCCACGCCTTGGCACCCGGAACCCGGCGACGAATCCGACGATCTCCCCCACGTCTTCGACGGACTCATCGGCATCGACGTCATCGACGGCGAGCTCGTCCCCCGCGCCTCGGAGCCGCCACGCCGCTGATGCTCCCAGGGCCCTCGTAGGCGCGCTGGATAACGTCGAGGTCATGACGGACTCGCTGGACGAACAGCAGATCACCGTCTCGGGTGCGGCGTTGCGAGCCCTGAGGGACGATTTCCAACGGTTCCTCATGGAGTACCGCTTCGGGCTGGCCGAGGTCGAGACAAAGATCTCGATCCTGCGCGAAGAGTTCCAGGAGATGCACGCCTACAACCCGATCGAGCACGTGTCGAGCCGGGTGAAGTCACCCGACAGCCTGGTCGACAAGGTGCGGCGCAAGGGCGTCGAGACCGACTTCGACTCGATCCGCGCAGCGATCACCGACATCGCCGGCATCCGCATCACCTGCAGCTTCGTCGATGACGCCTACCGCTTGTCCGACCTGCTCACCCGGCAGGACGACATCACCGTGCGCGAGGTGAAGGACTACATCGCCGAGCCCAAGGCCAACGGCTACAAGAGTCTGCACGTGATCGTCGAGGTGCCCGTGTACCTCTCGACCGGCCGGGTCGACGTTCCCGTCGAGGTGCAGTTCCGCACCATCGCGATGGACTTCTGGGCCAGCCTCGAGCACAAGATCTACTACAAGTACGACCGACTCGTGCCCGACGATCTGCTCGCCGAGCTGAAGAACGCCGCCGACACCGCGGCCGAGCTCGACGCGCGCATGGAACGGCTGCACCGCGAGATCCGCGGAGCGCAGCCGGGGGTGGTCTCGCTCTGACGAGCCCGTCAGAATGGAACGATGAGCGACGACGCCGGCCTCCTCGACGAGGTCGCAGCCGAACTGCTCGTCCTGCCGCCCGCGCGATTCACCGCGGCCCGTAATGCGCGAGCCGCCGACGTGGCGGGACCGGTCGGTCGCCGCATCGCGCACCTGCGCAAGCCCACGGTCGCCGCGTGGGCGGTCAACCTGCTCGTGCGCGACGGGCAGCTGGGCGAGGCCGTGGAGCTCTCCCGCGCTCTGCACGAGGCGCAGGACGACCTGGATGCCGCGGAGCTCGCCCGCCTCGGACGTCAGCGGCGTCAGCTCGTCACCGCCCTCGCCCGGCGCGCGGGAGAGCTCGCCGCCGCGGAGGGCACGCCGCTGAGCGGCGCGATGATCGACGCGGTGCAGAAGACCATCAACGCCGCCGTCGTCGATTCCACGGTCGCGGCGGCCGTACTGACGGGACGGCTCGTGGCGCCCGTCGACCTGGCCGATCTCGAGTCCGATGCCCTGGGGGCCGCGGTCGCCGGGTCGGTCCCCGGCGTGGTGCCCGCCGCCGGTCCGCGCGACGATCTCGCGGCCCGACGCGCGCGCAAAGCCGCCGAGCGGGCCGTGCGCGAAGCCGAGCGTGCGCGCGCCGAGGCCGATCGTGACCTGGCCGGTGCTGACAAGCGGCTGGCCTCGGCGCGAGAGAAGGCCGATCGGGCGAACGAGCGGGTCGACGCGCTGCGCGCCGACCTCGAGCGGGCGGAGGCCGACGCCGCGGCCGCGGCCGCCGCGGTCGATGCGCGTGAGGGCGAGCGCGCCTCGGCCGTCGAGACCGCTCGGTCGGCGGCCCGAGCGCTCGAACGGGCGGAAGCTGCGAGCGATGACGGAGAGGGCGCATGAGCGAGTCCACGGTGACGGCGATCCTCGACGCCGCGCGTCGGCGCCTGACCGACGCCCCGCGCGAGCGCATCGGCGAACTGCAGGAGGGGCGGCGGTTGCTCGGCATCCCGCGTGCGGCGCGCATCGCGCAGCGCGGGACGGCGTGGCACCTCGGGGTGCTGCTCGTGATCGACGACGGCGTGCTCGCCACGGGCGACATCGTGCGCTCGCACGAAGAGGTGCGCCGCGGTTTCGCCGCCGAATCGCAACGCCGCCGCGCCGAGCTGTCGGCGGCGGCGGCGCGCGGCGGAGTACCCGAGGGCGAGACGGTGCACATCGGGTGGCACCCCATCGACCTCGCCGCCCTCGACGCGGCATCGAGCCCCCTCGCCGTCCGCGGGGGAGAGGCGCTCGTGCGCTGGAGCGCGGCCGGGGGATACCAGCCGCTCGCCCGATACCTCGAGGAGCGCATCGAGCTGCTGCGTCATCCACCTGAGCGCGCGTGACGCCCCGCGCATAGTCGGGGGTTCGCCGGGTGTCAACTCTCGCGTCCCCGGTCTGTTCCGCGAGCGACGCTGGTCTATCGTGAGCGACGTGCAGCAGGTATGGCCAGGATCCAGTTATCCCCTCGGGGCCACTTACGACGGTAACGGGACGAACTTCGCCCTGTTCAGTGAAGGAGCGGAGCGCGTCGAGCTCTGCTTCTTCGAAGAAGACGGAACGGAGACGCGCTTCGAGCTCGTGGACGTCGACGCGTTCGTGTGGCACGGCTACCTCCCCAACATCCAGCCCGGACAGCGGTACGGCTACCGCGTGCACGGGGAGTACGACCCGGCCAGCGGCAAGCGCTACAACGCGAGCAAGCTCCTGCTCGACCCGTACGCCAAAGCCGTCGAGGGGCAGATCGACTGGGGCCAGCCGGTCTTCAGCTACGAGTTCGGCGACCCCGACTCGTTCAACGACGAGGACTCCGCCCCGCACATGATGAAGGGCGTGGTCGTCAACCCGTTCTTCGACTGGTCGGGCGATCGCCAGCCCAAGATCCCGTACGCCGAGAGCTTCATCTACGAGGCCCACGTGCGCGGTCTCACCCAGCTGCACCCCGACGTGCCCGAGGAACTGCGCGGCACCTACGCCGGCATCGCCCACCCGGCCGTCATCGACCACCTGAAGAAGCTCGGCATCACCGCCATCGGGCTCATGCCGGTGCACCAGTTCGTCAACGACTCCACTCTGGAAGAGAAGGGTCTGTCGAACTACTGGGGCTACAACACAATCGCGTTCCTCGCTCCGCAGAACACCTACTCCTCGACCGGTGACCACGGTCAGCAGGTGCAGGAGTTCAAGGCCATGGTCAAGGCACTGCACGCGGCGGGCATCGAGGTCATCCTCGACGTGGTCTACAACCACACCGCCGAGGGCAACCACATGGGCCCCACCCTCTCGATGCGCGGCATCGACAACGAGGCCTACTACCGCCTCGAAGACGACGACAAGCGCTACTACACCGACTACACCGGCACCGGCAACAGCATGAACGTGGGCAACCCCCACACGCTGCAGCTGATCATGGACTCGCTGCGCTACTGGGTACTCGAGATGCACGTCGACGGCTTCCGCTTCGACCTCGCCTCGACCCTCGCTCGCGAGTTCTACGAGGTCGACAAGCTCGCCACCTTCTTCGAGCTCGTGCAGCAGGATCCGGTGGTCTCGCAGGTCAAGCTGATCGCCGAGCCGTGGGACGTGGGCCCCGGCGGGTACCAGGTCGGGAACTTCCCGCCCCAGTGGACCGAGTGGAACGGCAAGTACCGCGACACCGTCCGCGACTTCTGGCGCGGCGAGCCGCAGGCCCTCGCGGAGTTCGCCTCGCGCCTCACCGGTTCGGCCGACCTGTACGAGCACTCCGGTCGGTTCCCGGTGGCGTCCATCAACTTCGTCACCGCGCACGACGGCTTCACGCTCCGCGACCTCGTGTCGTACAACGAGAAGCACAACGACGCCAACGGCGAAGACAACAACGACGGCGAATCGCACAACCGCTCGAGCAACATGGGTGTCGAGGGGTCGACCGACGACCCCGATGTGTTGAAGCGTCGCGCGCAGCAGCAGCGCAACTTCATCGCGACGCTTCTGCTGAGCCAGGGTGTGCCCATGCTGCTGCACGGCGACGAGCTCGGTCGCACGCAGGGCGGCAACAACAACGGGTACGCCCAGGACAACGAGATCACGTGGGTGGACTGGTCGAACATCGACACCCCGCTCATCGAGTTCACCGCCGCCCTCGCGCGTCTGCGTAAGCAGCACCCCACCTTCCGACGCAGCCGGTTCTTCGACGGCCGCCCCGTGAAGATGGAGGAAGGCGCTCCCATCCCCGACGTGGTGTGGCTGCGTCCTGACGGCTCACTCATGCAGCCCGAGGACTGGGACAACGGCTTCGGGCTCGCGGTCGGCGTGTTCCTCAACGGCCAGGGGATCCGCGAGCGCGACCGTCGCGGCGAGTCGATCAGCGACGACCACTTCCTCGTGCTCTTCAACGCGGGTGACGACAAAGTCGACTTCCGGCTTCCCGACTTCGAGTACGCCCCCAAGTGGGACGCCTACGTCGACACGGCGGGCGAGCGGGCCAACACCGAGCCGCTGAGCCCCGGCGAGACGCTGCCGCTGGAGCCCAAGTCGCTCATGGTGCTGCGCGAGCACCACCTTCCCGAGCCCGAGATCGACCACTCGGTCGCGGCCTCGCTCACGGCGCAGATCCAGGTCATCGGCAACGACGACCTGCCAGGTCAAGCACCCAAGCCGGAGCTGTGAGCGACATGCGGCATCCGCTTTCGACCTACCGCCTGCAGATCCGCGAATCGTTCACCCTCGACGACGCCGCCGAGGTCACGGGATATCTCCGTGACCTCGGGGTCTCGTGGGCGTACCTCTCGCCGATCCTCGAGGCCACCCCCGGCTCCGACCACGGCTACGACGTCGTCGACGTCACGCGCGTCGATCCCGCCCGCGGAGGCGCGGAGGGTCTCGACCGCTTCGCCGCCGCGGCGCGCGCCGAAGGGCTCGGCATCCTGATCGACATCGTCCCCAACCACATGGGCGTCTCGGAGCCGCGCTCGAACGCCTGGTGGTGGGACGTGCTGCGTCAGGGGCGCGCCTCGGCGCACGCGACCGCCTTCGACATCGACTGGGAGTTCGGTGGCGGCAAGGTGCGGGTGCCGGTGCTCGGCGACCACCTCGACGCCGTCATCGATGAGATCTCGTACGACCCCACGCCGGCCGACGACGCACCCGACGGGCTCATCCGGTACTACGACCACGCCTTCCCGGTCGCACCGGGAACGGGGACGGATGCCGCGGCCTCGGGCTCGCGCGATGCCATCGAGGCGCTGCTCGACGCGCAGAACTTCGAGCTGCGGTTCTGGCAGGACGAGGCGGCCGAACTCAACTACCGCCGTTTCTTCGCCGTCACGACCCTCGCGGGCGTGCGCGTCGAACGGCCCGAGGTGTTCCAGGCGACCCACGCCGAGATCCTCCGCTGGGTGCGCGAGGGCCTCGCCGACGGCCTGCGCGTGGACCACCCCGACGGTCTCGTCGACCCGGGCGGTTACCTCGACCAGCTCGCGACCGCTCTCACCGAGGCCGGCGGCCCGGATGCCGGGTACGTGCTCGTGGAGAAGATCCTCGAGCACGGCGAAGCCCTGCCCTCGTGGTGGAAGACGGCCGGGACCACCGGATACGACGCCCTCGCCGAGATCGACCGCGTGCTCACCGACCCCGCCGGAGAGGCGGCGCTCGACGCGCTCGACGCGCGACTGCGCGCCGCCAGCGATCTCGCACCGCTGACCGGCTGGCACGACCTCATCCACGACACCAAGCGCAAGATCGCCGACTCCATCCAGGTGTCGGAGATCCGCCGGATCGTGCGCGGCCTTCCCGCGTCGCTCCGCGAGGAGTTCGAGGTCGAGGTGCTGCAGGACGCCCTGGCCGAGATCCTCGCGTGCTTCCCGACCTACCGCTCGTACCTCCCCGCCGGTCGCGCGCACCTCGACGCCGCCGCGGGCGAGGCCGAGGTGCGTCGCCCCGAGCTGGGGGACGTGATCGAGAAGCTCGTGCCCGCGCTCGCCGACACCGCGCTCGAGATCGCCTGGCGTTTCCAGCAGACCACCGGGCCCGTGATGGCGAAGGGCGTCGAAGACACGGCGTTCTACCGCTTCACGCGTCTCGGCTCGCTCACCGAGGTGGGCGGCGACCCCGGGCAGTTCTCGCTCGACGTCGACGGCTTCCACGCGGCGCAGGCCGCGCGGCACGCCTCGTGGCCGACCGCGATGACGACGCTCTCGACCCACGACACCAAGCGCGGCGAGGACACGCGTGCCCGCATCGCGGTGCTCGCCGAGATCCCCGAGCGCTGGGCCGAGGTGCTCGAGGAGTTCCGCGGCATCGCCTCGACCGGGCACGGGCCCTTCGATGCCCTGCTGTGGCAGGCCATCGTCGGAGCGTGGCCCGCCACGGCGTCCACGCGTCACGGGCTGTCGGAGTACCGCGAGCGTTTGCACGCGTACGCCGAGAAGGCCGCGCGCGAGGCGTCGGAGGTCACCGGCTGGTGGGAGCAGGACGAGGCCTTCGAGGAGCGCATGCACGCCGTGGTCGACGCGGCCACCGGTCGCGCTGCCGACCGCGTGCGCGCGTTCGTCGACGAGATCTCGGCCGCGGGCTGGTCGAACGGCCTCTCGGCCAAGCTGCTGCAGCTCCTCGGCGCGGGTGTGCCCGACGTGTACCAGGGCTCGGAGTTGTGGGAGCAGTCGCTCGTCGACCCCGACAACCGCCGCGCGGTGGACTTCGCCGAGCGTCGCCGACTGCTCGCCTCGATCGACGCCGAGGGTGCCGCAAGCCCCGCGGTCGATGAGACGGGCGCGGCCAAGCTGCTCGTGACCTCGCGCGCCCTGCGCGTGCGGCGCGAGAAGCCCCTCGACGTGTACCGGGCGCTCGAGGCTGCGGGAGTGGCATCCGATCACGTCGTCGCCCTGGACCGCGGCGGGGTGTTCGCCGTGGCGACCCGTCTGCCGTGGGGCCTGGCCGAGCGCGGGGGCTGGGGCGACACCGTGCTGCTGCTGCCCGAGACGCCGGTCACCGACGTGCTGACCGGCCGCGAGTTCCCCGGCGGCCCCACCCCTCTGTCGGCCCTGCTCGCGACGTACCCCGTCGCCCTCCTGGTCTGCTGACCTTGCGCGTGAGGCGTCGAGAATCGTCGCCTCACGCGCCCCCGAAGCGACAATTCTTGGCACCTCACGCGTAAGGAACGACCTCATGAGCATTGCCGTCTGGGCACCGAAGAGCACGCGGGTGCGGCTGCGCCGGCTCGACGACAGCGGCGACACCGTCGTCGAAGACATCGAGATGGCGGCCGGTGACGGCGGCTGGTGGACGGCTCCGACGCGCCTCGCCGACGGCGAACGCTACGGCTTCGTGCTGGGCGACGGCGACGACCTGCGTCCCGACCCGCGCTCGCGCCGCCAGCCCGGCGGCGTGCACGAGGCCTCGGCGTGGTTCGACCCGTCGGTCTACACGTGGAACGACACCGCCTGGACGGGCAAGCAGCTCGCGGGCGGCCTGATCTACGAGCTGCACCTGGGAACCTTCACCCCCGAGGGGACCCTGGATGCCGCGATCGGCCGCCTCGAGCACCTCGTCGACCTGGGGGTGACCCACGTCGAGCTGCTGCCGGTCAACGGCTTCAACGGCACCTGGAACTGGGGATACGACGGGGTGCTCTGGTACACCGTGCACGAGGCCTACGGCGGACCCGAAGCGTACCAGCGCTTCGTCGACGCGGCCCACGCGGCGGGGCTCGCCGTCATCCAGGACGTCGTCTACAACCACCTCGGCCCCTCGGGCAACTACCTGCCCGAGTTCGGCGAGTACCTGCGCGAGGGCAGCCGTAACACGTGGGGCGACTCGGTCAACCTCGACGAGGACGCGGTCCGCTCCTACATCGTCGAGAACGCCCTGATGTGGATGAGTGACTACCACGTCGACGGTCTTCGCCTGGATGCCGTGCACGCGCTGCTCGATCACCGCCCGGTGCACGTGCTGCAGGAGATCGCCGAGCGCACCGACGCCCTGTCGGCGCACCGCGGCCTGCCGCTCACGACCATCGCCGAGAGCGACATGAACGACCCGAAGCTGATCCTGCCGCGCGAGGCCGGGGGCTACGGCCTCACCGCGCAGTGGTCGGACGACTGGCACCACACCGCGCACGTCGCGCTGACCGGCGAGACCATCGGGTACTACGAGGACTTCGCGGCGCTCGACGCGTTCGAGAAGGTCTCGGAGGGCGGCTTCTTCCACGACGGCAGCTACTCCACCTTCCGCGAGGAGAAGCACGGACACCCCATTCCGGATGCCGTGCCCAACTGGCGCCTGGTCACCTTCGCCCAGGACCACGACCAGATCGGCAACCGGGCCGCCGGTGACCGGCTGTCGCAGTCGCTGCCCTACGACCGCCTCGCGGCGGCCGCCGTGCTGACGCTGACGGCGCCCGGCACGCCGATGCTGTTCATGGGCGAGGAGTGGGGCGCGACCACCCCGTGGCAGTTCTTCACTTCGCACCCCGAGCCCGAGCTCGGCAAGGCCACCGCCGAGGGGCGCATCGCCGAGTTCGAGAAGATGGGCTGGGACGAATCCACCGTCCCCGACCCGCAGGACCCGTCGACCTTCGAGAACTCGAAGCTCGACTGGGACGAGGTCGGCGAGGGCGACCACGTGCAGCTTCTCGGGCTGTACCGCGAGCTGGCGAAACTGCGCCGCGAGCGTCCTGAGCTCACCGAACCCTCCCGTGAGGGACTGTCGGCGTCGACCCGCGAGGCGTCGGGCGGTCGCGTCTACGAGCTGCGGCGCCGAGACCTCTCGGTGATCGTGAACCTGTCCGAGGTCGAGATCACGGCATCCGTGGCCCGCGAGGCCCGCGTGCTGCTCGCGACGACCGAGGGCGTGGTGCTCGACCGCGACACGCTGACGGTGCCGGCGGGAGCCAGCGCGATCGTCGCCCCCGCGCGGTAAGACACCACGACGGCCCCATCCCCGCGCGGGATGGGGCCGTCGTCGTGCGCGGCTCAGACCTTGAGCGAGCTGCGGCCCGTGTGCCCGGGCGGGAGGCTGGAGCGGTCCACGCGGAGGCGCACCGCCGGCGCGCGGCCGCGGTGTCAGTCGATGCTCGGACGCAGCAGTCGCATGCCGCTCACGGCCACCGGCACCAGCAGCACGACGACGGCCACGATGATCGCGGTGATGCCGATCGGCGTGCTCTGCGGGGAGCCCGTGAAGCGCTCGACCGCGAGCCAGCCGAGACCCCAGGCCAGGGCCAGGGCCGGGGCCACGCGCCAGGAGCTGCGCCACGCGATGGCGAGTCCGATGAGGGCCACCACGATCAGAATGGTGATGCCGATGGCATCCGCCCCCTGCTCCCAGCTGGGCGGGACGACGGTGGTGAGCCAGGCGGCCGTGTTCGCGACGGTGGCGAGGGTGACCCAGCCCAGGTGAAGGCCCGTGATGCCGTCGATCAGCACCGAATCGACCACTCCTCCGCGGGGCTCGCGCGTGGCGACGGCGACGCGGAAGGTCCACCCGAGGGCGGCGAGCAGCAGCACGATCACGACGACCGTGAGGAACAGCGTGCCGAAGCGCGCGGTGACCAGCCACAGCCCGTTCAGCGTCATGGTGAGGGCGATGAGCCAGCCGAGCGCCCGCTGGCGCGGATTCGCGCGCTGGCGGGGGAGGGCCTGCCAGATCGCGTAGACGATCAGTCCGAGGTAGATGAGCGACCAGATCGAGAAGGCGGGGCCGGCGGGGGCGAGATACGAACCGTCGGTGTCGAGTGCGCCGCCCTGCTGGTCCTCGACGGCGGAGTTGCCGAAGGCCCCGGCTCCGATGACCGCCGCGATGAGCATGAACGACAGCGCGGAGAGGACGACGATCTGGCGTGCGAGGTCGACCCCGCGTGATGGTGTGGAGGCGTTCATGTCTAGAAGACTAGATAAGCTAGCGAGTTTTACGCATCGGGCTTGACATCACGGCATCCGGTATCGACGCGGGGCGACACGGCTCGACCGCGCGGAACGGGATGCCGAGGAGCTCGGGTGCGGCCGGGTCAGGCCGAGACGACGCGGGCGGCGAAGGAACGCAGCAGCCGGGTGGGCTGCTCGACCGAGGCGGTACGCACGTGCGCCGACACCTCGTCGAAGGCGTCGGCATCGAAATAGCCCGCATCGCGGTAGACGACCATGCGCGCCACGAAGGCGTCGGCCGTGGGCTCGGGGTGGAACTGCGTCGCCCACAGCCCCGCGCCCGCGCGGTAGGCCTGCACGGGGCAGGCGTCGTTCTCGGCGAGCAGAGTGGCGGTGGGCGGCACGCTCGCGGTGCCCTCTTTGTGGGCGGTCAACGCCTCGAACCGCGGACTCAGGATGCCGAAGAGCTCGTCGTCGCGACCGGCCGCGGTCAGGGTGATGTCGGTCGGTCCGGTGCCCTCGGGGTGCATCAGCGTGACCTCCCCGCCGAGCAGGCGCGTGACCACTCCGATGCCGAAGCAGGTGAACAGCGCGTTCGTGCGCCCCTCGATCGCCGTCGCGGCCAGACGCTCGAGGTCGCGTTCGAGGCGGCGCTGCGCGTCGGTCTTGTCGGGGTCGGTGACGTTGAAGGGGCTGCCGCCCACGACCACGGCAGCGAAGCGGTCGAGGTCGTCGGGCAGGGGATGACGCACCAGGTCGTGGTGGACGAGGTCGTCGTCGCCGACGCCCAGGCCGTCGCGGAACGACGCCCACTCGGCCACAGCCGCCGTGCGCTGCGGCCGGGCGCAGACGTAGAGCAGGCGTGCGGTCATCCCGAAATTGTATGCGGGTGAGTGCGCGGCGGGCAGGCCCTGGACATACGGCGACACGCGGTCGCGGTGCCCGAGTCGTGCGGCGCGCGCGTCAGCCGCCGGCCGGCGACGTGACGGGTCGGGTCAGTGCGGGCACCGCGTCGACCCGGATCCGCACGCGGTCGCCGGGCGTGAGACGCACCTCGGCGGGGTGCTGCACGTGCACGCCCGTCCCGTCGTCCACGCGCAGCATCGAGCGCCGCATGCTCCCGAGGAACGTGCTGGATTCGACGACCGCGTCGACGCCGGAGTCGCCGGGCGCCACCACGCGCACGTTCTCGGGGCGCACGAACACCTCGCACGGGCCGTCGGGGGCGAGCGCGAGCAGCGGCAGCCGCTGACCCCAGACCGACACCGTCCCCGCGGAGACGATCCCGGGCACCACGCTCGACGCTCCCACGAACGCCGCGACCTCGGCGCCGGCGGGCCGCGAGTAGAGGTCTTCGGGGCTCCCCACCTGGAGGATGCGGCCGGCGCCCATCACGGCGACGCGGTCCGACACCGCCAGGGCCTCCTCTTGGTCGTGCGTGACGAAGACGGTCGTGGTGCCCAACCGCAGCTGGATGCGCCGGATCTCGTCGCGCAGCTGCACCCGCACCTTGGCGTCGAGGGCCGAGAGGGGCTCGTCGAGCAGCAGCACACGCGGCTCGGTCACCAGAGCGCGGGCGAGGGCCACGCGCTGCTGCTGACCGCCCGAGAGCTGGTGGGCGTATCGATCGCCGAGGTGGCCGAGCCCGACCAGGTCGAGGGCATCGCCCGCGCGCCGGCGGGCCTCGGTCGCGCCGACCCCGCGGCGGCGCAGTCCGAACGCCGTGTTGTCGAGCACCCGCAGGTGCGGGAACAGGGAGTACGACTGGAACACCATGCCGATGTCGCGCTTGTTCGTGGGCACGCGCGACACGTCGCGCCCGCCGATGCGCACCTCGCCGTTGTCGGCGTGCTCGAGTCCCGCGAGCACGCGCAGCGCCGTGGTCTTGCCGCAGCCCGAGGGCCCGAGCAGCGAGACGAACTCCCCGGGGGCGACGTCGAGGTCGACGCCGTGCAGCACGCGGGTGGATCCGTACTCCTTGACGACGCCGCGCAGTTCGACCCCCGCGCGGGTGCCGGTGGCGAGGGTGCTCGCGGCGGCGTCGGGGAGCGCCCGGATGGGGGTGTCGGCGGCGGTCATGGGGTCTTCCTTCCGGCGCCGATGCGTCCGACGCGGCCGATGACGAGGAGCAGCACGAACGCGAACGCCAGTGCGAGCAGGGTGAACATGGCGGCGACCCAGCCGTCTTGCTTGTTGACGACCACGAGGGCCGTCTGCAGGGTCTGACGGTTCAGCAGCGAGGCGATCGTGAACTCGCCCAGCACCACCGCCACCGAGATGAGCGCGGCGGCGAGCAGGCCCTGCCGCAGATTCGGCACGATCACGCGCAGCAGCACGGAACCCCAGCCGGCGCCGAGGGTGCGCGCGGCCTCGGCGAGGGTCGTGACGTCGATGGCGTCGATCGAGGCCTGGATCGAGCGGTAGGCGAAGGGGAGCACGAGGATGCCGTACGCGAAGGCGAGCGTCCAGGCCCCGGTCCCGAGAGTGCGACCGATCTGCAGATAGATGGGGGTCAGCCCCACCACGAGCACGATCGCGGGCAGCGAGATCGGCAGCAGGGCGACGAACTCGAAGACGCGTCGCAGGCGCGGGAACGCGAGCGCCACCAGCACCATGGTCGGGGTGAACAGCCCCACCACCAGCAGCACGGTCACCCCCGCGAGGAGCAGGGAGTTGCCGAGGCCCGTCCAGACGGGGCGGTACTTGGCGGCGTTGGCGGGGTCGAACAGGCCGGCCCACCGGTCGAGAGAGAGGCCCGAGCCGCCCGGCAGCGGGGTCAGGGTGAAGAGCACCGTGGCCACGAAGGGGACGGCGAACACCACGCCGACGACGAGGCCGATGATCACGCGCACCGCGCGCGGGGGAGCGAGGGGGTTCACGACTGCCACCTCGCCGCGCGACGCTGGACGAGCGAGTACAGCGCCATGGCGATGGCCACGACCACGATCATGCCGAGCGCGAGGGCGCCCGCGAGGTTCTCGCGCCCCAGGACCGTCTCGCTGGTCAACGCGGTGCGGATCTGCAGCGGGACGATCTGCGACCCCTGGCTGGCGAGGGCGGCGGCGGTCGCGTACGACGAGAAGGCGTTGGCGAACAGCAGCAGCAGGCTCGCCAGGAACGAGGGGGCGAGCACCGGCATCCCCACGTGTCGCCAGAAGCCGGCGCGGGTTCCGCCGAGGGTCAGGTGCGCCTCCACCCACTGCGGCTTCAGCGCGGCGAGGGCGGGCATGAACGTGATGATCATGAGCGGCACCTGGAAGATGAGGTAGGCCAGCGCGACGCCCGGCAGGTCGTACAACCACACGCCGTTCTCGTAGAACGCGATGCCGGTCAGCTGCCGCACGAACACCGTCACCACTCCCTGCGCCCCGATCGCGGCGATGAGCACGAAGGCGAGCATGACGCCGCCGAACTGGGCGAGGACTCCGGATGCCGCGTCGACGGCCGTGCGGATCGCCCCCGTCTCGGGAAGCCCCAGCAGGGCCAGGCACACCAGCGCTCCCACGATCGCCCCCACGATCGCGGTGACGAGCGACAGCGCCGCGGAGTTGACGAAGGTCGTCACCACCAGCGGGTCGCCCAGAGCGGCGAGGTTGGCGAGGGTGAACGCCCCGTCGCCGTCGACGAACCCCGACGCCACGGCGAGCACCGTGGGCAGGGCCAGGAACAGCGCGACGTAGGCGACGAAGGGGAGCAGCCCCAGCCAGGCCCAGCTGCGGCGCGCCGCACCCCGCGGCGCCGGAGCGGAGGGCTCCGGCGCCGCGGGGGCGACGACCTGGTGAAGGACGGTCACTGCAGCGCCGTCGCCCACTTCTGCCCGAGCGTCTCGCCGGCGGCCGTGGACTGCGCCTCGGTGGGCACGACGGTGTCGTCGGGGGCGGCGGGCAGGGCTGCGGCGAGCGTCGCGTCGATCGTGCCGGCCGAGGTCATGGCCTCCATGCGGGCCGGACGCGCGCCGCCCTTGAGCCACAGGTTCTGCACGTCGTCGCTGTACAGGAACTCCTGCCACAGACGCGCTGCGGCCGGGTTCGGCGCATCTTTGTTGATGGCCTGGTTGTAGTAGCCGGCGTAACCGGTGCCGGGGAGCACGACGGTCTTCCAGGTGGGAACGGCCGATGCCTGGGCGGCGTTGAGGTAGTCCCAGTCGAAGGCGACCGGGGTCTCGCCGCTGGCGATGGTGGCGTCGGTCGGGTCGACCTTGAGGAAGTTCCCGGCGGCGTTGAGCTGGCCGAAGAAGTCGATGCCGGGTGTGAAGTCGTCGAGCGTTCCCTTCTGCTGAACCGTCGCCAGGCCCACGGCCGCGAAGGCCGAGCCCGCCTGCGTCGGGTCGCCGTTGATGGCCACGGCGCCCTTATAGGCCGGCTTGAGCAGGTCGCTCAGCTGGCTGGGCGCGGGGAAGCGGGCGGAGTCGTAGCCGACCGACATGTACCCGCCGTAGTCGCCGACGAACAGGCCCGAGCTCTCTTTGAGCGCGTCGGGGATCTCATCGAAGGTCGCGACCTTGTAGGCGGCGAAGGAGTCGGTGTTCTGCAGGGCGACGGCGAGACCGAGGTCGAAGACGTCGGGGGCGGTGTCGAGGCCCTGGTTGGCCGTGGCCGCCTGGATCTCCTCGGCGCTGGACACGTCGGGCGACTGCTCGTTGATCGTGATCTCGGGGTACCGCTCGGCGAACAGGTCGAGGATCTCGCCGTAGTTGGCCCACGTGCGCGGCAGCGCGATGACGTTGAGCTGGCCCTCGGCCTTCGCGGCCGCCTCGAGGTCGGTGAGGGTTCCGAAATCGGCGAGGCTCGTGGCCGTGGCGGCGTCGACGCCACCCTCGGCGGAGGAGGCGGAGCTGCCGCCGGCGCACCCGGCGAGCGACAGAGCCGCGACCGTGACGAGGGCGATACCGGCGATGGACCGGCCGGGGGAAAGGCGCGGGAATGACATGGATTTCCTCTCGTGTCTCTCGGGGGATCGACGGGGACGCCGGTACGAGACGGAGGAAAGCTATGGGCGCCTCGTGACCATTCGGAGCGGGACGGGTGAACTCGGCTCGTCCGCCGCCGAAACGGATGGGGGACGACGCGAGGGCGTGGGGCGGTGCTCAGCGGGAGGAACGCGTCGCGCGACGGCGCACCAGCGCGGCGCCCAGCGCGAGGGCGGCGATCGCCCAGAGCGCGGCCGCCGGCGAGAGCTCCCCACCGGAGCGGGCGAGTTCCCCGCCCGTGGCCGCCGTGGGGGAGGGGACCGGGTCCGCCAGCGAGAAGCTCGGTGCGACCGCGCCGATCGCCACCGGCCACCGGGCGTCCGCGAGGTAGGCGTCGAGGAAGGGGGCCCGATCCCCGGCGGTCGGCAGATCGGCCGACGTGCCCTGCGCGTGCAGGGTCAGGATGCCGCCGTCGATCGTGACGGTGGTGTCGCGAGGGGAGGGCCGCCAGAGGAGGGAGTCCGTCGTCCCCACCGTCAGCAGCGCGGCGTGCCCCGCCGACAGCGTCCAGTCGAGGGCGCGGAGGGTGACGGAGGTCGTGCCGCCGGCATCCACCGGGGTGAGGGTCTCGTCGATGAGGGTCGGGATGCCCTCGACACCGACGTCCCACAGCCGAACATGCGCCGCACCCTCGCCGCGCGTCTGCAGCACCACCTCGGCGCTGCCCGTCAGGCGCGTCTCCTCGGCGACGGGGACCGACAGCGTCTGCGAGGCACCGAGCGTTTCGGCGGTTCGCGGCGCCGTTCCGAAGAACGACCCGTCGCCGTCGTCGCCGTCGGGCAGAGCACCGGCGCCCTCGCCCGTGTCGACGTACTGCGCGGGGGCGAGGGCGGACGTGACCTCGCGCGTCGTCCCCGGCCACTCCGCCTGGGTCCGCCAGCGCCCGAGGTTGTCCTGCAGGGCGAACGAGGGCGCGGGACCCTCCTCGTCGCGAAGGTGGGCGTCGAAGAACGCGCGCACCTCGCCGAACCAGTCGGCGCGCCCCATCTGCAGGCGACCGGCGGAGTCGACGTCGTTTCCGGCGACGTGGTCCCACGGCCCCGCCCAGGCCGACACCGGCCCTTCCAGGCCGTCGACGACGTCGACCAGTCCGTCGGCGCGGGTGTTGCGCTCGGTCCAGCCCTGGGTGAACAGCAGCGGTACCGTCGACCCCTCCGCCCGGCTCGCGAGATCGCGCGCGGCCCATTCGGGTGACGCGCGCTCGGCGACGAGGGTGTCGGCGAGCAGCGACGTCGCGCACTCGGGGTGACGTTTCTCGTAGGTGGCGTTGTCGCGGTAGCGGTCGGTGTCGGGCGGGATGACGAGGCCGTCGACGTGTCCCGGGGTCGCGATGCCGGGAAGGGCGGCCATCTGCAGGTACGCCTCGGGCGTGGCCCGATTGTTCTCGGTCGGGATGCCGTTCTCCCACAGGTACGAGTACGGATCCCACACCGGTTCCTGACTGACGACGGCGGCGAGGCCGGCGGGACGCGCGGCCACCCCCATCAGGCCCGTCATCGCGTCGTAGGACTTCCCGTACATCCCGACCCTGCCCGTCGACCAGGCGGCGCTCGCCGCCCACTCGACGGCCGCCGTCACGTCGGCCTGCTCACCCGGACCGGCGAAGTCGAGGCACCCGGTGCTGCCGCCGAAGCCGCGCAGGTCGACGAAGACCACCGTGTACCCGGCGGCCAAGAGGTCGCCCTGATCGATGAGCGCTCGATGTCGCTGCGTCGGACCGGTGAAGGGCCGGTGCTCGTCGCTGGCGGCGCCGCTGTGCGAGAAGTAGGGACCGATCAAGAGGATGACGGGGGTGCGCGCATCCGGAGGCAGGTGCGCCGGCCGCAGCACGTCGGCGTGTAGCTCGACGGGGTCGCCGTCGGTGGAGGCGGCGGGCGAGGGCAGGTACTGCTCGGTCCACACCGCGCCCTCGGGGACGGAGGGGTTCTGCGCGTGCGTGACGCCGGAGGCCACGTCGGAGGCGGAGGTCGTCGTCGTCGGCGTCGCCGGGGCAATGGATGCCGCGGGTGTCGGCGCGATGTCGAGGTCGGGGGTCGCCGCGGACGCACCGCCCGCCCAGAGCAGCGTCATCACCACGCTCGACGTGACGATGAGCCCGGCCGTTCGGCCCCGCATTCCCACTCCCTTTTCCCCCGCAGGTTATCGCGCGGCGGATGCGCGGATGCGAGAGCGCGAGCTGCCCCGGCTCAGCGTGAGGAACGCGCCGTGCGGCCCCGCACGACGCCCACGAACGCCTCGACATCGGGCGTCGTGTTCTCCCGCAGCCAGGCCAGCGCGACCGTGGACACGGGTCCGTCCCGCAGGACCCGGTACTCCACGTCGCGACGACGGTGCGCGCGAGCGAGGGACATCGGCACGATCACCACACCCACGCCGGTGGCGACGGTGGCGATCGCCTGGGCGGTGTCGCCCGGCGGCGCGAACGCGGGGGGCACGGCATCCGGGACGACGACGTGCAAGACGTCATCGGCCGCGGCGATCACCACCTGCCCCGCGAGGTCGGCGAGTGCGAGCTCGTCGGCGGCGGTGAGCTCGGAATCCGTGGACATCACCACGACCGGCTGCTCCTCGTAGAGCTCGATCACGTGGAGGTCCTCGGATGCCGCCAGAGGCAGGCGCACCAGGGCGGCATCGAGGTCGTCGATGGCCGCGCGCTGGTGCTCGACCGTGATCTCTCGAAGCTCCAGCGAGACGTGGGGCATGCGTTCACGCCACAGATCGATCCACTTACCGGGCGTGGCGCCGGGGACGGCGCCCAGGACGAAGGTGCGCGGCTCCTCCCGAGGCGGCGGGGTCGGGCGCGCGACACTCTTCTTCGCGGGTCGTGCGCGGCCCGCGGCGACGGGACGGGCGGGTCTGCTGCGTCGAGGCGCGCCGCCGCGTCCCCGAGAGCCCTTGCCGTTCACCATGACTCCAGGCTAGCCGCGGGAGTAACGTGAGAGCATGATCGGTATTCTGGCGCTCGTCGTCGCGGGACTCGCGGCCCTGCTGCACGTGTACATCTTCGTGCTCGAGAGCGTGCGCTGGACGAACCCCCGTACGCGGAAGGTCTTCGGCATTCCCGACCAGCAGACCGCTGAGATCACGAAGTCGATGGCCTACAACCAGGGCTTCTACAACCTGTTCCTGGCGATCGGCGCGATCATCGGGATCATCGTCTGGGTCGTCAGCGGAATCGGCGACCCGGTCGGGCGCACCCTGCTGGCCTTCTCGCTCGGCTCGATGCTGGCCGCGGCTCTGGTGCTCGTGAGCACGGGCCGCAAGAACCTGCGCCCCGCGGTGATGCAGGGCACCCTGCCTCTCATCGGGCTCGTGCTGACGTTCCTCGCCTGAGCTCCGCCCGCGCGGAGCCGACGGCGGCCGGGCCCGTCGGGTACACGAAAACCCGCACGCTCCGAGGAGTCGTGCGGGTCGTGGATGCCGATGAAACGGCGGAGTCAGGCGGCCAGGCGCAGCCCCCGACGGTCGGTGGCGACGGCTTCGCCGTCGTTGATGATCTCGTCGTCGCCGATCAGCGAGCCGGTGGCAATGCGGGCGTTGTGGCCCACCTGCGTTCGCACGCCGATGTGAGCACCCGCGCCGATCACCGCGCCCGCGCAGATGTGCGCGTGCGGCTCGATGTGCGCCTCGGGTCCGATGACGGCGTCGGACTCGATCCAGACCCCACGACCGACGCGGACGCCCGCGGCGATCTGCACGCCGGGTTCGACGTAGGCACCGTTCTCGACCAGCGCCGACGGGTGGACCTTCGCGCCGTGCGCGACGAGTCCGCGACCGTTGACGTGCTTGCGGTAACGCAGCGTCTCGCCATGGTCGTTTTCGATGTCGATGTAGTTCTTACCCACGATCCCCTCCGGACGGCTATCGGGTCAGCCGACATGTATGACAACGGGTGCAGAATCGGCTTCATTCCCTCGAATGCTTCTTCGTCGCCCGTGCCATGATCGGTTTGCTCGACGTCGAGAGAAAGTGCGGCACGGTTCCCGGCGTCGGTGTCTTCCCCCGTTCTCCCACGGGGAAGCGAAAGGCGCGGGCGGGTTGACACGCGGGGCGTGCGGGTGGGGTGACGTGGCGTCGGCGTGCGCGGGTCGGTCCACTCTGCTGCCGTCACGCGGCGGGACACCTCACCCGGGCTGGCAGGTGGGGCACCAGTACACGTTTCGCTCGCTGGTGGACGAGGCGCCGAGGCTCGTGGCGCGGATGGGCGTGCCGCAGCGCCGGCACGGGGCTCCGTCGCGGCCGTAGACCCAGAACCGTCGCCCGGGGCGACTGTCTCCGGTGAAAGTGCGTTCGGGGCGGGGGAGGTTGGCGCGGATCATGCGCTCGCCGAGGGCGATGGTGGCCTGCACGTCGATCTCGTTCGCCGGGGTGGTCGGCGCGATTCCGCGCACGAAGAGCAACTCGTTCGCGTAGACGTTGCCGAACCCCGCGACGTTGCGCTGGTCGAGGAGTGCGACGTGCGCGGCGCGATCGTCGGCCGCGACGCGGCGGACGGCCTCTGCCTCGTCCCAGTCATCGGCCAGCAGGTCGGGTCCGAGATGCCCGATCACGGTGTGCTCGTCGACCGTGCGGAGGACCTCGACCATCGCAAGGTCGAAGCCCACGGCATCCGCCCCGCTCACCCCGACGATCGCGCGTGCCTTGAAGGCTTGACGTCGCCACCGTTCGCCGGGCCGGTAGACGTCCCACCGGCCCTCCATCTTGAGGTGGGAGTGCAGCGTGTAGCCGCCGATGCGGTGCAGCAGGTGTTTACCGCGCGCGGCGACCTCGTGCACGGTCTCACCGCGCAGATCGGCGGTCGCGCTGCCGGGCACGCGGATGTCGAACCGCGTGACGACCTTGCCGGTCAGTGCCGCCGACAGCTTGGCGGCGGCGCGGTAGACGGTGTCGCCCTCAGGCACGGTGCACTCCCGGGTCGTGGGGCGCGGAGGGGTTCGCCTGGGTCTGGGTCTGGGCCGAGGCCGCCGCGGCGTCGGTCGCGCCGGATCCGCGTTCGGGCCGACGCGGCCGGACGAACGGCGCGGGCGACGTCGGTGCGGGGGCGGTGCGGGCCACCGGCCCGCCGCGCTCACGCACGAGCGGCCTCGCGAATGGCGTCGCCGGCGGTGAGTTTGCGCAGGGTCAGCCCCTTCGGGGACTCGACGAACCCCGCTTCGCGGAGCGCGCGTCCGACCGCGGTGCCGTACACGAACGCGCCGTTGACCTGCTCGACCGTCAGGGTCTCGAGGCGACGTCTCTTCGCCGTCTCGGCGAGGTCACGTGTCGCGGACTGCAGCTGCGCCTCGTCGTCGGTGAAAGCCAGCGCGCTGCGGCCGCCACGCTCGAGGTACAGCGTCAGGTCGCCGTCGACGAGCACGACGAGTCCGCCGGCCTTGCGTCCGGGGCGGTGCGTCACGCCCTCGATCGACGGCCACCCGAGGGCCGCACCGTAGGGATTGGCCGGGTCGGTGGCGGCGAGGGTGATCGCGCGTCGCGGTGGGGGGTCGGCGACCGCCGCGAACTCGCGCAGACGGTCGACGGTGGCGGAGGCGGCGAACTGCGCCGCCCCGAGCTTCTCGATGACGTACCCGCGGCGGCAGTGGCCCGCCTCTTCGAAGCCCGCCAGGATGCGGTACACCTGCGCGAAACCGCCGGGGACCCCCTCGGACTGCACCGCCCCTCGCGTGACGACGCCGTACCGATCGAGCAGCAGGCTCGCGGTGGCGGTGGCCCGGGCGGCGGGGTCCGGCTCGCGTTCGGGAAGCAGCGACCATCGGCCGCCCAGCGACGGCGGGCGAGGAGCCGAGGTTGCGCGCGGCATCGTCGCGCCCCGGTACATGCGTGCGCGCGGAGCCCGACGGGCGACGCGGTGGGACTGCCCGCCGCCGCTCAACAGGGTGCGCACCGGCGCGAAGGTGTCGTTCGTGACGCGTCCCGCCCAGGTGAGGGCCCACAGGGCGTCGTTCACCGACTGCTCGTTCTCGGCGCCGGCCAACTGCCTGAGCTGGGCAGCGAAGTACGCGCCCCCGCCGTCGAGAGCGCCGAGGATCCGCGCCTCCAGCGAATCGGGCGCCGGATCGTCGGCGTCATCCGGGTCTTGACGCGTGAAGGGGGCGGCCTCCGCCGGGTGCAGGGCGATCCAGCCGTCGCGGCCGGGCAGGGTGCCATGTCCCGACCAGACGACCTCGCCCGTCGCGGTCAGCTCGTCGAGCAGGGCGGGGGAGTAGTCGGCGACGCGCGACGGCAGCACCAAGGATTCCCACGCGCTCGCGGGGAGGGGAACACCCGCGAGTTGCTCGATCACCGCGAGCACGCCGTCGATGCCCTCGAGCGGGCGACCGAGGTGCTGCCAGACCGGCAGGAACCGCGCGTAGGCGGCGGGAGGGACGGGTTCCACGCTGCCGCGGATCGCCGCCAGCGAGCGCATGCGCAACCGGCGCAGCACTTCGACGTCGCACCACTCGGTGGCGTCGCCGCGGTTCCCGCCCGACGCCTCGGGAAGGAAGAAGCCGCTCGCGAGGCGCCCCTGCGACTCGAGGCGCTGCAGTGTCAGTCGCGCGACCGCGATCCCCACGCCCAGGCGAGCGGCCACCGCGTCGGTGGTGAACGGCGCGTGCGTGCGCGCGTATCGGGCGACCAGGTCGCCGAGCGGGTCGGCAAGGGGCTCGAGGAAGGCGTTCGGGATGCCGACGGGAAGCGCGGCGCCCAGCGCGTCGCGCAGACGCCCGGCGTCTTCGATACCGGCGACCCGAGCGACGCCCGCGATCGTCAGGCGGATCGCGCGGCGATCGTCGACGAGGGTCGCGAGGTGACGTTCCGCCTCGGCCAGGGCGTCGGTCTCGGCGTCCAGTCGCGCGGCCACCTCGCTCGCGTCGAGCGGGCCGAGGATGCGCAGCAGATCGGCGACGCCCTCGACGCCTCGCGCGCGACGGTCGGGGTCGAGCCGCTGGGCCTCGCGCTCGAACTGGGCGATCACGTCGGGGTCGAGGAGCTCGCGCATCTCGACCTTGCCGAGCAACTCGCTCAGCAGAGCAGGGTCGACCGACAGCGCGGCGGCGCGGCGCTCGGCGAGGGGCGAATCGCCCTCGTACATGAACGCCCCGACGTACCCGAAGAGCAGATCGCGGGCGTACGGCGAGGGCTGCGAGGTCGTGATCTCGACGAGGCGGATGCGCCGTTCGCCGATCTGCCGGGTCAGGCGCAGCAGCGCGGGAAGGTCGTAGACGTCTTGCAGCACCTCGCGGAGCGTCTCGAGGATGATCGGGAACGCCGGGTGGCGCTTCGCGACCTCGAGCAGCTGCGCCGAGCGTTGGCGCTGCTGCCACAGGGGGGAGCGACGGTTCGGATTCAGTCGGGGCAGGAGCAGGGCGCGTGCCGCACATTCGCGGAAGCGCGAGGCGAACAGCGACGAGCCGCCCACTTCGTCGGTGACGATCTGCTCGAGCTCGTCGGGCTCGAAGACGAAGAGGTCGGCCCCGGGCGGTTCGGCGGCGGCATCCGGAACCCGCGCGATGATGCCGTCGTCGCTCGCGACGGCGGCCCCCTCGACGCCCAGGCGCTCGCGGATGCGGGCGTTCACCGCGAGGGCCCACGGGGAGTGCACCTGCATGCCGTACGGGGAATGCAGGATGATGCGCCAGTCGCCGACCTCGTCGCGGCTGCGCTCGACGGTGAGCGTGCGGTCGGTGGGCAGGCTGCCGGTGGCTTCGCGCTGTTCGGCCAGGTAGGCGAGCAGGTTGGAGATGGCGTTGTCGTCGAGACCGGATTCGCGCAGGCGCTTCTCGGCCTTGGACCGGTCGCCCCCCGCCAGCTCTCTCGAGAAGGCACCGAGCGCCTCACCCAGCTCGGCGGGGCGGCCGATGCCGTCGCCATGCCAGAAGGGCAGCTTGCCCGGTTGGCCGAAGGCGGGCACGACGTTCACCCGGTCGTGCGTGATCTCGACGATGCGCCAGCTGGTCGTGCCCAGGGTGAAGACGTCGTTGACGCGCGACTCGTAGACCATCTCTTCGTCGAGCTCGCCCACGCGGGCGTTCTGCGACTCGCCCGCGACGAAGACTCCGAAGAGGCCGCGGTCGGGGATCGTGCCGCCGCTGGTGACCGCCACCCGCTGCGCGCCCGGCCGACCGGTGAGCGTGCCCGCGTCGCGGTCCCACACCAGGCGAGGGCGCAGCTCGGCGAACTCGTCGGACGGATACCGCCCGGCCAGCAGGTCGAGGGTGGCCTCGTAGGCCGAGCGGGGGAGGGATCGGAACGGCGCGCTGCGCTTGACGGTCTCGAACCACTCCTCGACGTCGATCGAGCCGAGGGCGGAGGCGGCGACCGTCTGCTGCGCGAGGATGTCGAGCGGGTTCTGCGGCACCGAGATGGCCTCGATGCGCCCCGCCAGCATGCGCTCGGTCACGACGGCCGTGTGCAGCACGTCGCTGCGGTGCTTGGGGAACAGCGCCGCGCGGCTCACCTCGCCCACCTGGTGGCCCGCGCGTCCGACGCGCTGCAGCCCGGAGGCCGCGCTCGGGGGCGACTCCACCTGGATGACGAGGTCGACCGCACCCATGTCGATGCCGAGCTCGAGGCTGCTGGTCGCGACGACGCAGCGCAGGACGCCCGACTTCAGCTCGTCTTCGACCTGGGCGCGCTGCTCCTTCGAGACCGAGCCGTGGTGGGCCTTCGCGAGGATCGCGG
The DNA here is from genome assembly GCF_014839455.1 of Microbacterium sp. CFBP 8801. Taxonomy (NCBI): domain Bacteria; kingdom Bacillati; phylum Actinomycetota; class Actinomycetes; order Micrococcales; family Microbacteriaceae; genus Microbacterium; species Microbacterium sp. CFBP 8801. Next base: position 24,953 of record NZ_JACYNU010000011.1, on the reverse strand, counting down.
CGACGCCCGCCGACGAGCCGGCCTGCGCCATCTGCGCCGCCGGCACGGTCGGATCGGGCACCTCGATGCCGACCCGCTCGGCGTAGATCTCGTTCAAGCGCCCGGTGAGCCGCTCGGCCAGGCGGCGGGAGTTCGAGAAGACGATGGTCGACCGCCGCTCGAGGATCCGGTCGACGATGGCCTCTTCGACGTGCGGCCAGACCGACCCGGCCATCTCGGTACTCTCGGGGCGATCCGAGAACCACTCGCCGTCGGCGGCCTCGTCGGGGGCGGGGCTGCCCGGCGGCGGAGGCGGGTTGAGCATGTCTTCGATGGGCACGACGACCGACAGGTCGAACGCCTTGGTGGCTTTGGGGGCCACGATGTCGACCGGCTGGGCACCGCCGAGGAACCGCGCGACCTCGTCGATGGGTCGAACGGTCGCCGACAGGCCGATCCGCTGCGCGGGCTTGTCGAGCAGCGCGTCGAGGCGCTCGAGACTCACGGCCAGGTGGGCGCCGCGCTTGGTCGCGGCCACCGCGTGCACCTCGTCGATGATGACCGTGTGCACGCCGCGCAGGGTCTCTGCCGCCTGGCTGGTGAGCATGAGGTACAACGACTCGGGGGTCGTGATGAGGATGTCGGGCGGGGCGGTGACGAGCTTGCGGCGGTCGCTGGAGCTCGTGTCTCCGGAACGCACGCCCACGGTGACGGACGGCACCTCGATGCCCAGCCGGCGGGCGGACTGACCGATGCCGACGAGCGGGGAGCGGAGGTTGCGCTCGACGTCGACGCCGAGCGCCTTCAGCGGCGAGATGTAGAGGACGCGGGTGGTGGTCGGTGGGGTCTTCGCGAGGGTGGTCTTCGCGGCGCCGCGCGGGCGACGCGGCGGGGGAGCGGCCTCGGGCGCGTCGGGAGCCTTTTCGCGGAAGATGCGGTCGATCGCGAAGAGGAACGCCGAGAGCGTCTTGCCCGAGCCGGTGGGGGCGACCACGAGCGCGTTGCGCCCCGACGACACGGACTCCCACGCGCCCTTCTGCGCGTTGGTCGGAGCGGGGAACGCACCGCGGAACCAGTCCCGCGTGGCGGGCCCGAATCTGTCGAGTACGTCAGCCATGCCGCCATCCTCTCTCGGACCTCCGACATCGGGTCGGGGTTGACGTTCGCCCGTCGCGGAACGGCCGCTGCCCTCGGGTGTCCGTCCCGTGCTTCGCGGCCTCTCGACCGAACGATCGACCCCTGTCGTCACCCCTCGGTCGGGGTGCCCCCCTCGGCCAGACGCGCCTCGAGGAAGGCGCGCACGTCGTCGAGTTCGTCCTGCGAGACCGAGTGGGTCAGCCCGGGGTAGACGCGACCGCTCAGCTCGCTGTGGGCCGGCAACCACTGGGCCGTCATGTCGACGAGGTGCGCGGGGATGACGTCGTCGCGCGAACCGCGTCCCCAGAACACGGGCGGTCGCCGCTCGGCCAGCACGGCGTCGCCCGGCAGCTCGCCGGCGGCGGCGTACCCGGCCAGCACGACGGTGAAGGCCACCGCGTCGGGGTCGACGCGCAGGGTCTGCACCGCGACGGCGCCGCCCTGCGAGAACCCCAGCAAACCGACCGGCCGCGGCCCGACCTCTTCGCGGATCCAGGACAGCAGCCCCTCGGCGGCGCGCGTGATCGCGACGGGGTCGCGGCCGTCGAGACCCTCGATCGGGTACCACGACGCCCCGGGGGTGGGCCACGGCGGGGTGAGCGGCGCGCGCACGCTGGCCATCACGAAGTCGGCGGGCAGGTGCGGCACGAGCCCGAACAGGTCGTGCTCGTCGGACGCGTAGCCGTGCAGCAGCAGGAGCACCGGCCGATCGCCGCGTTCCTCCGGCGGCGCGGACCAGCGCACGAGGGTGGAGTCGAGGGGAGGGTGGGTGCTCATGCGGCCCATTGTCGCAAAGGCCTCCGACATCCGCTGTGGGCGAAGACACGCGGCATCCGGGGCGGACGGTTGATATACAGGGATCATGCCCGTACGCACCCCCGACCCCGATTCCGGCGACAACGGCGACGAGAACGAATCGTTGTCGGCGTCCTTCTCGGGCGCCTCGGGGGGCCCGAACCCCAACCCGGGGTGGTTGAGCGAGGTGGAGCTGGCCGAGGCCCGCCGCCGCCTGCCGATGCTGTACGTCGAGGCGCTCCCCGTGCGCACCGACGGCATGGGGGCCGTCACCCAGGTCGGCATCCTGCTGCGGGCGACGCCTCTCGGCGAGATGACCCGCACGCTCGTGTCGGGGCGCGTGCGCTATGGCGAGACCGTGCGCGACGCCCTGTTCCGCCACCTCGAGAACGACCTCGGCCCCATGGCCTTCCCCTCCCTGCCCCCGTCGCCGACGCCGTTCACCGTCGCCGAGTACTTCCCGATCCCGGGCGTCAGCGCGTTCCACGACGATCGCCAGCACGCCGTCGCGCTCGCCTTCGTGGTCCCCGTCACGGGAACCTGCGAACCGCGTCAGGACGCCCTCGAAGTGACGTGGCTGTCGCCGCAGGAAGCGGCATCCGAGGCCCTCTCCGACGAGATGGAGGGCGGGCGGGGCACGCTCATCCGCCTGGCGCTCGCCTCGGTCGGCGCGCTGCGCTGATCCCCTCGCGGATGCCGTTCCGCGGCCTGGCGGAGGCGTCGTCGGTCCTCGACGTTGCCGGTGTCGGAGGTCGTCCCTAGGGTCGGAGGATGCCGCATCCTCCCCTCGAACCCCTGTCCCTTCCGCTCGACCGCGCCGGCTGGTTGAGCTTCGCCGGGGAGCGCCCCGCCGAGCGTCTCGCCCGCGTGGCCGAGATCGACCGCCGTCTCGTCGCCGAGACGGAGCTGACCACGAGCGAGCGCCTCGACCTCTGGAACGACGCCGACATCGCGCTCGCCGAGGCCGCCGCGCCGTCGCACCTGCTCAGCGAGTGCCACCCCGACGCCGAGGTGCGCGCCGCCGCCGAGGCGCAGGCCCAGGCGATCGACGCGGCCCAGGCGCGCCGGCTGCTCGATCGCGACCTGTGGCACGTGTTCTCCGACGCCGACGCCGCGGGCCTCGACGCCGCGCAGCAGCGCCTGCTCGACCACCTCCGGCGCGATTTCCGCCGCGGTGGTGTCGACCTCGACGACGCGGGCCGCGCGCGCGTGCAGGAGCTCGCCGACCGCGACACCGCTCTGTCGCAGACGTTCTCGCGCCACATCCGCGAAGGACGCCGCGAGATCCGCGTCCCGGCCGCCTCGCTCGACGGACTCCCGGCCGATTTCCTGGCCGAGCACCCCGCCGACGACGAGGCCATGGTGACGCTGACCACCGAGTACACCGACCTCATGCCGGTGCGCGAGTACGCCCGCGACATCTCCGTGCGCCACGCCCTCGTCGGGGCGTACAACGATCTGGCGTGGCCCGAGAACGAGGCCGTGCTCGCCGATCTGCTCGCCGTCCGTGCCGAGCGGGCGGCCCTCCTCGGCTACGGCGACTGGGCCGATTACGAGACCGAGACGCGCATGATCGGGTCGAGCGCCGAGGTGCGCGCGTTCCTCGATCGGGTGGCCGAGGCCGTCGCCCCCGCCGCCGCGTCCGAGTACGCCCGCGTGCTCGAGCGCCTCCGCCGCGACGAGCCCGACGCCACCGAGGTCACGATCGCCGACTTCTGGTATCTGCTCAGCGCGCTCAAGCGCGAGGAGTACGACGTCGATGCACAGCTCGTCCGTTCGTACTTCCGCTTCGATCGCGTGCTCGACGGCGTCCTCGCCACGACGGCGCGCCTTCTCGACGTCGAGTACTTCCCCGTCGACGCGCCTTCGTGGCACGACGACGTGCGCACCTACGACGTCGTCCGCGCGGGCGAGCGGCTCGGCCGCATCCACCTCGACCTGCATCCTCGCGACGGCAAGTACAACCACGCCGCGTGCTTCGGGCTCGTGCCCGGCATCACGGGGCACGCGCTGCCCGAGGGGGCGCTGCTGTGCAACTTCTCGCGCGGTCTGCTCGAGCACGACGAGGTCGTCACCTTCTTCCACGAGTTCGGTCACCTCGTGCACGACATCCTCGGCGGTCATCACCGCTGGGCGTCGTTCACGGGGATCGCGACCGAGTGGGACTTCGTCGAGGCACCGAGTCAGCTGCTCGAGGAATGGGCGTGGGATGCCGAGGTCCTGGCATCGTTCGCGGTGAACGACGAGGGCCGGGCCATTCCCGCCGACCTCGTCGCGCGCATGCGCACCGCCGACGCGTTCGGCCGCGCCCTCGAGGTGACCCGGCAGCTCGGACACGCCACGACGTCGTACCGCCTGCACGTCGAGCGTCCGACCGACCTTCAGGCTGCGGTCGACGGCTACTACCGGTCGGCGAGCCCGGTCACACCCCTCCCCGGGTCGCACTCGTACGCCGGCTTCGGCCATCTCACGGGCTACGGCGCCTGCTACTACACCTACCAGTGGAGCCTCGTGATCGCGCGCGACCTGCTGTCGGCCTTCGCCGGCGACCTGTTCGACGTCGAGACGGCGCTCCGCTATCGGCGCGAGATCCTGGAGCCCGGCGGAACCCGCGACGCGCGCGACCTGGTCGAGGCCTTCCTGGGTCGCGAGAGTACGTTCGACGCCTACCGCGACTGGTTGGCGGGGGCGTGATGCGGTGAGGGCCGCGGCATCCTGGATCGGATGCCGCGGCCCTCACCGCAGCCGGGGTCAGGCCGTCGTCTCGCGGGCGATCGCGGCGACGAACGCGTCGATGTCCTCGGCGGTGGTGTCGAACGAGCACATCCAGCGCACCTCGCGGCGCAGCTCGTCCCAATCGTAGAAGCGGAAGCTCTGGCGGAGGCGGTCGGCGACACCGGCCGGCAGTGTCGCGAAGACACCGTTCGCCTGCGTCGGCTGGGTGAACTGCACGCCCTGGATCGAACCGTCGGCGAGCCCCGCTTCGACGCCGGCGCGCAGGCGCTGCGCCATCGCGTTGGAGTGGCGGGCGTTGCGCAACCACAGGTCGTCCTCGAGCAGAGCCACCAGCTGTGCCGAGACGAAGCGCATCTTGCTCGACAGCTGCATGTCGAGCTTTCGCAGGTAGGTCAGGCCGGTCGAGGCCGCCGGGTCGAGAACGACAATGGCTTCGCCGATCATCGCTCCGTTCTTGGTCCCGCCGAAGCTCAGCACGTCGACGCCGGCATCGCGGGTGAACGCCCGCAGCGGCACGTCGAGGGCTGCGGCGGCGTTGGAGATCCGCGCGCCGTCCATGTGCAGGCGCATGCCGTGCCCGTGCGCGTGCGCCGCCAGGGCGCTGATCTCGTCGACGGTGTACAGGGTGCCGAGCTCGGTCGACTGGGTGATCGAGACCACGAGCGGCTGGGCGCGGTGCTCGTCGCCCCAGCCCCAGGCTTCGCGGTCGACCAGTTCGGGGGTGAGCTTGCCGTCGTCGGTGGGGACGGTCAGCAGCTTGATCCCGCCGACGCGCTCGGGGGCACCGCCCTCGTCGACGTTGATGTGCGCGGTGGATGCCGTGATCACGGCGCCCCAGCGGGGGAGCATCGACTGCAGCCCGACGACGTTGGCGCCCGTGCCGTTGAAGACCGGGTAGGCCTCGACGCCGTCGCCGAGCAGGCCGGTGAACAGCTCCTGCAGGCGGGCGGTGTAGACGTCTTCGCCGTAGGCCACCTGGTGGCCCTCGTTGGCCGCGGTGATCGCGGCGAGGACGTCGGGGTGGATGCCGGAGTAGTTGTCGGAGGCGAAGCCGCGCACCGATGCGTCGTGGAGGGGAGTCACCGCTCCAGCGTAACGACCAGGGGGCCAACCCCTCCTCCCCAGGGCGCGAAGTCGGACTCCGCTCCCCATTCGGCCCGGCGCGCCGACCGGAGGTCGTCGGACCCGACGAGAATGAAGGGATGCACATGGACCCCGAGGCGCTCAGCATCGCCGGCGAGTTGTTCTCGCCGTCGGCGATGGCGCGTGCCGACCGGCTCCTCGTGTACGGCTCCGTCGAGGTCGGCGAGGTCAGGACGCTCGACGGTGTCCTCGTGGTGACGGCGCAGTCGTTCGGAGCCGCGGGCTACGAGCACCTCGAGCTGCGGGTGCCCACCGACCTCTCCCGTCTCGCCGGGTGGTGCTCGTGCGGGCGCGGACCCGAGTGCGAGCACGGGTGCGCGGCCGCGCTCGTGCTGTTCGATCGCGTGCTGTCGGCGGGTCGCCCGACGCGTCCGGAATGGCAGCGATCGCTCGACGAGCTCTTCGCGGTCGCGCCCGCGGCGGCCACCGACGAAGACCCCGTCGAGCTCTGCCTGTTCCTCGCCGTCCGTCGCGGGGGTGGGCATGGCCGCAGCACAGCCCTCACCCTCACGGCACGTCCCGGCATGCGCGGAACGCGCGGAACCTGGATCAAGGGGCGGGCCGGCTGGGCGGCGCTGTCGTCGCTCCCCGCCGATCCGCGGGCGCGCGCCGCCCTCGACAGTCTGGGCCGAGTCGGTCGATCCGGCCCCGGCGCCTTCCTGTCCGACGAGTGGATGCCGTTGTCCGCCGTTCCCCCGCACTCGCTGTGGTTGCACCTCGAGAACGTGCTCGCGGCCGGAGTGCCGATCGTGTCGAGCGCGGGCGCCCACCACCCGGTTCACCTCCCCGACGACCCGGCGGTGCCCGCGATGGCCGTCGATCGCCGTGGCTCCGCGGTGCTCCTGCGGGGGATCGTCGAGGGGATGGCCGACGAGGTCGCGGCGCGGCCGTCGTGGGTCGTGGGAGACCCCGCCGTGGCGGTGGCCTTCGTCGCGGATCGCGACGGAGACGACGAGCGCATCACCCTCGCTCGCCTGTCGACGCCGGTGGCCGACCCGCTGCGCGGTCTGCTCGCGCGCACGGGAGCCCTCACCATCGACGATGGCGGGTCCGAGACCTTCTTGCGCGAGTATCTGCCCCGTCTCCAGCTCGAGGCGCCCGTGGTGTCGCCGCGCGGCACCGTCGAGCTCCCCCCGGCGCCGCGGCCGGTCCTCGAGGTGCTCGTGGCGCACGGCTCGGGCTCGGCGACGCTCGCCACCCGGTGGGACCGTTCGGCGACGCGCGGACGCCGCGACGACGAGCACGAGCGCGGGGTGATCGCCGCCGTCGACGCCATCGGCGCCGACCTGCGCATCTCCCTTCCCCGTCCCCCGGCGACGGGTACGACTCCCGCCCGGGCGCTGACGGCGGCCGATGCCGCGATCCTCGCCGTCGAGGCCGCACCGCGCCTCGAGGCGCTCGACCACGTGCGGGTGCTCGTCTCCGGCGACGCGCTGACCTACCGGATCGCGTCGGAGGCCCCGTCCGTGCAGCTGAGCACGGGAGCCGACGACGGGAGCGACTGGTTCGACCTCCACGCCCGCGTGACCGTGGGCGACGCCGAGGTCGACTTCACCGATCTCTATACGGCCCTCGCTCTCGGCGATCGGGCGCTCTTCCTCGGCGACGGAACGTACGTGCGGCTCGACACCCCCGAGTTCGACCGACTGCGCGCGGTCATCGACGAAGCGCGCACCCTCGCCGATCGCCCCGAGGCGGGGATGAAGCTCAACCGCTACAACGTGGGACTGTGGGACGACCTGGCCGAGATGGGCATGATCGCCGCGCACGAGGCCGAGTGGTGGCTGCGCGTCCGGGGCCTCACCGACGAGGCCGCCCTCGCCTCGATCGACCCGCCGGCCGGACTCCGCGCCACGCTGCGCGACTACCAGCGCGCGGGCCTCGACTGGCTGCACTTCCTGCGCGCGCAGGGGCTGGGCGGGATCCTGGCCGACGACATGGGCCTCGGCAAGACGGTGCAGACGATCGCGATGATGCAGGCGGCGCTCGAAGCCGATCCGCTCATGCCCCCCTTCCTCATCGTGGCTCCCACCAGCGTGGTGGGCAACTGGGCGCGGGAGTGCGCCACGTTCGCCCCCGGGCTGCAGACGGTCACGATCACGGCCACGCGGGCGCGACGAAAGACGAGCATCGCCGAGGCCGCCGCCGGGGCGCACGTCGTGGTGACCAGCTACGCGCTGTTCCGTCTCGAGCAGGAGCAGTACGCCGAGGGGGAGTGGTCGGGCCTGGTGCTCGACGAGGCGCAGCAGATCAAGAACCCCGCCTCGCGCGGGTACCGTGCGGCACGGGCCCTGTCGGTGCCCTTCACGCTCGTGGTCACGGGCACGCCGATGGAGAACAACCTCCTCGAGCTCTGGGCCCTGGTGTCGCTCGTCGCTCCCGGTCTGCTGGGCACCCGCGAGTCGTTCACGACGCTGTACCGCACGCCGATCGAGAAGCATTCCGATGGCGCACGGCTCGACCTGCTGCGCCGGCGCATCCGCCCCTTCCTGCTCCGACGCACCAAAGAGCTGGTCGCCGCCGAACTCCCGCCGAAGCAGGAGACGATCCTCGAGGTCACCCTGCACCCCGCGCATCGCAAGCTCTACGACCGTCGCTTCCACCGGGAGCGTCAGCGGCTGCTGGGGCTGCTCGACGACGCCGACGGCAATCGCTTCGCGATCTTCCGCTCCCTGACGATGCTGCGCCAGCTCGCCCTCGACCCGGCCCTCGTCGACGAAGGAGAAGCGCCGTCGGCGAAGCTCGACGCGCTCGAAGAGCTCCTCGTCGAGGCCGCCGCCGAGGGGCACCGCGTCCTGGTCCTCAGCCAGTTCACGCGGTTCCTGCGCGCGGCGCGGCAGCGGTGCACCGACGCCGGGCTCGCGTCGGGCTACCTCGACGGCACGACGACCCACCGCCAGGCCGAGATCGACCGCTTCCGCGACGGCACCGATCCCGCGTTCTTCGTCTCGCTCAAGGCGGGAGGCGTGGGGCTCAACCTCGTCGAAGCCGACTACGTCGTGCTGCTCGATCCGTGGTGGAACCCCGCGGTCGAGGATCAGGCCATCGACCGCGCCCACCGCATCGGGCAGACGCGCCCGGTGATCGTGTACCGGCTCGTGTCGTCCGACACCGTCGAAGAGAAGGTGGTGGCGCTGCGCGAGGCCAAAGCCGACCTGTTCTCGCGCGTGCTCGACGGGGGCTCCGACGAGGGCGACGGCGTCTTCGCGGGTGGCCCGCGCCTCACCGCCGACGACATCCGCAGCCTGCTCGACTGACCGTCCCGCCGGCGGCGCCGAGCGCCGGGGTCTGGCCGATGTCGGAGGTCGGGTCTACCGTGTGGCTATGTCCGCATCGCCGCCCTCCGCCGCCGCCCCGGCCGGCGCTCCGACGACCGGGAACCGCACCTTCCTCGCGGTGCTCGTCAACACCGCCGCGGCGAACGTCACGACCAGCTTCCTGTGGTTCGCGCTCACGTTCTGGGTCTATCTCGAGACCCGCTCGGTGCTGGCCACCGGCATCGTCGGCGGGGCGTACATGCTGCTGCTCGCCGTCTTCGCGATGTTCTTCGGGTCGCTCGTCGACCGCCACCGCAAGCATCGGGTCATGGTGTTCTCCGGGCTCGTCACCCTGACGGCGTTCCTCGTCGCGGGCGCCCTGTGGCTGGCCTTCCCCGAGGCGGCGCTGCTCGATCTGGGCGGTCCCTGGTTCTGGCTCTTCGCCGGCGTCATCCTGGCCGGAGCGGTCGTCGAGAACATGCGCAACATCGCGCTGTCGACCACGGTCACGCTCCTCGTCCCCGTCGAGCGCCACGCGAACGCGAACGGTCTGGTCGGCACGGTGCAGGGTCTGGCCTTCGTGGTCACCAGTGTCTTCAGCGGCTTGTCGGTGGGCTTCCTCGGCATGGGCGGCACCCTGGCCATCGCCATCGCGCTGACACTCGTCGCGCTGGTGCACCTGTTGACCATCCGCATCCCCGAAGAGCGCCCGGCCGCGGGCGCCGAGCCCGGCCCCCTGGTCGACGTGCGCGGGGCGATCCGCGCGGTGCGGGCGGCTCCCGGACTCTTCGCGCTGCTCATCTTCTCCACCTTCAACAACCTCATCGGCGGCGTCTACATGGCCCTGATGGACCCCTACGGTCTCGAGCTGTTCGACGTGCAGGTCTGGGGCATCGTTCTCGGCGTCACCGCGACGGGGTTCATCATCGGCGGCGGGCTCGTGGCGCGGTTCGGACTCGGTCGAAACCCCATCCGCACGATGCTGTGGCTCGTCATCGCGATGGGGGCGCTCGGCGCGATCTTCACCCTGCGCGACTGGTGGTGGCTCTACGTCGCCGGCATCTGGGTGTACATGGCGCTCATCCCCCCGGTCGAGGCCGCCGAGCAGACGATCATCCAGAAAGTCGTGCCGTTCGAGACGCAGGGGCGGGTGTTCGGTTTCGCCGCCGCCTTCGAGTCGGCGGCCGCGCCCGTCACCTCGTTCCTCATCGCCCCGATCGCCGAGTTCGCGATCATCCCCTACATGCGGGGCGGTGAGGGTCAAGCGACGTGGGGCTGGCTGGTCGGCGACGGAGCGTCGCGCGGCATTGCGCTCGTGTTCGTCTTCGCCGGACTGTTCATGGTGGTGGCCGCGTCGCTCGCGTTCCTCACGCGCTCCTACCGCACCCTCTCGCGGCAGTACCGCACGGCCGAGGTCAACGCCGACGTGGCGGACGGGCCCTCTCCCGTCGATGACCGCGAGGTGTCGGTGCACAACGCCGCCGCCCCGCCGATCGCAGACGCCGCAGCGTCGACTGCCGCGTCGACCGCGGACTCGCCCGCGTGGACCGCCGATGCCGCAACGCCGCCCGCGCACGCGACGCCGGGCGACGCGCGCGGCTGACCCTGTCCGCGACGCCGCGAGACTCGCACGGCTGACGCTGTCCGCGACGCCGGGAGACGCGCGCGGCTGACGAGGTCAGGCGGGAGCGTCGATACCGATCGTCACGTCGTTCCAGGCGGTCGCGTCGTCATCCCACAGGGCGACGAACGACGCGGCGAGGGCGTCCTCGAGCCCCGCCAGGCTGGTGACGCGGAAGATGACCGCCGCGGCCGTCGACTCCCGCCCGGCGTCGCGGGCGGCTTTCGCGTAGCCCTGCGCAACCGCGCGCACCCAGGTCTCCGATGCCGCCTTGGTCGTCGCGTAGTTCGCCCCACCCGCGAGCGGACGTTCCACCGCGTTCGACGACACGATCGCCAAGCGCCCCGCGGGGGAGGCGCGCAGGTCGTCGTCGAACGCGCGGCTCACGTGTCGGAGCGCCGTCACCGACTGCAGCAGGAAGGCGAAGTCGTCGTCGCTCTGTCCGGCCAGGCCCCCCCCGCCCCGCCAGCCACCGACCAGGTGCAGCAGGCCGTCGATGGGACCGTGCTCGGCGCGCACGCGATCGCGCAGCTCACCGACGGCGCGCTCGTCGGTCAGATCGCAGCGTTCGACGGCGATGCCCGGCAGGTCCGCCGCCATCGTCGCCAGACGTTCGTCGGAGCTTCCCACCACGACGACGCGCGCCCCGGTGTCGAGCAGTGCGCGCGCGCAGGCGTGTCCGGCGGCGCTCGTTCCGCCCGCGAGCAGCACCGTGCGCCCCCGCACTCCCTCGTCGTCGTTCCGTGCGTCGGTCATCGTCATCCCCTCGCCCCCGGCCGGCCCCGTCGCCCGCGTCGTCGTTCCCGCGAGAGCCAGGGTACGGCCGTACCCCGCCCCGCGTCAGTCCGTCCCGCGGATCCCCTCGGTCGATGCGATCACGGGCCGCATCTTCTTCTCGAGCGCTTCGAAGAACATCGACAGCGGGAACTCGTCATCCAGGACGGCGTCGGTGTATCCCTTGGGGAGCCCCGCGAGCACGTCGTCCGAGAGTCCCCTCGCCCACACCGAGGCGGGGTGCGGGGTGACGACCGCGCGCACGAGGTCGTACGCGGCGAGCCAGTGCGCGACCTTGGGGCGGTCGATCGAGCGCCAGTACAGTTCGTCGATCGCGTCGGCCAGCGCGATGACCGCGGCGGGCACCCCGTCCCAGTCGAACGCGAGCGAGGTGTCGGTCCAGTGCAGCACGCGGTGCTGGTGCAGCCAGGCGAAGAGCAGCTGTCCACCGAGGCCGTCGTAGTTGCGCACGCGCGAGCCGGTGATGGCGAAGCGGAAGATGCGGTCGAAGATCACGGCGTACTGCACGAGGCCGGCGTGCTCGCGCATGGCGATCTCGGCGGCATCCAGGTCGTCGCGGGCCGACAGTCGGGTCTGCAGCGACACGCACTCGCGGAACGCCGTGAGGTCGCAGCGCAGCTCCTCGAGCGAGTAGAGGAAGAACGGCATCCGCTGCTTGATCATGAACGGGTCGAACGGCAGGTCGCCGCGCATGTGCGTGCGGTCGTGGATGAGGTCCCACATGACGAACGTCTGCTCGGCGAGGTCCTGGTCATCGAGCAGACGCGCGGCCTCGGCGGGCAGCTCGAGCTTGGTGATGTCGGCGGCGGCGCGGGTGACGCGACGGTAGCGCGCGGCCTCGCGGTCCTGGAAGATCGCCCCCCACGTGAAGGTGGGGACCTCGCGCATGGCGACGGTCTCGGGGAAGAGCACCGCGGAGTTCGTGTCGTACCCGGGTGTGAAGTCGATCAGCCGCAGCGAGACGAACAGGCGGTTGGTGTACTCGGTCTCGAGACGCGCGATGAACTCGGGCCAGATGGCCTCGACGAGCACGGCTTCGACGTGGCGGTTGCTCGAGCCGTTCTGGGTGTACATCGGGAAGACGACGAGATGACGGATGCCGTCGACCCGGTGCTCCTGCGGCTGGAAGGCGACGAGCGAGTCGAGGAAGTCGGGTGTGCCGAGGCCCTCGTCCTGCCAGCGCCGGAAGTCGGCGATCGAGGCCGTGAGGTAGGCGTCGTCGTGGGGGAACAGCGGGGTGAGGGCGCCGATTGCCTCGACGATCTCGTCGACGAGGGGACCGGCGGCGGCGGTGTCGTCGATCGAGCCGTCCTTCGCCTGCAGCGTGTGCAGCGCGGTGGCGGCTCGTTTGAGCTGAGCCCACGCGGGGGTGTGTTCGACGTCGTCGACGGCTCGGCCGTCGAGCAGATCGTGCGCGGCACGGGAAGGCGTGGCGATGGTCATGGCATCCTCCGATCAGGCTGTAAATATTCCTGCTGAAGTGGCATGCTAACGGAAAACTTACGGACACCGCCAGGGCGACCCTCGCACGCCCTGATACTGTCGAGCGCATGACCGAGGCCCCTGCCCGCGCCGCGCGCCTGGAGGACTCCGTCGACGCCGCGATCGTCCGCGAGATCTCGCTCGACGCGCGCGCCACGCTCTCGCACCTCTCGGAGCGCGTCGGGCTGTCGGTGTCGGCCGTGCAGTCCCGACTGCCCCGACTGGAGTCGCGCGGCATCGTGCGCGGATACCGCCCCGTGCTCGACGCCGAGGCGCTCGGCCGGCCCCTCGCCGCCTTCGTCGAGATCACGCCGCTCGATCCGGCCCAGCCCGACAACGCCCCCGAACTCCTGTCGCATCTGACCGCCATCGAGGCGTGCCATTCCATCGCGGGCGAGGCGGCGTACATGCTCTTCGTGCGCGTGCCCACGCCGCGCGATCTCGAGACGCTCATCCGCGACATCCGGGCGGCAGCCCAGGTCAACACCCGCACCACGGTGGTGCTGCAGACCTTCTTCGAGGCGCGCCCGATCGAGCCCGCCGCCTTCCCCGCGTGAGCGCGGCCGAGATACATCGCGAGACGGATGCCCAGCCCACCCGCGGCGCGTAGCGTGGCCGCGATGTTCACTCCGCGCCCGCTGCAGCGATACCAACTGGTCACCGACCTCGGCATCGCCCTCGTCTTCGGCCTGCTCGCCATCGCCACGGAACTCGCGGGCGGGTCGGGCGCCACCGCCGGCGTGGACCTGGCACTCGAGACGCTCGGCGGGATGCTGGTGGCCGTGGCCCTGACCGTGGCCGTGGCGGTGCGCCGCCTGCAACCGGCCCTGGCGCTGATCTTCGCCTGGGCGGGGGCGCTGCTGCAGATGGGTTTCGGTCGACAGCCGTCGCCCAGCGACGTCGCCATCTTCGCGGTGCTCTACGCCACCGCGGCCTACGGGACGCGCCGCGTGTTCTGGGGCGGCTTCGCCTCGGCGATCGCCGGGGCGATCATCGTGCCGCTGTACCTCGTCGGTCGCGGGGTGACGGCGCCACTCACCGCGAACGAGTGGTTCGCGGTCGCCGCGTTGCTGCTGGCATCCGGGTTCGCGCTCATGCTGGCGTGGGTGTCGGGGGCGCTGGTGCGTACGGCCATGCGTGCGACCGCCAACAGCAGGGCGCAGCGGGCGGCCGAGGCCGAGACGATCGCCGAGCAGCAGCGGGTGCGCATCGCCCGCGACATGCACGACGTCGTCGCCCACTCGCTCGCCGTCGTCATCGCGCAGGCCGACGGTGCGCGCTACGCTGCCGCGACCGACCCGCAGGCCACGACGGCGGCGCTCTCGACGATCTCGTCGACGGCACGCGCCGCCCTCGGAGACGTGCGACTGCTGCTCACGCAGCTGCGCCACAGCCAGGCCGAGGGGCCGCAGCCCACCCTCGCCGACATCGAGACGCTGTACACCCGCATGCGCGCGGCGGGCCTCGTGGTCACCGCCGAGGTCGATCCCTCCCCGCCCGGCGAGCCGCCCGCCGCCATCCAGCTCGCGGTCTACCGCATCATGCAGGAAGCCCTCACGAACGCCCTGCGGCACGGCGTCGACCCACGTGTCCGCGTGCACCTGGCGTGGTGGCCCGACCGGGTGGAGCTGTCGATCCGCAACGCCCGTGCCACGGCATCCGTCGCCCCGGCCGCGCCGGGCGGTCACGGCCTCATCGGCATGCGCGAGCGCGCGCAGTTGGTCGGCGGTCGACTCACGGCCGAACCCGAATACGGCGAGTTCGTCGTGCGGGCGACCCTGCCGATCGGGCGCCCGGCGTGAGCCCCGCCCCCGCCCCCGCCGGACTCGATCGGCGCAGGGGATGCCGCACCCTCGCTCGACCAGAAGAGGAACCGCCCGCATGACCGCTCCCATCCGTATCGTCCTCGTCGACGACCAGGTCCTGTTCCGCGCGGGCATCCGCATGGTGATCGACTCGCAGCCCGATCTCGAGGTGGTGGGCGAGGCCTCCGACGGGCGCGAGGGTATCGACGTGGTGCGGGCGACCCGCCCCGACCTCGTGCTCATGGACGTGCGCATGCCGGTCATGGACGGCCTGACCGCCACGGCGGAGATCCTGAGCGAACCCGCGCCCCCGCGCGTCGTCGTGCTGACCACCTTCGACCTCGACGAGGCCGCTGCGCGGGCCATCCAACGCGGAGCGAGCGGGTTCCTGCTGAAGGACTCGGAGCCCGAGTTCCTGCTCTCGGCGGTGCGCACCGTGCACGCCGGCTCCGCCGTGATCGCCGCCGAGGCGACGCGGACGCTGTTCGCGCACATCGCCGAAGGCGGCGCCGAGCCGGTGCCCGCGAGCTACGCGAGCCTCACCGACCGCGAGCGCGAGATCTTCGCGCTCGCCGCGGCGGGCCTGAGCAACGCCGAGATCGCAGAGCGCGAGTTCCTGTCGGAGGCGACGGTGAAGACGCACATCAGCCGCGTGCTCACCAAGCTCGCCCTGCGCGACCGCGTGCAGCTGGTGGTCTTCGCGTTCCGCCACGGCCTGGCCTGACCCGCGCCTCGCGTCGAGTCCGCGCCTGCCTGCACCCCACGCCGGCGCGAAGCGGTCAGGGCGTGGAGGGGGATGCCTCGGGGTCGTGGGCCCAGGTCGGGGCGAGCGCCCGGATGCGTGCCGCGCGCCACTGCCACGTCGCCCACAGTCCCGGCCAGAGCGCCGGGGCGGCGGCGCCGCCGATGGTCAGTCGCTCGCGCCAGAGGGTGCGGCCCGCCTCGCCCGGGGCCGCCGAGACCGCCATCTGGTGGTCCCAGACATCGAGGCTCGCCAGCGGGCCGGTCAACGGGACCCCCCAGTCCCGGAACACCCGCACGCGGCCGTTGCCGTCGTGGGTCTCACGATCGGCGACCGAGATCAGCTGCCGGCCGACGGGAAAGATGCCCGCGACGCTCATCTGCACCGGAACGTCGTCCCCCGACTCGAACGAGGTGGGCATCGTGCCGAGCGCGTCGACCTCGAGCAGGGGGCCGTACAGCTCCGCGACGGCGCGCGGGGAGTGCAGCGCCCGCCACGCGGCATCCGGGTCGCAGTCGATGACGAACTTCAGCAGAATGCGCATGTCACCGATCGTGCCCGACGTGGCCGTCTTCGTCGGTACCGCTTGACGAACACGCGGTGACGCTCCACCGTTCTAGGCTCGGAGGATGCCGAAACACCCCGCCCTCTCGCAGTCCGACTACCAGGTGCGGCTGGAGTGGGGTGGCGCGGGTCTCTCCCGCCTGGCCGACGCCCACGTCGTGGTCCTCGTGCAGACCCTCGGCCTGTCGGCGCGCGCCCTGGCGGCGGCCGAAGCCGGGGCGCCCTTCGACGCCGTCGACGATGCGGCAGCGGCCCTCGTCCGCGCCTCGGCCGCGACCGGGGCGCACGTCGTGGTGGGAGGTCTGCGCAACGCTGCCGCCGTCGCCGCGCACGTGCTCGAGGTGCAGCGCACGCGCGGCGAGCGCACGAGTATCTCGATCGTCGCGGCGGGGTACCCCGACGGCACGGATGCCGAGGGACTCCGCTTCGCCGTCGACGACCTGCTGGGCGCCGGGGCCGTCGTCGCCGCTCTGGGCGACCTCGGTATCGACCACGCCTCGCCCGACGCCGCCGTCGCCGGCGAGGGCTTCCGTGCTCTCGGCGGGGCCGTGCGCCACCTGCTCACGGCCAGCGGCACGGGGCGTCGGCTCGCCGCCGACGGGCAGCGCGAGCAGGTGTTGGCCGCGGCCGCGCGCGACGCCGCATCGGTCGTGCCGGTGCTGCGCGACGGAGCGTTCGTCGCCCCCTGACGCGCGCTCAGCGCGGCGTGGAGGCGGCCAGGCGCACCGCGGGCGAGATCTCGCGCCGCACCCACGACAGGGCGAAGCGCGGGTCGAAAGTGGGCGCGCACTTCGCGCACGAGGTGGGACGCGTGGCCTTGCGGTGCCGGTAGGCGACGTGGCCGGCGGGACAGGTGCCGACCCACGGCGCGAGCTCGGTGGCCGTCTCGCCCGCGTGCGTCGTTCCGCCGACGTACCCGAGCTCGCGCGCGGTGCGTTTCCACGCCGCGCCGTGGCCGGCCCGGGCTCCGGCGAGGGCGTGCGCCACCTCGTGCAGCAGCGTCTGGTGGTTCGTGTCGTCGTCGTAACGCGCGGTGAGGTAGCGCGAGACGCTGATGCGCTTGCGGCCGTAGTCGCACAGACCCGCGCGGCGCTTGGCGTTGTCGAACGCGAACGTCCACGACGCGTCGAGGTGCAGGGCGATCAACGCCTCGGCCCAGACGCGTACGCGGTGCAGATCGGACATGACGGGAAGCCTAGGCGGGGCCTACGACACTCAGCTCGCGACGACCTCGCGCGTGCGTCGACGCTCGGCGGCATCGATCGCCAGCAGGGTCGACTCGAGCTGCGCATCGGTGGCGCCGGCGTTCTGGCGCAGGAAGAGCGCCTGCTTGAAGTCGCGGCGCGCGGCGTCGTAGTCGCCCTCGTCGTAGTGCACCTTGCCGCGGTGCTGCAGGGCGAAGGCGGCGATGCTGGCCCACCCCTGGCCCTCGGCCTCGTCGGCGCACATGGTGAGTTCCTGCTCGGCGGCGGCGAACGCCCCGCGGCACTGCAGGATCGTGGCGTGCAGGATGCGGGCGCGCAGCAGGTCGCGGCGGGTGCCGGCCATGCGGGCGACGCGCACCGACTGGTCCGAGATGACGAGGGCCTCGTCGAAGCGGTCGAGCACCTTCAGCAGCCACACGCGTTCGAGCAGGGCATGGAGGCTGCGCTGCGAACCGATCTCCCCGAGTCGTTCCGCGCACTCGCGAGAGTCGGTGACCTCGCGCAACGTGTCGGGGTCGTACCCGTGGATGTAGCTCACCGTCGCTCCTCTCGGTCGGGCAGGAGTTCCAGTTTGCGTGGCAGGCGCGCTCAGAACGCCCGCGCCACGCGGTCGGGGCGCGAACACGCCGCCGTCACCGTTCGAAGATCGACGCCGAGGGCTTGGGCGACGGCGTCGCGTCGGCATCGGTGGACGCCCGCACCCCGCGCATGAACTCCTCGATCTCGGCCCCCTGGGCCACTTTCGCCGGGTGGGGACCGGCCGCCATGAGACGCGGGAGCCATTCGACGGGCAGGGGAGCGGCGGAGGCGGCGACGACGAGATTGCCGAAGCGGCGGCCCTTCAGCACCTGCACCTCGGCGAGCACGATCACCTCGGGCAGAACCGCGCGGATCGTGGCGACCTGTCGTCGGGCGAAGGCGAGGCCGGGGCCGTCCGACACGTTGACGAGCAGGACGCCGTCGGGGGCGAGCAGACGGGCGGCGTCGCGGTAGAACTCCACCGTGGTCAGGTGCGCCGGGGTCTGCGCGCCCGAGTACACGTCGCTCACGAGCAGGTCGACGGCGCCGGTGAGCCCGGCGGGGAGCTTGGCGAGACCGGCGCGCGCGTCGCCGATGCGCACGCGGATCGCGGCGCCGCGGGGAAGGGGGAGGTTCTCGCGCACGAGATCCCAGAGCGCCGGCTCCAGTTCGATCACCTGCTGGCGGGAGCCGGGGCGGGTGCTCTCGACGTAGCGGGGGAGGGTGAGGGCCCCCGCGCCCAGGTGCACCGCGGTCAGCGGCTGTCCCGGCATCCGCAGGCGGTCGATGACCGCTCCCATGCGCGCGACGTATTCGAAGTGCAGGTGGGTGGGATCGTCGAGGTCGACGTGCGACTGGGGGGTCGCGTCGACGACCAGCTCCCATCCCGAGACGAAGCCCGACGGCGACACCCGCGCGGTCGATCCGTCCGACAGTCGCGCCGTGGGGGCGTCGTCGGGTTCGATGCGCATGCGTGCCATCCCTCCACGCTAGCCGGGCCCGTCGCGCGAGATGCCGAACCCCGACGCGCGCATTGGCCGCGAAGCGACGACTCTCGGCTCCTCGTGCTGCCCGAGGCGGGCAGGGTGCGCACCGCGGCGGCGGGGGGATGGGCGGAATGCGCCATCGGTGGTCCGGGAGGGCATCAGGATGCCGGATTCTCGAAACACGATCGATACACGCGGGCAATGGGCACGACGCCGCCCGCCCTGTACGGTCGGGGGAACACAGCAAGCGGAGCGCGGCACGATGACGTGACAGCGCCGTCGTTCTCCTCCCTTTCCCCCCGGAAGGTGTACCGAAAATGCTCAGTTCTCTTCGACGACGTCTGCTCGTCGGCGGCGCCACCGTCGCCATCGGCGCGCTCGCCCTGTCGGGCTGCACGAGTCAGCGCGACGACGACGGCGGCGGCGACGCCGGCGGTGACGTCGACTCCACATTCGTGTTCGGCGCCTCGGGCGATCCGTCCAGCCTCGACCCCGCCTTCGCCAGCGACGGAGAGTCGTTCCGCATCTCGCGGCAGATCTTCGAGGGCCTCGTCGGCGTGGAGTCGGGCACCGCCGACCCCGCCCCCATGCTCGCCGAGAGCTGGGAGCAGTCGGACGACGGCCTGTCGTACACCTTCACGCTCAAAGAGGGCGTGACCTTCCACGACGGCACCGAGTTCAACGCCGACGCCGTCTGCTTCAACTTCGATCGCCAGAACAACTTCACCGGCATCGCGCAGTCCGAGAGCCTGTCCTACTACTGGGGCAAGATCATGCGCGGCTACGCCGACACCGGCACCTCGATCTACGGCGGCTGCGAGGTGGGAAGCCCCACCGAGGTCACCATCACGCTGACCGAGCCGTTCGCCGGCTTCATCCCCGCGCTGTCGCTGCCCGCGTTCGCTATGCAGAGCCCCACGGCGCTGCAGGAGTACCAGGCCGACGAGGTGGGTGGCACCTCCGAGGCGCCGACCCTCAGCGAGTACGCCCAGGGCCACCCCACCGGCACGGGTCCGTTCCAGTTCGACTCGTGGGAGCCCGGCGCCGAGGCGACCGTCAACGCCTACGAGGGCTACTGGGGTGACCAGGGCCAGGTGCAGAAGGTCATCTTCCGCGTGATCGGCGACACCACGGCTCGTCGCCAGGCGCTCGAGTCCGGCTCGATCGACGGTTACGACCTCGTGGCCCCCGCCGACCTCGGCGCGCTCGAGTCCGCGGGCTACATGCTCACCAACCGCGACCCGTTCAACATCCTGTACCTCGGCATGAACCAGGCCGACCCGGCGCTCGGCGACATCCGCGTGCGCCAGGCGATCGCCCACGCCATCGACAAGCAGCAGCTGGTCACCCAGGTGCTGCCCGAGGGCACCACGGTGGCCTCGCAGTTCATGCCCGACAGTGTCATCGGCTTCAACTCCGGCGTGACCACGTACGACTTCGACCAGGCCGCCGCCAAGGCCCTGCTCGCCGAAGCCGGCTTCACCGACGCCAACCCGCTGACGCTGACGTTCAACTACCCGGTCAACATCTCGCGCCCGTACATGCCGAACCCCGAGCAGATCTTCACGAACCTCCAGTCGCAGCTGCAGGCCGTGGGCATCGTGCTCAACCCGGTGTCCAACGAGTGGGGCGAGTACCTCGACCTGATCCAGGGCGGCAGCGAGCACGGCATCCATCTGCTCGGCTGGACCGGCGACTACAACGACCCCGACAACTTCGTGGGCACGTTCTTCGGCGGCACGTCCAACGAGTGGGGCTTCGACAACGCGGAGCTGTTCTCGGCTCTCACCTCGGCCCGCGGCCTCGCGACCGAGGCCGAGCAGGACCCCGCGTACCAGGCCGTCAACGAGCAGATCGCGACGTTCCTTCCCGGCATCCCGCTGGCCAACCCCGTGCCGACGCTCGCGTTCGCACCCCGGGTGAAGTCGTACCCCGCCAGCCCCGTGCAGGACGAGGTCTACAACGAGATCGAACTCACCGAGTGATCCGGATGCCGCGGGCTCCGCGTCGTGACGACGCCGGGGCCCGCGGTTCCGCGTCCCCCCGTTCCCGACACCCTGTGAGAACCCGTGCTCCGCACCATCGGCAGGCGCCTGCTCCTGCTCATCCCCACTCTGTTCGGTCTGTCCGTCCTGCTCTTCGCCTGGGTGCGCGCGCTCCCGGGCGGCCCCGCCGTCGCCCTGCTGGGTGAGCGGGCCACCCCCGCCGCCGTCGCTCGCATCAACGAGCTCTACGGCTTCAACGAACCCCTCTACGTGCAGTACTTCACGTGGCTCGGGCGTCTGATGACCGGAGACTTCGGCTCCTCGATCCAGACCGGCCGGCCGGTGCTCGAGGAGTTCGTGCGCCGCTTCCCCGCCACCCTCGAGCTGTCGATCGGCGCGCTCATCGTGGCGGTGGGCATCGGCATCCCGCTCGGCTACTGGGCCGCGCGCCGTCACGGCAAGATCTGGGACCACACCGCCGTCGTGCTGAGCCTCATCGGCATCACGATCCCGGTGTTCTTCCTGGCGTTCATCCTCAAGTACGTCTTCGCCGTGCAGCTCGGCTGGCTGCCCTCCGACGGTCGCCAGAACCCGCGCATCGACGCGACGCACTACACGAACCTCTACGTCTTCGACGGGCTCATCACCGGGGAGTTCGACGCGTCGTGGGATGCCGTGCTGCACCTGATCCTGCCGGCGGTCGCGCTCGGCACGATCCCGCTCGCGATCATCGTGCGCATCACGCGCGCCTCGGTGCTCGAGGTGCAGAACGCCGACTACGTCCGCACCGGCCGCGCCAAGGGCATCGGCCGCTCGACGCTGCGCAACCGCTTCATCCTGCGCAACGCCATGCTGCCGGTCATCACCACCGTGGGACTGCAGGCGGGCCTGCTCATCTCGGGGGCGGTGCTCACCGAGACGGTGTTCGCCTTCCCGGGCATCGGGCAGTTCCTCGCGCGGGCCATCTTCACGCGCGACTTCCCCGTGCTGCAGGGCTTCATCATCTTCATCGCGATCGCGTACGCGCTCATCAACCTGCTGGTCGACCTGTCGTACAGCGTCATCGACCCGAGAGTGAGAGTCCAGTGAGCTCCGGCATCCTCCCTCCCGCCCCCAGCGGCGGTCCCGTCGACGACAACGCGATCGTCGACGGCCAGCTCCTCGCCGCCCAGGCGCGCGGGGGCGGCTTCTGGCAGGACGTGTTCCAGCGACTCCGGCACAGTCCCGTCGCCTGGATCGGCGCGATCATCGTGCTGGCGTTCCTGCTCGTGGCCGCCCTCGCGCCGCTGCTCGCGCCGTACCCGGCCGAGTCCCTGCCCGGACAGCGCTTCATCACGCCGACCGACATTCCGGGGCCGGGCGAGATGGCCGAGTTCCCCCTCGGTCTCGACCGCTTCGGCGGCGACGTGCTGTCGAAGCTCATCTGGGGCGCTCAGGCGTCGCTGCAGATCGGTGTCATCTCGACGGCGATGGGCCTCATCGGCGGCATGGCGCTGGGGCTGCTGGCGGGCATGTTCGGCGGGTGGGTCGACGCGGTGGTCATGCGCTTCGTCGACATCCTGCTCTCGGTGCCGAACCTGCTGCTCGCCGTCTCGATCGCCGCCATCCTCGGCCAGAGCCAGCTCGCGATCATGATCGCGATCGGTGCGTCGCAGGTGCCGGTGTTCGCGCGGCTCCTGCGCGCCTCGATGCTGCAGCAGCGCGGCGCCGACTACGTGCTGTCGGCGCAGACCCTGGGCCTCAGTCGACGGACGATCACGATGACCCATGTGCTGCCCAACAGCGTCGGGCCGGTCATCGTGCAGGGCACGCTCACCCTCGCGACCGCCGTCATCGACGCGGCCGCACTGTCGTTCCTGGGCCTCGGTGGCGGACTGCCGCAGACCGCCGAGTGGGGCCGCATGCTCACGTACGCGCAGGCCGAGCTGGCGATCGCCCCGTGGCTGGCGTTCCTGCCGGGCATCTGCATCGCCGTGACCGCGCTGGGCTTCACGCTGCTGGGCGAGTCGCTCCGCGAGGCGATGGACCCCCGCACCCGCGCGCGGTAGCGGGCGCCCGTCCCCGGCCTCGCGCGGGTCGGGGCCGGTCCGTCGTCGGCGCGGCATCCATGTCCCACTTCGTGCAGTCTTGCCGACCGTTTCTCGCACGAAGTGGGACATGCCCCGGCGCGTGAGCCGCTGCGCCGCCGGCGGTGGGTGCCGTGTCCCACTTCGTGCAGGTCTGCCGACCGTTTCTCGCACCAAGTGGGACATGCCTCAGCGCACGTGCCGCGGGGCCGTGGGCCAGCGGGTGCCGGGGGACATCGCCCGCTGCACCGCGAGCTGTTTCAGCCCGCCAAGCCCAGCTCGTTGCCCGGGATCGACGCCAGCAGGCGGCGCGTGTACGGGTCGCGGGGGTTGGTGAAGACCTCTTCGCTGGATGCCGCCTCGACCAGGCGCCCGTCCTTCATCACGCAGACGTAATCGCTGATCAGGCGCACCACCGCCAGGTCGTGCGAGATGAAGAGGTAGCTCAGGCCGTACTCGCGCTGCAGGTCGCCCAGCAGGTCGAGGATCTGCGCCTGCACCAGCACGTCGAGCGCCGACACCGGCTCATCGCACACGACCAGCTCGGGCGAGAGGGCGAGGGCCCGGGCGATCGCGACGCGCTGCCGTTGCCCGCCCGACAGTTCCGAGGGGTAGCGGCGCAGCATGGATGCCGGCAGGGCCACGTCGTCCATCAGCTGGCGCACCCGCTTCGCACGTTCCGCCTTGGAGCCGCGCTTGTAGAACGACAGGGGCTCCTCGACGATGCGCTCGACGGTGAACATGGGGTTCAGGCTCGAGTACGGGTCCTGGAAGATCGGCTGCACCTTCTGGCGGAACTGCCGCAGGGCGTCGCCCTTCAGAGCCGCGACGTCCTGCCCGTCGAACGTGATTGATCCGCTCGTGGGCTCGACGACCTTCAGCAGCATGCGCGCGGTCGTGGTCTTGCCCGACCCCGACTCGCCGACGATGGCGACGGTCTGACCGCGGGGGATCGCGAGCGACACGTCGTCGACGGCGCGGAAGTCGTCGCCCCGGCCCCGCGTCGGATACACCTTGGTCAGGTTCGAGATCTCGACGATGTGGTCGCGCACCGGCTCGGCGGCGCGCGAGCCGCGGAAGTCCTCGGGGCGCAGTCGCACGGCCGCGACCGAGGGCGCCGCCGCCACCAACGACTTCGTGTACTCGTGCTGGGGGTTCTCGAGGATCTGGCGTGCGGGCCCCTGCTCGACGACGCGCCCGCGGTGCATGACCACGACTCTCGATGCGCGCTCCGCGGCGAGGCCCAGGTCGTGGGTGATGAGGAGCACGGCCGCGCCCAGCTCGTCGGTCTGCTTGTCGATCTGGTCGAGGATCGTCTGCTGCACGGTGACGTCGAGCGCGCTCGTCGGCTCGTCGGCGATCAGCAGGCGCGGTCGGCAGGCGAGGCCGATCGCGATGAGCGCGCGCTGGCGCATGCCGCCCGAGAACTCGTGCGGGTACTGCGTCGCCCGCTTCTCGGCATCCGGCAGTCCCGCGGCCTCGAGCGCCTCGACGACCTTGCCCTTGACGTTCGCGCGTTCGGCCAGGCCGTGGGCGAGCAGCGTCTCGGCGACCTGCGTGCCGATCTTCGCGACGGGGTTGAGGTTCGACATCGGATCCTGGGGTACCAGGCCGATCTGCCGGCCGCGTACCTGACGCATGCGGGCCTCGCCGAAGGTGGTGAGGTCCTCGCCGTCGAGCAGGATCTGGCCGCGGGCCACGCGGCCCCCGGAGGCGAGCAGACCGATGATCGCCATGGCGGTCGTCGACTTGCCGGAGCCGGATTCGCCGACGATGGCGATGGTCTCACCCGCGTGGATGTCGAGATCCACCCCATCGACGGCCCGCACGGGGCCGTCCATGGTGGCGAAGTCGACCGCGAGATCACGGACCGAGAGAAGGGGCAGGGGGGATGCCGGAGCGGGGGGACCGGCGACATCGGAGGTCATCCCACCATCCTCGCCCGCGCCGCCCGTTCTGCCCACCCCCTCCGCCCGATCGTCACACCCCCGTAACGCGCTCGGATCCGCACGACTCAGGTGGATGCGCCCGCTCACCGTCGGTGTGCGCCCGCCGCACGGATGCTGCAGGAGCTGCGCGCGCCGTGCGCCGGGCAACCGTCCACGACGGGCCGCGCCGCCGTGCGCCGCCGCCCCC
>NZ_JACYNU010000010.1:49975-94573 GCF_014839455.1 Microbacterium sp. CFBP 8801 | reverse complement strand
GCGCTTCGTCGTACCCGGGGGACTGGCTAGAGTCGAGGGGTGAGCGCGTTCTCGGGGCACGTACCCGGGAGTCGCGACTACCGGATGCTGCTGATCGGTCTGTTCTTCGGCGGCGTCGCGACGTTCGCGCAGCTGTACGCCACCCAAGCGGTGCTTCCTCAGATCGCCGACGACATCGGGTCTGGACCGGCCTCGGCAGCCCTCACGGTTTCTGCGTCGACGCTCGGGCTGGCGGCCGCGGTGCTTCCCTGGTCCTTGGTCGCCGACCGCATCGGTCGGGTGCCCGCGATGGCATCCGGTCTCGTCGTGGCGACCGTGCTCGGGGCGGCGACCCTGCTCGCCGACGACCTCGTCGTGCTGCTGACGCTGCGGCTGCTCGAGGGGGCGGCGCTCGGCGCCGTTCCTGCCGTGGCCTTGGCCTACCTGAGCGAAGAGGTGCATCCTCGACACGTGGCGGCGGCGGCCGGCTCGTACATCGCGGGAACCACCGTGGGCGGCCTGTCGGGCCGGGTGGTGTCGGGTTGGGTCGGCGAGCTCGCCGGATGGCGGTGGGGAGTGGCATCCGTCATTCTTGTCTGCGTCGTGGCGGCGGTGATCTTCCTGGTTCTCATTCCCCGTGCGCGGGGTTTCGTGTCGGGGCGCGATCGCGAAGAGCGCGGACCCACGGTGCGCAGGAGGATCGGCGTCAATCTGCGATCCCCGGTGCAGCGGGCGCTGTACGCGCAGGGCTTCCTGCTCATGGGTGCGTTCGTGGCGGTCTACAACTACCTGGGGTTCCACCTCGCCGCTCCACCCTTCTCGCTGGCGCCCGCCCTGGTCACCCTGCTCTTCCTCGCCTATCTCGCGGGCACGGCGTCATCCCCACGCGCGGGGGCCCTGGCCGTGCGGTACGGGCGGTTCCCCGTGCTGGCGCTCTCGATCGGCGTGATGGCGACGGGGGTCGCGCTGATGGCGGTCCCGGCTCTGGTCGTCGTGGTGGTGGGGTTGATCCTCTTCACCGCGGGCTTCTTCGGCGCGCACGCGGTGGCATCGGGGTGGACGCCCGTCGCAGCCGCGCCCGAGGCGCGCGCGCAGGCGTCGTCTCTGTACTACCTCGGTTACTACGCCGGGTCGAGCGTGTTCGGATGGCTGCTCGGCGTGGTGTTCGGCTCGGTGGGGTGGTTCTGGTTCCTCGTCGTGGTCTTGGCGATGTGCACCGCGGCTCTCGGCGCCGCCCTCGTGTCGCTGCGCGCGGTTCGCCCCTCGCCGTGACCGTCTGAGCCCTTCTCCTATCCGACCCGCCGAGGTCAATGGCCCGGGGCGATGTCGCCGGAACCGGGTAGCGTCGGAGGTCAGACGTGAGGAGGTCGGGAGTGGACGACGCCGACGAGCGGACGATGGATCAGGGTACCGATGGCGAGACGGTGGGAGAGGTGACTGCAGACGACGTGGCCGAGACCGCGTCGGAGATCAGTTACGACGAGCAGAGGTACCCGGCTCGACCCCGCAGGCTCCGCCCGCGGGATCAGTTCCGAGGGGGAACTCTGCGACGGTTCCTGACGGATCCGCGCAACGCGAACGGAATGAACCCCTCGTACGTCGAGTGGCTCGTGCGCCAGTCGATGCTCAAAGACGCCGACGTCCTCAGCCGACAGCTGTCGGGACAGCCGTCCATGTGGCGGAACCCCTACGCTCGCCCCGACGCGCGACGCGCCATCGATTCGACGGACGTGTGGTTCACCGCCTATCCCATCTCGCTGATCACGCGACCGGGGGAATCCTTCCTCGAATCCCTCGGCAACGAGGCGCTCTGGGAGGCCTTCGAGTGGGTGGGCATCAACGGCATCCACACGGGTCCGGTGAAGCGGGCCGGCGGGATCACCGGATGGCAGGAGACCCCCAGCGTCGACGGCCACTTCGACCGCATCAGCACCCAGATCGACCCGGACTTCGGCGATGAGAACGCTTTCCGCCGCGTCGCCGACGTGGCCGACGCACACGGTGGCAGCGTCATCGACGACATCGTGCCCGGCCACACCGGCAAGGGGGCCGACTTCCGGCTCGCCGAGATGGCGTACAAGGACTACCCCGGCATCTACCACATGGTCGAGATTCCCCGGGAGGACTGGGGACTCCTGCCGGAGGTGCCCGCGGGTCGGGACTCGGTCAACCTCGACTCCGACACCGAGCGCGAGCTCAGTGCGCGCGGATACATCATCGGCGAACTGCAGCGGGTCATCTTCTACACGCCGGGCGTGAAAGAGACCAACTGGAGCGCGACCGCCCCGGTGGTCGGCACCGACGGCATGGAGCGCCGGTGGGTCTACCTGCACTACTTCAAAGAGGGCCAGCCGTCGATCAACTGGCTCGACCCCACCTTCGCGGGGATGCGTCTGGTGATCGGCGACGCGCTGCACTCCCTCGGAGACCTGGGCACCAGCGCGCTGCGCCTCGACGCCAACGGGTTCCTCGGCGTCGAGAAGAGCGCGGAGGGTCTTCCGGCCTGGTCGGAGGGGCACCCCCTGTCGCACGCGGCGAACCACATCATCGCCGGCATGGTGCGCAAGGTCGGGGGGTTCACCTTCCAGGAGCTGAACCTCACGATGGAGGACATCCGCGACACCGGTGCGGTGGGTGCCGACCTCTCGTACGACTTCGTCACGCGTCCGGGATACCACCACGCTCTGGCGACGGCGAACACGGAGTTCCTTCGCCTCGCGTTGACCACCGCGCTCGAGACCGGTCTCGAACCGGCGCAGCTCGTGCACGGCATGCAGAACCACGACGAGCTGACGTATGAGCTGGTGCACTGGGCGACCACGCATCGCGACACCCTGTATCCGTTCCGTCACGGCGAGCACACCGGTGGCGAGATCGCCGAGATGGTGCGATCCGAGTTGACCGAGAAGCTGACCGTCGAGGCCGACTACAACCTCGTCTTCACGCAGAACGGCATCGCGTGCACGATGACGTCGCTCATCGCGGCGACGCAGGGCAAGGCGACTCTCGCCGAGATCTCCGAGAGCGACGTGCCGGCGATCCGCGACGCCCACCTGCTGCTGGTGAAGTACAACTCGTGGCAGCCCGGGGTGTTCGCGCTGTCGGGATGGGATCTGACCGGATCCCTGACCCTCCCCGCCGACGATGTGCGACACCTCATCTCGTCGGGCGACACGCGATGGATCGAGCGCGGGGCGCACGACCTGCTCGACGTGGCCCCGGAGGCCTCGTCATCGGCATCCGGGATGCCGCGGGCCCGGTCGCTCTACGGCTCGCTGGGCAGCCAGCAGGACGACCCCGATTCGTTCCTCTCGGGGCTCCGCGACGTGCTGCGGATCCGTCGCGAGAACGGCATCGCCGTCGCCTCGCAGGTCGACATCCCGCAGGTCGGACACCCGAGCATGCTCGTGATGGTGCACCGGCTCGACGGTGGCGACAAGCACCTCGACGAGGCCCCGCTGCAGATCACGGTGCTGAACTTCTCGGGCGAGACGATCGAGGGAACGGTGCGCTCCGAGTGGTTGGTCCCGCAGAGCACCGCCGTCGACGCCGAGACGGGCGACGTGGTGGGTCGCGTCGACGAACTGCAGAGCTTCTCGCTCGAGCTCGGGCCGTACGCCGGGCTCTTCCTGACGCTGGAGGCCCCGGTCGCGGGGGAGTGAGCCCCGATGTCGGGGGCCGGACGTAGCGTGGAGCCGTGTCCGCCCCCGACTGTCTCGCCGATCGCTGCCTCGCGCCCGCCGTCGCCGACGCCCCCGTCTCGCTCTGCGCGTGGCATCTGGCCGTCAGCGCCGAGTGGGCGGCATCCGCCGACGGGGTGACCGATCTGCTCCCGACCCCCTGCATCCTCTGCGGATCGCGTCTGGGGGTGCGGTGGCCGAGTGGGTGGCTGTGCGCCGTGTGCGAATGGCGGCACGGGGATCCGATCGACGGTGAGCTCCCGCCGCCGCGCGTCGACGTCGTCTACTACCTGCGATTCGGCGACCGCATCAAGATCGGCACCTCGGCCCGCCCTCGCAGGCGTCTGGCCGCGATCTGGCACGACGAGCTGCTGGCGTTCGAACTCGGCGATCGTCTGGTCGAACGCCGTCGGCACGCCCAGTTCGCCGACGACCGATTCGACCGGACGGAATGGTTCCGCCGCAGCCCTGTGCTGTCGGCACACGTGGCAGCTCTGGCCGAGGGGGTCGACGACCCCTGGGCGCGATACGCGCGGTGGACGAGCGAGGCTCTCGCCCGACGGGGATGACACCCGGGGAGCCGGGGCGCACGGCACAAGCCCCAGCCCGCTCCAAGCCTCGCCTCCTACCGTGAGCGGACACCACCCGGGAAAGGGATCTGATGGGCTTCCTCGATCGACTGTTCGGCTCCGGCGACACCCCCGAACGGGGCTCCGCCGTGCCACCCGCATCCCGGCAGGCCGCGAGCGGGCTGCGCGACGGCGACGGGCGCTATGCGCCGCCCCCGCCCCAGAGCCCGACCGGGGCGATGTCGAGCCCGGTCGCGGGCCCCGACGCAGGGTCCGACGAGGATCGCCAGGCCGTCGAGCGGTACCGCTACCTTCTGCGCACGGCGCCGCCCGAGACGGTCGAGCAGGTGCACGCCGAGGCGTTCGGCCGGTTGACTCCCGCGCAGCGCCAGCAGGTGCTGCAGGAGATTTCGGCTGGCCTGCCGGCATCGGAGCGTCCGAGCAGCGATAATCCGTCGTCGTTGGCGCGCGCGGCGACCCGCGCCGAGTACACGCAGCCGGGTTTCATGGAGCGCACCTTCGGCGGGCGCTCGTTCGGGGGCGGACCCGGGTTCGGATCGATGCTCGGGGCCTCGATGCTCGGCACCATCGGCGGCTACGTGGTGGGGTCGGCGCTCGTGGGCGCGCTCTTCGATCCCGGCTACGACGCCGGATTCGCCGACGGGGCGTCCGCCGATTCGGCCGTCGCCGACTCCACCGGGGGCGAGGGTGACGCCGGCGCCGTGGACGCCGGCGGGGGCGATTTTGGAGGCGGTGACTTCGGCGGCGACTTCGGCGGCGACTTCGGCGGTGATTTCGGGGGAGACTTCGGCTTCTGAACCGAGCGCTGCGCGACGGGCGCCATTTCTGCGCGCCACGGGTGCCCGCGCCCCACCGAGCCAATGAAAAGGCTATGGTCGAGGCCATGGCGCACCATGAACAGTGAGCGTCTCGGCCTCCGTCGCAGCATCCTGTCGAACCAGTTGCTTCTGTCGGCAGCGACCCTGATCGTTGTCGTGGTGTCGATCGCGCTTGGTCAGGTCGTCTCGGGCCCCTTCTTCGTCGCCGGTGCGGCCGTGATCTTCATCGTCGCCATCGTTAGCGTCCTGGCGCCGTGGCAGCGGATTCCGTGGTGGACCGTCGGTCTCGTGCCCATCGTCGACGTGCTCGCGGTCGCCATGCTGCGTGTGGGCGCTCCCCTCGCCGGAGTGGGTCTGCTCTGGGCCTTCCCCGCGATCTGGGTGGGCATGATCCTCGGCCTGCGCGGCGTGATCGCGTTCACCGCGGTGATCTGCGCGGTCATGGTGCAGCAGTTGGCGACCGACCCCCTGCAACGCTTCAGCGCCTCCACGCTGATCCTTCCCTTCACCCTCGCCGCTCTGGCATCCATGGCGCACTTGACCTCCCGCCGGACCCGCGCCCAACGTGCTCTGCTGGAGAAGCAGTCCACCGAGCTCCGGCGCGCCGTCGACCGGTCGCGCCGACAGGAGGACCTGGTCACCGAGGTGCTGGATGCCGTCGACTTCGGCGTCACGAGCGTGACGCCGACGGGGGAGCTCGTGGTCACGAACACCGCGCACGCGCGCCTGCTCGACCCCGTCGACGCCCTGGGACGCGACCTGGCCGTCTTCGCCGCGGACGGCGCGACGCCCATCGCGCCGCGGGACGCCCCACTGGCCCGCGCGCGCGCCGGCGAAGCCTTCGAGGGCGAGCTCGTCTGGTACGGACAGCCCGGCGAGGGCCGCCGCGCGCTGAGCGTCACCGCGCGGCGTCTCCCCGCTCGAGCGGGCGAGGATGCCGGCGGCATCATCGTGTCGCGCGACGTCACCGTGGAGGAGCAGGCGCGTCGCATCCGGGAGGACTTCGTCGCGAGCGTCTCGCACGAGCTGCGCACCCCGCTGACCTCGATCCTCGGGTACCTCGATCTGGCCCTCGACGACGACACGATCACCGAGGCCACCCGGGAGCGGCTCGAGGTGGCCGAGCGCAATGCGGCACGTCTGTCGGAACTGGTCGCCGACATCCTCGCCCTGTCCACGGCATCGGGAGAGGGCTTCGGGGTCGACCTGGAACGTGCGCCGGCCGATGTCTCGGCCCTGGTCCGCACCGCCATCCACTCGATCATGCCGCGCGCCGTCGAACAGCAGATCCGCCTCGACGGAACGGGGATCGACGACGGAGTCATCGCCGTCGTCGACGCGCACCGGGTGCGGCAGGTGATCGACAACCTGCTCTCCAACGCGGTCAAGTACAACCCGCGCGGCGGAGCGGTGGCCGTCACCGTGACGGCGGATGCCCGATCCGTGACCGTCGTGGTCGCCGACGACGGCCCGGGCATCAGCGTCAGCGAGCAGGCGCGTCTGTTCGAGCGCTTCTTCCGCGGTGACGCCGTGCGCAAGTCCTCGACGCACGGGAGCGGGCTGGGGCTGGCCATCAGCCGCGACATCGTGCGAGCCCACGGCGGCGAGATCACGGTGCGCACCGCACCCGGTGACGGCGCCGCCTTCGCCGTGCGGCTTCCCCGGACCGGAGAAGAGGGGTGAACCTCGACGTGCTGACGCTGCAGGCGGCGGCGTCGCTCGTCATCGTCGTGTCCACCGTCATGTTCCTGCTCGACACCCTCATGTCGCAGGATTCCCCGCCGGGACGATTGTGGGCGGGCGCCTACCTGTCGGGCACGCTGTCGGCCGTCTGCTATCTCGCGTGGATGCTCCTCCCCGACGCCTGGATGGCCGTCGCGCTCGGCAACGGCGCCTTCGTCGCCGCCACCGGTTTCATCTGGCTGGGGTGCGTGTCGTACAACCGGCACGCCATGAGGGCGCCCGCCGTCGTGATGGCGGTGACGGTTTTCATCGTCATCTCGGCCGCGCTCATCGCCGGCCCCGAGGGCGGCGAATGGGCCGGCGCCGTGCCGTACTTCCTCGGCAACGCGCTGTTCGCGATCGCCGGCGCCGTCGAGACGCGGCGCGCCGCCATCGGCCGACGCTGGAGTTCGGGCGGGCTCACCCTGGTGCTGAGCGTGGAAGCGGTCTGGTTCCTCGCCCGCAGCGTGGTCTTCGTCACCGTCGGCCCCGACAGCGACCTGTTCCGCACCGTCTTCGACACCCGCGTGTCCGCACTGCTCACCATGACCCTGGTGATCGCCGCGGTCATCGTCACCTCGGCGTTGCGCGCGAACGAGTCGGCGCTGCGCGGACTGCCCGACATCCGACGGCTCTCCGTCGATCGCGACGGCGTGCTGTTGCGCGAATCGTTCGAAGCCGCTCTGGCCATCACCTGTGCGCGGGCGGAACGGGCGGGCGAGGGCGTGTGCGTCATCGGCATCCGCATCGACGACCTGCGTCGCGTGGTGACCGCCTTCGGACCCGACGAAGGCGAGGGGATCGCCCGCGAGCTCTGGGCGTCGGTCCGCCGCCACGCGCCCACGATGGCGCTGGTGGGGGAGATGGATGCCACGGGGCTGAACGTGGCGTTCACGACCACGCCGACGACCGACGTGCGTCGCGCCGGGCGGGTGCTGCACGCGCGGGTGATCGCCGACCTGGCGGGGGTGGGGGCGTCGGTCGTCCCGGTCGTCGGGGTCGGGATGGCGCTCTCGGACGAGCACGGGCACGACGCCGCGGTCCTGTCCGAGCGGGCCGACGCCGCGGCGGCGCAGGCGGCGCTCACGGGCGATCAGCCGTTCGGCCTCACCGGGCACTGAACGCGGGCGGGCCCGCCCGGGCGTCGCCCGGCGTCGCTCAGCTCGACGCCACGAGCTTCTGGACGAGCTCGCGCAACTCTCGCGGGCGGAAGGGTTTCGTGAGGTAGTCGTCGGCGCCGGCATCGCGGCCCGAGAGCTGCTCGAGTTCGTCGACGCGGGCACTCACCATCAGGATTTTCGTGGAGCTGAACTCGCGGATCCGCCGGGCCGTCTCGAACCCGTCGATGCCGGGCATGCTCACATCGAGCGTGGTCACGGCCGGATCGTAACGTTGGACGAGATCGATCCCGTCGAAGCCGTTCGGGGCCGTGTGCACGACGAAGCCCGCGCTCTCGAGCACCGCGGCGATCAGCGTGCGGATGTCGAGGTCGTCCTCGATCACCACCGTGATGTTCGGGTCGGTCATCGTCGTGCTTCCTCGGTGGGGGCCGGAGAAGATCCCGCCTCTGGACGAATGCTAGACCACGCTCCGCCCGCGGGACGTCTCCGGGCGCGAGGGCCGAGGTATGGCATCCTCGGATCGTGCCTCTTCTCGCGTTGACGGGCGGAATCGCCTCGGGCAAGTCCACCATCTCCGGTTTTCTCGCCGCCAAGGGCGCCGTCGTCGTCGACGCCGACGCGATCGTGCGCGAAGTGCAGGCGCCGGGGACCCCGGTCCTCGACGGCATCGCCGCGGAGTTCGGCCCCGAGGTGCTCCGCGCCGACGGATCGCTGGACCGCGCGGCGCTGGGTGCTCGCGTGTTCGGGCACCCCGATCGACTGGCCGCGTTGAACGCGCTCGTGCATCCCGCGGTGCGGGCGGAGTCGGTCCGGCGCTTCCGCGCGGCGCTCGACGCCGACCCCGAGGCCGTCGTCGTCTACGACGTCCCCCTGCTCGCCGAGGCACGGGCGGGGGACGAGTGGGATCTCGTCGTCGTCGCCCACGCCCCGGCGGCGGTGCGCGTGCGGCGTCTGGTCGAGACCCGGGGGATGAGCGAGGACGATGCGCGTGCGCGGATCGCATCGCAGGTCAGCGACGACGAACGCCTCGCCCTGGCCGATGTGGTCATCGACACCGCTGCCGACCTCGACGCCACGCGCCACCAGGTCGACGAGCTCTGGGCGCGCGTGGCCGAGGCCGGCTGAGGGCGAGCGCGCCGGCGCGCTCGCCCAGGGCGAACGCAACCCGCCCCCGATGTCGGAGGCCCCGCCTACGCTGGAAGCATGCAGGCCACCCGATCCGTTCGCCCCTTCGAGGTCATCAGCGAATACACCCCCTCCGGCGATCAGCCACACGCGATCGCCGACCTCGCCGCGCGCATCAACGCCGGCGAGACCGACGTGGTCCTGCTGGGCGCGACCGGAACCGGCAAGTCGGCCACGACGGCGTGGCTGGTCGAACAGGTGCAGCGCCCCACCCTGGTGCTGGCGCACAACAAGACCCTGGCCGCGCAGCTGGCGAACGAGTTCCGGGAGCTCATGCCCAACAACGCCGTCGAGTACTTCGTGTCGTACTACGACTACTACCAGCCCGAGGCGTACGTCCCGCAGACCGATACGTTCATCGAGAAGGACAGCTCGATCAACGCCGAGGTCGAGCGTCTGCGGCACTCCACCACCAACTCCCTCCTGTCCCGCCGCGACGTCATCGTGGTGTCGACGGTGTCCTGCATCTACGGCCTCGGTGCGCCCGAGGAGTACCTGCGCGCCATGGTCGCGTTGCAGGTGGGGGAGCGCTACGACCGCGATGCGCTGATCCGCAAGTTCATCTCGATGCAGTACAACCGCAACGACGTCGACTTCTCGCGCGGGAACTTCCGCGTGCGCGGCGACACGATCGAGATCATCCCGGTGTATGAGGAGTACGCCATCCGCATCGAGATGTTCGGCGACGAGATCGAGGCGCTGTACACGCTGCACCCGCTCACGGGCGACGTCATCGAGAAGATGGACTCCGTGCCGATCTTCCCGGCCTCGCACTACGTGGCCGGTACCGAGACGGTCCAGCGCGCCATCGGCACCATCGAGCACGAACTCGAGGAGCGACTCAAAGAGTTCGAGTCCCAGGGCAAGCTGCTCGAGGCGCAGCGGCTGCGCATGCGCACGACGTTCGACCTCGAAATGCTGCAGCAGCTGGGCTTCTGCTCCGGGATCGAGAACTACTCGCGTCACATGGACGGCCGCATGCCCGGCGACCCGCCGCACACCCTGCTCGACTTCTTCCCCGACGACTTCCTGCTGGTGATCGACGAGTCGCACGTGACGGTTCCGCAGATCGGGGCCATGTACGAGGGCGACGCCTCGCGAAAGCGCACGCTCGTCGAGCACGGCTTCCGCCTCCCCAGCGCCATGGACAACCGACCGCTCCGCTGGGACGAGTTCAAGGAGCGCATCGGGCAGGCGGTGTACCTCTCGGCCACGCCGGGGCGGTACGAGATGGGGATCGCCGACGGTGTCGTGGAGCAGATCATCCGCCCCACGGGGCTGGTGGATCCCGAGATCATCGTGAAGCCCTCGAAGGGGCAGATCGACGACCTGCTCGAAGAGATCCGGGTGCGTGTCGAACGCGATGAGCGCGTGCTCGTGACGACCCTGACGAAGAAGATGGCAGAGGAGCTCACCGACTTCCTCGGCGAGCACGGGGTGCGCGTGCGCTACCTGCACTCCGACGTCGACACCCTGCGCCGCGTCGAACTGCTCACCGAGCTGCGGGCCGGCGTCTACGACGTGCTGGTGGGCATCAACCTCCTGCGCGAGGGGCTCGACCTTCCCGAGGTCTCCCTGGTGGCGATCCTGGATGCCGACAAAGAGGGGTTCCTGCGCAGTGGCACCTCGCTGATCCAGACGATCGGCCGCGCGGCGCGAAACGTGTCGGGCGAGGTGCACATGTACGCCGACCGCATGACCGACTCGATGCAGAAGGCCATCGAAGAGACCGAGCGCCGCCGGGAGAAGCAGGTCGCCTACAACCTGGAGCACGGGATCGACCCGCAGCCGCTGCGCAAGAAGATCGCCGACATCACCGACGTGCTCAACCGTGAGGCCTCCGACACCAAGAAGCTGCTCGCGCGCACCGACAAGGGGGGCAAGGGCAAGTCGCCGACTCCGTCGCTGCGCCGGACCGGTATCGCCGCCGAGGGTGCCGACCAGCTCGAGTCGACCATCGCCGATCTGACGCAGCAGATGCTCGCGGCCGCGGCGGAGCTGAAGTTCGAGCTCGCCGGCCGACTGCGCGACGAGGTGCAGGACATGAAGAAGGAGCTGCGGGCGATGGAGCGGGCCGGTCACGCCTGACCCGGTGGCAGAACCGTCGCGCAGCCGGGGGAGTCACGAGATGCGGCAGGCGATGACGTTGCAGGCGATGACGTCGCGGGGGATGATGCCACAGGGGATGCCGCAGGAGGGCTCATGCAGCAGAGAGTGTCGCTGATCACGCTGGGCGTGCGCGACCTGGCTCGGTCGCTGGAATTCTACGAGGGCCTCGGGTGGAGACGCCACGCGGATTCCGTCGAGGGTGAGGTGGCGTTCTTCGACACCGGGGGCATGGTGGTGGCGCTCTGGGCCCGCGCGTCGCTCGCCGAGGACTCCGCCGTGGACGACGCCGGGGGATGGGGCGGGATCACACTCGCCCACAACGTCCGGCGAGCCGCCGAGGTCGATGCGATCCTGCACGCCGCCGTTGCCGCCGGTGCACGCCTCGGTCGTGGCGGTGCGCCGACGCCGTGGGGCGGGTACTCGGGTGTGTTCGTCGACCCCGACGGGCATCCGTGGGAGATCGCGGTCAATCCGGGATGGCCCCTCGACGAGAACGGGCGTCCGCGTCTCAGGTGACGGCGCGGCCGGGGTGCGCTGCGCCTCGGCTGAACGCACGGCTGTCATGCGCTGTGTCTCGGATCAACGCGCGGCTGATGAGCGCTGCGCCTCGGCTGGCGTGCGCACGAACCGCGGGCATCGGTCGCGCGCGTGCGTGCGCACGTCCGGGACGTGGTCAGGGGCAGTGCAGCAGGGGCTTCGGGCCGGTGCGGTCGACCGAGTGCTCCGTCATCGCGTGCCCGCAGAGCGGGCAGGGCCGACCGGTCCGAACCGGCTCGGGGGTCGTCTCGTACGGGCCGACCGATGCCGGGCCGGCCACCTTGATGAGGCGCGTGTTGAGGTACTGGTACCAGCCACCGGCTTCGCGCACGCGCTCGCGGAGCGGTGGGCGATCGGCATCCTTTCGTGTCATGATCTTTAGTGTACTAACGAATGGGAAGGTGTGGTGTGGACGATCCCCTGAAGCTCGAGAACCAGGTGTGCTTCGCGCTCGTGACGGCCGCGCGCAACGTGGTGTCGATCTATCGCCCCGTGCTCGAGCCGCTCGGGCTGACGCACCCGCAGTACCTGGTCATGCTCGCGCTGTGGCAGCGCGCCCCGCGATCGCTCGGCGACCTCGCTGCCGAACTCGCCATGGAGCCGGCCACGCTCTCGCCGCTCGTCAAGAGACTCGAGGCGCAGGGGCGCGTCGCGCGTACCCGGCGGGCCACCGACGAGCGCGTGCTCGACATCGACCTGACGGACGAGGGTCGGGCACTGCGCGAACGCGCGCTCGCGGTGCCCGCGCAGATCATGGCGCGCGTCGGCATCGACGAGCGTCAGCTCGTCGCCCTGCGCGATGATCTCGCGCCCTTCGCCGCCTCGCCGCGCGACTGAGAAAGACCCGGCGCGGGCATGCACATCCGTGCGCCGGGTGCGAACCCGGGGCCGATGTCGGAGGCCCGACCTAGACTTAACACGTGCCCATCGTTCCCGTTTCCTCTCCCTCGTCGTCAGCGAACTCCGGCACCAGCGGAAAGCTGAGCGTTCGGGGTGCCCGTGTCCACAACCTGAAGAACGTCGACCTCGACATTCCGCGCGACTCGCTCGTCGTGTTCACGGGGCTGTCCGGTTCGGGAAAGTCGAGCCTCGCGTTCGACACGATCTTCGCCGAGGGCCAGCGACGGTACGTCGAGTCCCTGAGCGCCTACGCACGTCAGTTCCTCGGCCAGGTCGACCGGCCCGACGTCGACTTCATCGAGGGACTCAGCCCGGCGGTCTCGATCGACCAGAAGTCGACCAACCGCAATCCGCGATCCACGGTGGGCACGATCACCGAGATCCACGACTACATGCGTCTGCTGTGGGCGCGCATCGGCGTCCCCCACTGCCCCGACTGCGGCGCGCGCATCCAGCGTCAGACCGTGCAGCAGATCGCCGATCAGCTCATGGAGCTGCCCGAGCGCACGCGGTACCAGATCGTCGCCCCCGTGGTCACGCAGAAGAAGGGTGAGTTCGTCGACCTCTTCAAGGAGCTCAGTGCGAAGGGCTACGCCCGCGCCGTCGTCGACGGTGACCTCGTGCAGCTCGCCGAGCCGCCGACGCTGAAGAAGAGCTACAAGCATGACATCGCCGTCGTCGTCGACCGACTCGTGGCATCCGGAGACAACCTCAGCCGCGTCACCGACTCGGTCGAGACGGCCATGGGCCTGGCCGGTGGCATCATGCAGGTGAACTTCGTCGACGAAGAGGGCGACGACGCCTGGCAGTCGTTCTCCGAGAAGCTCGCGTGCCCCAACGGCCACCCGCTGCAGCTGACCGAGATCGAGCCGCGCACCTTCTCGTTCAACGCCCCGTTCGGCGCCTGCCCGGTGTGCTCCGGCCTCGGCACGCGCATGTCGGTCGACGTCGACCTCATGCTCGGCGACGAAGAGCTGTCGATCCGCGACGGGGCGATCCTCCCGTGGACCACGCAGGGCAAGGGGCTCTTCCAGTACTACGAGCGCCTGCTCGAGGGGCTCGCCCGCGACCTCGACTTCTCGCTCGACACCCCGTGGCGCAAGCTCTCGCACGACGTGCAGCAGGCGGTGCTGCGCGGCGAGAACTACAAGGTCACGGTCAAGTGGAAGAACCGTTACGGCCGTGAGATGCGGTACGCGTCGGGCTTCGAGGGCGTCGTGCCCTACATCGAGCGGCAGTACCTGCAGGCCGAATCCGACACGCAGCGTCAGCGGTGGTCGGAGTACCTGCGCGAGGTCCCCTGCGCCGTCTGCGACGGCGATCGCCTCAAGCCCGAGGTGCTGGCGGTGCTCGTCGACGACACGTCGATCGCCGCGGCCTCGCGCATGAGCCTCGCCGACGCCCGGGAGTTCTTCTCGAAGCTGAAGCTCACGGCCCGTGAGGCCACCATCGCCGCCGCCGTGCTGCGCGAGATCCGCGCCCGCCTCGACTTCCTGCTGCAGGTCGGCCTCAACTACCTCAGCCTCGGCCGGGCGGCCGGAACGCTGTCGGGCGGCGAGGCGCAGCGCATTCGACTGGCCACGCAGATCGGCTCCGGCCTCACCGGCGTGCTCTACGTGCTCGACGAGCCCTCGATCGGTCTGCACCAGCGCGACAACCGCCGCCTGATCCAGACGCTCGAGACGCTGCGCGACCTCGGCAACACCCTCATCGTCGTCGAGCACGACGAAGAGACCATCCACGCGGCCGACTGGGTCGTCGACATCGGTCCCCGGGCCGGCGTCGACGGCGGCAATGTCGTTCACTCCGGCCCCCTCGCCGGGCTCCTGACCGACGAGAACTCCCTCACCGGCGCGTACCTCTCGGGA
The DNA here is from genome assembly GCF_014839455.1 of Microbacterium sp. CFBP 8801. NCBI lineage: Bacteria > Bacillati > Actinomycetota > Actinomycetes > Micrococcales > Microbacteriaceae > Microbacterium > Microbacterium sp. CFBP 8801. Next base: position 80,064 of record NZ_JACYNU010000010.1, on the reverse strand, counting down.
CGCCGCGCGATCGAGGCGCCCAAGAAGCGCCGCAAGATCGACAAGAAGCGTCAGGTGACGGTCGTCGGTGCACGCGAGAACAACCTGCAGAACGTCACGGTCGACTTCCCGCTCGGGGTGCTGACGGCCGTCACCGGCGTCAGCGGCTCGGGCAAGTCGACGCTGGTCAACGGCATCCTGTACGAAGTGCTCGCCTCGAAGCTCAACGGGGCGCGCCGCGTCCCCGGCAAGCACACGCGCGTCACCGGGCTCGACAACCTCGACAAGGTCGTGCACGTCGATCAGGCGCCCATCGGCCGCACCCCGCGCTCGAACCCGGCGACCTACACCGGCGTGTTCGACCGCGTGCGCAGCCTGTTCAGCGAGACGCCCGAGGCGAAGGTGCGCGGCTACCAGGCCGGGCGCTTCAGCTTCAACGTCAAGGGCGGACGCTGCGAGGCCTGCTCGGGCGACGGCACGCTGAAGATCGAGATGAACTTCCTGCCCGACGTGTACGTCGACTGCGAGGTCTGCCACGGCAAGCGGTACAACCGCGACACCCTGTCGGTGCACTACAAGGGCAAGAACATCGCCGAGGTGCTCGAGATGCCGATCGCCGAGGCCGCCGAGTTCTTCGAGCCGATCCAGGCCATCCACCGCTACCTCAAGACGCTCGTCGACGTGGGCCTCGGCTACGTGCGCCTCGGGCAGTCGGCGACGACCCTGTCGGGTGGAGAGGCGCAGCGCGTGAAGCTCGCGACCGAGCTGCAGCGCCGGAGCAACGGTCGGTCGATCTACGTGCTCGACGAGCCCACCACGGGCCTGCACTTCGAAGACGTCTCGCTGCTGCTCAAGGTGCTCAACGGCCTCGTCGACAAGGGCAACACCGTGATCGTCATCGAGCACAACCTCGACGTGATCAAGAGCTCCGACTGGGTGATCGACCTCGGCCCCGAGGGCGGCTCCGGCGGCGGCATGGTCGTCGCGACCGGAACCCCCGAGCAGGTGTCGAAGGTCGAGGCGAGCCACACGGGTGCGTTCCTGGCCGAGCTGCTGGAGTCCGGACGCACGGGGACGCAGCGCAACGCCGCCGCGCTCGACGCCGCACGCGCCGAGCCGGAGCTCGTGAGCGCGGCGGGCTGAGCCGTGGCATCCCGAGAACGGATGTCGCACCTGCCCTATCGTCCGAAAGCCGGCGAGATCCCCACCAACCCGGGGGTCTACCGGTTCCGCGATGCCGAGGGCCGTGTGCTGTACGTCGGCAAGGCCAAGAATCTGCGCGCCCGGTTGTCGAATTACTTCGCGCCCCTGCACTCGCTGCACGAACGCACCCGCCGCATGGTCACGACCGCGGCGAGCGTGGAGTGGACGGTCGTGCCCAGCGACATCGACTCGCTGCAGCTCGAGTTCATGTGGATCAAAGAGTTCGATCCGCCCTTCAACGTGCGCTACCGCGACGACAAGTCGTACCCCTTCATGGCGATCACCCTCGCCGACGAGGCGCCGCGCGTGATCGTGACCCGCAACCCCAAGATCCGCGGGGCGAAGTACTTCGGGCCGTACCCCAAGGTGTGGGCGGTGCACGACACGATCGACCTGATGATCAAGGTCTTCCCGATCCGCACCTGCAGCGATTCGTCGTACAAGAAGGCCATGGCCTCGGGGCGGCCGTGCTTCCCCGGGCAGATCGGCCGCTGCGGCGGACCCTGCTCGATGAAGGTCACCATCGCCGAGCACCGTGCGATGGTCGACGATTTCGTCGCCTTCATGTCGGGCGGCGACCAGCGTTTCGCGCGCGAGCTCACCGCCCGCATGAAAGAGGCGTCGGCGGCGATGGACTACGAGGCCGCCGCCCTCTACCGGGACCGTCTGCAGGCCATCGACGCCGTGCTGGGCAAGAGCGCCCTGGTGCTGGCGCCCGACACCGATGCCGATCTCTTCGGCATCGCCGAAGACGAACTCGCCGCCACCGTGCAGCACTTCGTCGTGCGGGGCGGGCGCGTGCGCGGCGTGCGCGCCACGACGATCGAGAAAGAGATCGACATCTCGGGCGCCGACCTCGTCGACCAGGTGCTGCAGCGCACCTACGGCGATGCGGATGCCGCCGACATCCCGCGCCAGGTGATGGTTCCCGAGCTGCCCGACGACGCCCCGCAGCTCGAGGACTGGCTGCGCGATCGGCGCGGCCGCCCGGTGACGCTGCAGGTCGCCCAGCGCGGGCGCAAGGCCGACCTGCTCAAGACCGCCACCCTCAACGCGCAGCAGGCGTTGATGCTCCACAAGACGCGTCGCACCAGTGACTACGTCGCCCGGTCGCAGGCTCTCACCGACCTGCAGGAGGCGCTCGGCATGACCGAGGCTCCGTTGCGCATCGAGTGCTTCGACATCTCGCACCTGTCGGGGACCAACGTCGTGGCCTCGATGGTGGTCTTCGAAGACGGGCTTCCCCGCAAAGACCAGTACCGCTCGTTCGGGGTCGCCGAGACGACCGACGACACCGACTCGATGTACCAGGTGCTCACGCGACGCGTGGCGTATCTGGACCGACCCGACGAGATCGAGCCCGAGACGATCGACGGCGCGATCGTGACGTCGCCCGACTCCGAAGAGGCGACGGCCGACGGCGATGTCGTGACGGCGCGGAAGCGCCCCCGCTTCGCGTATCGCCCGCAGCTCCTCGTCGTCGACGGCGGCCAGCCCCAGGTCGCGGCCGCGGCACGCGCGCTGGCCGACGCGGGGCACGAGGAGATCGCGCTCTGCGGGATCGCCAAACGTCTCGAGGAGGTGTGGCTGCCGGGGGAGGAGTACCCGGTGATCCTGCCGCGCACCTCCGAGGCCCTGTACCTGCTCCAGCGCCTGCGCGACGAGGCCCACCGGTTCGCGATCGTGCATCAACGCAAGCGCCGCAAGCGCGACATCACGAGCGTGCTCACCGAGGTGCCGGGACTCGGCGACACCCGCATCAAAGCGCTGCTGCGCCACTTCGGGTCGGTCTCGGCGTTGAAGAACGCCACCCCCGACGAGATCACGGAGCTGCCGGGTATCGGGCCGACACTGGCCGAGGCCATCCACACGCACCTGTCTCGGTAGGCTGGACACGACAACGGGAGGCGATCGCCCATGGAACCGGCACGCGACGAGCCAGGCGAGGTGCTGATCGTCACGGGAATGTCCGGCGCGGGGCGGTCGACCGTGGCCAATGCCCTCGAAGACCTCGACTGGTACGTCGTCGACAACCTCCCGCCGCAGATGCTGCGTCCGCTGCTCGAGCTCACCGAGCTCGCCGGCGGGGCGGTTCCGCGCGTCGCGGTGGTCGTCGACGTCCGCGGTCGCAGCCTGTTCAGCGATCTGCCCGAGGCGATGCGCAGTCTGCAGGCGGGCCGTCAGGTGCGCGTCGTGTTCCTCAATGCCAGCGACGCGGTGCTGGTGCGGCGGTTCGAAGCCGTGCGGCGCCCGCACCCGCTGCAGGGCGAGGGCACGATCCTTGACGGCATCCGCCGGGAGCGCGAACGTCTCGCACCCGTGCGGGAGGCCGCCGACGTCGTGATCGACACGTCGTCGCTGAACGTGCACCAGCTGTCGCTGCGCACGGTCGCCCTCTTCGGCGACGAGGGTGCTGCACGCCACACGGTCACCCTCATGAGCTTCGGCTTCAAGTACGGGCTGCCCCCCGACGTCGACCTCGTCGCCGACATGCGCTTCCTGCCCAACCCGTTCTGGAACGAAGACCTGCGCGCTCTCACGGGCGAAGACCCGCGCGTGCGCGAGTACGTGCTCGGGCAGGAGGGGGCGGCGGAGTTCCTCGGCGCGTACGCCGCGGCGTTGAACCCCGTGCTCGAGGGCTACCAGCGCGAGAACAAGCGGCACTCGGTGGTGGCGATCGGCTGCACGGGCGGCAAGCACCGGTCGGTCGTCATGGCCCGTGAACTCGCTGCACGTCTGTCCGATGTGCCCGGGGTGGCCGTCCGTGTGGCTCACCGCGACCTCGGTCGCGAGTAGGCTGTACCGTCGTCCCCGCTGCCCCCACCCGAGGAGAACCGTGCCCCTGACCGCCGACGTGAAGGCCGAGCTCATCACCGTCCGCGACCCGCGCCCGACCGCGCGGATCGCCGAGCTCACCGCCCTCCTGCGCTTCTCCGGTGGTCTGCACTCCATCGCCAACCGCGTCGCCGTCGAGGCCGAACTCGACTCCGACATCCTGGCCCGCCGGGTGGCCCGCGACCTCATGGAGCTGTACGGCGTGCGTCCCGAGCTGCACCACGTGCAGGGGTCGGGCGGACGCACCGGCGGCCACTACGCGGTGCGCGTCATCGAGGCGGGCGAGACACTCGCTCGTCAGACCGGCCTGCTCGACCAGCGCCGTCGCCCCGTGCGGGGCCTCCCCAACAAGCTCACGACGGGATCGCGTCCCGACCTCAGCGCCATCTGGCGCGGTGCGTTCCTGGCGAGCGGCACCCTGAGCGACCCCGGCCGCTCGGCGGCGCTCGAGATCTCGTGCCCGTCGTCGGAGGCCGCGATGGCCCTCGTCGGCGCGGGGCACCGCATCGGCATCCCCGCCAAGGCGCGAGAGGTGCGCGGTGTGCCGCGCGTCGTGGTGCGCGACGGAGAAGCCATTCGGGGTGCCCTGTACGAGATGGGCGCGCGCCGCACCGCGGGGGAGTGGGACCAGATGCGTCAGCGCCGCGAGGTGCGCGCGGGCGTGAACCGTCTCGTCAACTTCGACGACGCCAACCTGCGTCGCTCCGCCCAGGCGGCCGTCGCCGCGTGCGCGCGCGTCGAGCGCGCGCTCGAGATCCTCGGCGACGAGGTTCCCGACCACCTGCAGCAGGCCGGCGCTCTGCGCCTGGCCCACCGCGACGCGAGCCTCGACGAGCTGGGTCACCACGCCGACCCGCCCCTGACCAAAGACGCCGTGGCCGGTCGCATCCGCCGTCTGCTGGCGATGGCCGACAAGAAAGCCGAGGTCGAGGGCATCCCCGGCACCGAGGCCGCGGTTCCGGTCGGCGCCGAGGACTGACTCCCCGAGTCCGGATGCCGCGCGGTCGACGCGCAGGCGGAGTGGTGGGGCCCGCGGAGCGTTCGTGCTCCTCCTATGCGGATCGAGTCGGCGCGCATCGAGCCCGCGTCTACGCCGCCCGTTTCTCGCCGTGTGTGTTCCGGCATCCGAGGCGCTCTCGTCACGCTGAGCGACGCGCCCGGGCGATCTATCCTCCGTCATTCGGGGAAGCAACCCCGTGGCTCGTGCGTTACCCGTCACTAGGATGAAAACGTCACCCTCGCTGCTCGGTTCCTCGGCACGCCTTCCCGGTGAAGAGGCCTCGGCAGCGACCGATCGGAAGTAGAGAACATGGCGACCTACACGCTGCCCGAACTGCCCTACGACTACTCGGCGCTGGAGCCGCACATCAGTGCGACCATCATGGAGCTGCACCACAGCAAGCACCACCAGACCTATGTCAACGGCGCGAACACCACCCTCGAGCTCCTCGCCGACGCGCGCGAGAAGGGCGATTTCGCCAACATCAACCGTCTGCAGAAGGACCTCGCGTTCAACCTCGGCGGTCACACCAACCACTCGATCTTCTGGACGAACCTCTCGCCCCACGGCGGAGACAAGCCCACCGGTGATCTCGAGTCGGCCATCGACGACCAGTTCGGTTCGTTCGACGCGTTCCGCGCGCAGTTCACCGCCGCCGCTCTCGGCGTCCAGGGCTCGGGCTGGGCGGGTCTGTTCTGGGACTCGATCGGTCAGAACCTGCTGATCCAGCAGTTCTTCGACCAGCAGGGCCAGATCGTCGCCGGCACGGTTCCGCTGCTGCTGCTCGACGTGTGGGAGCACGCCTACTACCTCGACTACAAGAACGTCCGCGCCGACTACGTGAAGGCGTTCTGGAACATCGCGAACTGGGCCGACGCCCAGGACCGCTTCGCCGCGGCCCGAGAGAAGACCACGGGTCTGCTGGTACTGTCGTAAACGGTGCGGCGTCCCGGTGGGACACCTCACCGGGACGCCGTTGTCCGCCAGCGAACACCGCAATCACGCGCTTCTCGCGCACAACTGATTCAGGAGATATTCCGTGACCGTCAAGATCGGAATCAACGGCTTCGGCCGTATCGGACGCAACTACCTCCGCGCGGCTCTCGCGCAGGGTGCCGACCTCGAAATCGTGGCGGTGAACGACCTCACCGACAACAAGTCGCTGGCGCACCTCCTCAAGTACGACTCCGTCGGCGGCGTTCTCGCCGAGGACGTCTCGTACACCGCAGACTCCATCACCGTCGGCGACAAGACCATCAAGGTCTTCGAAGAGCGCGACCCGGCGAACCTCCCCTGGGGCGAGCTCGGCGTCGACATCGTCATCGAGTCGACCGGCCGCTTCACCAAGGCCGAAGACGCCAAGAAGCACATCACCGGCGGTGCCAAGAAGGTCCTCATCTCGGCTCCCGCCACGGGTGACGACGCGACCATCGTGATGGGCGTCAACGAAGAGACGTACAACCCCGAGACCGACGTCATCATCTCGAACGCGTCGTGCACCACGAACTGCCTCGCTCCTCTCGCCCAGGTCTTCAACGAGGCCTTCGGTATCGAGCGCGGCTTCATGATGACGGCTCACGCCTACACGGCCGACCAGAACCTGCAGGACGGCCCGCACAGCGACCTGCGTCGTGCCCGCGGTGCAGCGATCAACATCGTTCCCGCCTCGACCGGTGCCGCCAAGGCCATCGGCCTGGTGCTGCCCGAGCTCAACGGCAAGCTCAGCGGCTCGTCGTACCGCGTTCCGGTTCCCACCGGCTCGATCGTCGACCTCACGATCGTCACGCCCACCGAGGGTCTGACCGTCGACCAGGTCAACGAGGTCTACAAGAAGGCCGCTGCCGAGGGTCGCCTCAACGGCATCCTGCAGTACACCGAAGACCCGATCGTCTCGAGCGACATCCAGGGCAACCCGCACTCGTCGATCTTCGACGCCGAGCTGACCAACGTCAGCGGCAACCTCGTCAAGGTCTCGTCGTGGTACGACAACGAGTGGGGCTACTCGAACCGTCTCGTCGACCTCACCGAGTACGTCGCCGAGCGCCTGTAAACCTTCATGGCTCTGCGCACCCTCGATTCGCTGGGGTCGCTCGCCGGCACGCGCGTCATCGTCCGTTGTGATCTCAACGTTCCTCTCAAGGACGGGATCATCACGGACGATGGCCGCGTGCGGGCGTCGCTTCCGACTCTCAACGCACTGATCAACGCCGGCGCGCGTGTGGTCGTGTGCTCGCACCTGGGCCGCCCCGACGGCGCGCCCGACCCGAAGTACTCGCTCGAGCCGGTCGCGCAGCGGCTGTCCGAGCTGCTCGGCCAGCCGGTCGCGTTCGCGCGCGACACGGTCGGCGAGTCGGCTCAGGATGCCGTGGCCTCGCTCGAGAACGGTGAGGTCGCCGTCATCGAGAACCTCCGCTTCAACGCGGGCGAGACCTCGAAGGACGAAGCCGAGCGTCAGGCCTTCGCACGGGAGCTCGCCGGACTCGGCGACGCGCTCGTGTCGGACGGCTTCGGCGTCGTGCACCGCAAGCAGGCGAGCGTCTACGACCTCGCCCAGCTGGTGCCCTCGGCCGCGGGTCTGCTCATCCAGAAAGAGCTCGAGGTCCTCGACCGCCTGACCGAGAACCCGGAGCGTCCGTACACGGTCGTGCTCGGCGGATCGAAGGTCAGTGACAAGCTCGGCGTCATCGAGCACCTGCTGCCCCGCGTCGACAAGCTCCTCGTCGGTGGCGGCATGATGTTCACCTTCCTCGTCGCCGAAGGGCACAAGGTCGGCTCGAGCCTGCTCGAGAAGGACCAGATCGACACCGTGAAGGGCTACCTCGCCACGGCGAAGGAGCGCGGCGTCGAGATCGTCCTCCCGGTCGATGCGGTCGTCGCGGCCTCGTTCTCGGCGGACGCCGAGCACGTGATCGCCGACGCGGACGCGCTCGAGGACACCGACTTCGGCGCCTCGGGTCTCGGTCTCGACATCGGCCCCCGCACGGCGGAGATCTTCGCCGACGCGATCCGCGCCTCGCGCACCGTCTTCTGGAACGGCCCCATGGGCGTGTTCGAGATGGCGGCGTTCGAAGCCGGCACCAAGACGGTCGCTGCCGCTCTCACCGAGGTCGACGGCCTCAGCGTGGTCGGTGGCGGCGACTCGGCCGCGGCCGTGCGTCAACTCGGATTCTCGGATGACGAGTTCGGCCACATCTCCACGGGTGGCGGCGCGAGCCTGGAGTTCCTCGAAGGCAAGAAGCTCCCCGGACTGGAGGTCCTCGGATGGTCGTAATCGACACGGAATCGTCTGCTGCGCAGAACAGGCGAACCCCCCTCATCGCAGGCAACTGGAAGATGAACCTCGACCACCTGCAGGCGGTCGCGTTCGTCCAGAAGCTGCACTGGACGTTGAAGGACGCCCAGCACGACGACAGCAGCGTCGAGGTGGCGGTCTTCCCGCCGTTCACCGACCTGCGTACCGTCCAGACGCTGCTCGACGCCGACAAGATCCCGTTCGCCCTCGGCGGCCAGGATCTGTCGGCACACGACTCCGGTGCGTACACGGGTGAGATCTCGGGCCAGTTCCTGGCCAAGCTCAACGCGCGGTACGTCATCATCGGTCACTCCGAGCGTCGTCAGTTCCACGCCGAGACCGACGAGGTCGTCGCGGCCAAGACGCAGGCGGCTCTGCGCCACGGCGTCGTGCCGGTCATCTGCGTCGGCGAGACCTCGGAGGACCTCGAGAAGTTCGGCGCCAGCGCCGTGCCCGTGGGTCAGCTCGAGGTCGCGCTCGAGGGCGTGGCATCCGATGCCGACATCGTCGTGGCGTACGAGCCGGTCTGGGCCATCGGCTCCGGCCAGGCGGCGACGCCCGACCAGGCGCAGGAGGTCTGCGCGAAGCTCCGCGCCGTCGTCGCCGACAAGCTCGGCGCCGACGCCGCCGCACGCACGCGCGTGCTGTACGGCGGGTCGGTGAAGTCGGGCAACATCGCCGGCTTCATGCGCGAGCCCGATGTGGACGGCGCCCTGGTGGGTGGCGCGAGCCTCGTCGTCGACGAGTTCGCCGCGATCATCCGCTTCCAGAAGCACGTCGGGGTCTGACCCCCGCACCGATGCCCGCGGCGCTTCGCCGCGGGCATCCGTGCGCCCGGCGCGCCTCCCCGTATACTTGACGCTTGTGCGGTCGACTGGGCCGCTCGCGAAAGGCTTTCGACAGTGCAGATTCTCGAGTTCGTCCTGCAGGTGCTCCTGGGAGTCACCAGCCTCCTGCTGACCCTGCTCATCCTGCTCCACAAGGGGCGCGGCGGCGGTCTGTCCGACATGTTCGGCGGCGGCATGAGCTCCGCGCTCGGCTCGTCGGGCCTGGCGGAACGCAACCTCAACCGATTCACGATCGTGCTCGCGCTGGTGTGGTTCGTCACCATCGTCGGCCTCGGTCTGCTGACCAAGTTCGCGGAGATCTGACATGGCGACAGGCGGAAACGCGATCCGGGGTTCACGCGTAGGCGCGGGCCCGATGGGCGAGCAGGACCACGGCTTCCACGCCGACCGCGTGGCCGTGTCGTACTGGGATGCCCTCGGCAACGAGACCGTGCGGTACTTCGCGGCGGGCATCGCCGATGCCGAGATCCCCGAGACCATCGACTCCCCGCACTCCGGCCTTCCCGCCGGTCGCGACAAGAGCAACCCGCCGGCCCTCGCGAAGGCCGAGCCCTACAAGACGCACCTCGCGTACGTGAAAGAGCGTCGCACCGAAGAAGAAGCGGCGTCNTCCGGCCCTTTCGTCTGCGTGCCCGTGGTCACCGCACGGGACTCGCGGTGATGAGCGTGGTCCACGGACCGGCCGGGACGTCGGCGTCATCGACGAACGCCCAGTCCACCCGGTCGTCGTCGCCGTTCAGCTCGGCGAATCCCAGGCACCCGTTGAGGGCGGGCGACACGTCGAGGCCGGCGCCGTTGTAGCGAGCGTTCGCCGGACGGCGGTCGTCGGAACCGAAGACATAGGCGGCGTCGTGGTACTCACCGGGGCCGGCGTCCTGGATCTGCCCGTAACATACGCGCCCGTCGCGATGGAGGACGACCCAGCGGTTCTTCATCAGGCTGACGGTGCGATCGTGGACCGCGTCCGCGTACGGCGCCGTCGAGGCCCAGGGCACGACATCGCCGCGGGCGTCGAAAGCCTCGGGGTCGTTCACGTCGTCGAACGGCAGGTCGAGGTAGAACGGGTTCTCGAGCGGCGTCATCGTGGTGGGGAAGTAGCCGTTCTCCCCGGTGCGCCGCTCGGTCGCGCACGCGCCCCCGTGAGCGACGCCGTCGCATCCCCCGTACGACCCGAGCCAATCGGCGTCGTAGGTCGAGAGCCGCTGGCTCCCGTCCGTGGCGTCGGGGTCGAACACCTCGCCCACCCAGAAGGTCGTCGCCGCGATGTTCGTGTGCCACGGGTAGCCCGTGTCGCGATCGGGCGGTTGACGGGAGGCGGTGCTGCATCCGCCGCCGAGGACGACGGTGAGGAGCAGGAGCACCGCCGCCGTCGTCCTCTCGCCGCGCCTCACCCGGCGACGTCGCTCTCGGTCGGAGTGAAGACCTCGATGGAGCCGTCCACGGGCGGAGGCGCGTGACGGGAGAGAGGCGTCTCGGCCTGTGCCGCTCCGATGGCCGGCGGGGGCGCCCCGGCGCTGTCGTACAGAGACAGATCGTCGGTGCGGAGCAGGCCGTTGCCGAACACCGTCAGCGCGAAGCTGATGCCGGTGTATCCGGCCGGAATCGTCGGCGCGGTCCAGGTGGCCTCGGTCCAGGTCGAGGTCGCGGCGAACCACGGGCTGGACGTCCAGTAACTCCACGCCCCGGTACTGGAGCGCAGGTAGACGGCGAACTGCGTGACCACCGTGGCCCGGTACCAACTGCGGAGGGAGTAGGAGCGTCCGGGGGTGACCGTGGGAGAGCACTGACCGAGATCGAACTGGGGCAAGAGCTTGGCGTCGCCCGAGGAGTAGCCGGTCATCGAGATCGCACTGGCGACGGCACCCGCGTGAGCCGGGGTGCCCGACGTGAACGTCGGAGAGTTCGTGCCCCAGCCGCCGCGCATCCAACAGGCTGGCCCGCTTCCCGCGGCCGCCGTCTCCAGGCCGGCGTTGACCACCCCGTTGGTCGTCCCGGTGGGGGCGGGGACCACGGGACCGTTGACGACGGGACGAGCGGACCCCCCGACGACGTCACCGACTGTCTTGACGACCGTGCCTCGGGATTGGCGTGCCGCGAGCCACGTGAGGAACTGCGCGAAGGTGGAGGGCGAGACGGCGATCGTACTGCAGGCATTCGCGCAGACGTCATGGAAGGTGTATTGCACCCATCCGCCGCCCGCGTTCTCGGCATTGAGCACGCCCTGCTGCAAATCGGCGAGCGTCCATGTCGTCTCGACCTGATCCAGAGCGCGCAGAGCGAAGGGTGTCGCCGACGGGATCGACTCCGCGTAGGCGCAGGTCGGGCAGCCGAACCGGCTGCGGATGTCGCCGAGCGATCGCGCGCTCCGGTAGCCGCAGTCGGACGCGGCCTGTTCGACAGCGGATGTGCTCGAGGCGAACGGATAGGCGAAGCTCCGGACGGTGAAGCCCCAGGTGGTGAGCGTCTTGCGATCGGTGCAGATCTGCCGGCGCGCCTCGTCGATGCCGATGGCGGCCAGATCGGGATGGTTGACGGTGTGGCCGCCGATCTCGTGTCCCGCGGTCTTGAGCGTGTTCAGATTCGCCCTGGTCATGTATCCCGCTGCGCCCACGTAGCCCGACGGGACGTAGAAGGTGGCTTTCATCCCATTGGTCTTCAGCGCCGGGAGCGCGTCGAGCTGATTGGAGTTCGCGTCGTCGAACGTCAGGCTCACGATCGTGGAGGTGGCGGCGTGCACGGGAGTCGGAACGGCGACGAGTGCGCCGAGCACGAACGATACGACGGCCAGAGCGGCCAGGAGACGTGAACGGTGTGCGGGCGGAAGGAGCACCATCGACTGCGTGGGCATCGGCAGGACCTTTCGAGACGGGGTCGCACGGGGCGCGATCCTCATTGGACGGTCACGGACTTGGCGAGGTTGCGGGGCCGATCCACGTTGTGCCCGAGGTGGAGAGCAAGCGCTCGAGCGAACATCTGCAGGGGGACGACGGCATCCAGGGGACCCCACGCGGGAAGCAGGAGGGCGTCGGAAGTGTTCGGACGAGAGGGCGACGTCTGCGGCCCCGGCCCTGACACCCGCACGACATGGCCGCCGCGGGCCTCCACCTCCGCGATGCTGACATCGAGCCGAGGGTCCCCGTCATCGACGACGAACACCGGTGTGCCCTGGCCGACGAGCGCGAGCGGACCGTGCTTGAGCTCGCCGGCGGGCTGATGCTCGGCCCACCGATAGGTCAGTTCCTTGAGTTTCAGAGCGCCCTCGGCCGCGTAGACGACGCCGCCCCCGCGTCCGAGGAAGAGGAAGCCCGGCGCCTCGGCGAACCGGTTCGTCAGGCCGGGGACGATGTCGCCCCAGACCCGCAGTGCCCGCTCGATGGCCGCGGGCGCATGATGCAGTGCGCGCTGCTGTGCGGCGAAGACGCGCGGGGCGAGCCGGGGCGAGGTCGAAAGGCCGGACAGCGCCACGCAGACGCCCGTCAGCACCTGGGCGAGGAAGGTCTTCGTCGCCGCCACGCCGATCTCCGGACCGGCGAGGCAGTCGATCACCGCATCGGCACGACGCGCGAGCGTAGACATCGGATTGTTGGTGAGCGCGAGCACCGTGATGCCGGTACGCGGCAGTGCCTCGAATGCGCGCAGCACATCTGCGGTCTCGCCCGATTGGCTGAGGGCGATCACGAGGGTGCGCGGTTCCCACACGGCATCCGCGCACTCGCTGGCCACGAGGGCTCGGCTCGGGAGGCGTCCGAGCTTCGAGAACACACCGCCCACCGCGCGTCCGGCGTGCAAAGACGTTCCACAACCGAGGATCACCACCCGCTCGAACGTCTCGATCGGAGGCAGCGCCAGGTCGTTCCACAGCGCTCCCTCGGCGATGCGCGGTGCCAGCGAGTCGACGATGGACCGGGCTACGGCGGGCTGCTCGTCGATCTCGTTGCCCATGTGATCGGAGTGACGCCCCGCGACGGGGGAGCGGTGCGAGCGTGGCACGGTACGCGCCGCCGGTGTCGGTGCGCTCTGCCCGGCGCCCCACCATCGGATGCCGGCGGAATCGAGCACCACGACATCGTCGTCGTCGATCACACGGAACTCGGTGACCCGGTCGGCCACGGCGCCCACATCGCTCGCGACGTACACGCCGTCGGCAGCTTCTGCGGCGATCAACGGCGAGCCGTGCGCCGTGGCGGCGATCTCTCCGGTGAGGGTGTCGAGTGCGACCACGGCCCAGCTGCCTCGAAGTCGTTCTGCCGCCGCGAAGAGAGCGGCAGCGAGGGAGACGGCAGTGATCAGCGCGTCTTCGAGCAGGTGCACGATGACCTCGGAGTCGACATCGCTGGTCAGCCGGTGCCCCGCAGCGACGAGCTCGGTTCGCAGAATGTCGGCGTTTTCGATGATGCCGTTGTGGGCGATGAACAGGCGACCGGTGCAGTCGCGCAGCGGGTGGGCGTTGCGCTCCGTCACACCGCCGTGGGTCGCCCATCTCGTGTGCCCGATGGCCGCGGTGGTCGGATCATCCGGGGCCGTGCCCAGGGATGCCACGCCCCCCACGGTCCGCGCGTAGGCGACGCCACCGTCAGCCGAGCGCGCGGCGATACCGGCGGAATCGTAGCCGCGATACTCCAGACGCTCGAGGGCGGCCTTCACCCGAGAGGCCGCGCCGTGGCGACCGACCGAGGCGGCGATGCCGCACATCAGTTCACTCCGCGGACGGCGCCGGTGCGTGCCAGGGACATGGCATCGGATCCGAGACGTTCACGCGAGAGCAGGTCGTCGGCGACGCGGACGATCGTCGTCGACAGCGATGTCCGGGGCTCGTACCCCACGAGATCGTGGGCTTTGGTGTTGTCGGGCACACGGCGCCGCATGTCCTCGAACCCGGCCGCGTACGCCTGCGCATACGGCACCATCTCGACGGCGCTGGGGCTGTTCAAGGTGGCGATGATCTCGCTTGCCAGCTCGAGGATCGAGATCTCGCGCGCTCCGCCGAGGTTGTACGCCTCGCCGAGGGCGCGCGGGTCGCGCTCGATGAGCTCGAGGGCCGGCACCACATCTTCGACAGCCGAGAAGCATCGGGTCTGGAGCCCGTCGCCGAAGACCGTCAGCGGTTCGCCGCGCAGCGCCTGCCCGACGAGATTCGGCAGGACCATGCCGTAGCGTCCGGTCTGACGCGGACCGACCGTGTTGAACAACCGCACGATGGCGACGTCGAGTCCCTCCTCGTCGCAATAGGCTTTCGCGAACGCCTCGTCGATGCCTTTGGCCCCGGCGTAGGTCCAGCGCGACAGGAGCGGATCCCCCAGGATGCGGTCGGAATCCTCGCGGAGCTTGTCGGCCGTGTTCTTTCCGTACACCTCGCTGGTGGAGAGCATCAGCACCGAGGCCCGCGCCTCGATCGCCGCGGTCAGCACGTTCTCGGTGCCGTGGATGTTGATGCGTAGCCCTCGTAGCGGCTGCTCGACGATGAGTTTGACCCCCACCGCCGCGGCGAGGTGGAACACCCGGTCGCACGACTGCATCGCCGTACGCACGGTCTGTGTGTTCAGGATCGAGCCGTGGACCATCTCGAGACGAGGGTTCTCGGCGGCGGCGGCGAGGTTGCGGGCGGAGCCGGTCGACAGGTCGTCGAGGACCACGACCTCGTCGCCGAGCCGGAGGAGGTGGTCGACGAGGTGGCTGCCGACGAAGCCGGCCCCTCCGGTCACAAGGGTCTTCATGGGGATCTCCTGGATGCGCGCGGAATGGTCGGTGGATGTCACAGCAGCACGCGACCGGCGATGTCGTCGCTTCGGTACGTGCCGTCGAGGACGAGTGCATCGGGGGCGAGCCACTCGAGGTCGGTGTCGCGGTGACGCGTGTGCACGAGCACGAGGTCGGGAGCGAACGTCGCGGGATCGGCGAGCGACTCGCGCGTGCGTCCGGAGTGCAGGCGCACGCTCGGCGCGTGCGGGTCGATGTACTGCACCTCCGCGCCGAGGTCGAGGAGCCCGTCCATGATCTCCAGCGCCGGCGACTCGCGGAGGTCTGCCACGTCAGGCTTGTAGGCGACGCCGACCACGAGCACCCGCGCGTGGAGCGTTCCCTTCCCCGCGCGTCCGAGTTCGTCGCGCACACGCTGAACGACGCGGGCCGGACGTGCGGAGATCCGGGTCATGGCCTCCGTGATGATGCCCGCGTCGAAGCGGAGGGCCTTCAGCTGCCACAGCAGATAATGCGGGTCGCACGGGATGCAGTGCCCTCCGACGCCCGGACCCGGGTAGAACGCCATGAAACCGTAGGGTTTGGTGCTCGCCGCCTCGATCACCTCGGTGATGGGAACCTCCAGCGCACCGCAGATGTCGGCGAACTCGTTGGCGAGGGCGATGTTCACCGCGCGAAACGTGTTCTCGAGCAGCTTGGTCATCTCCGCCGTTGCCAGGCTGGAAACCCGATGCACGCGTGCTGCGTACCGGGCGAGCAGTCGGGCTCCCTCTTCTTCGCACTCCTGAGTGGCCCCGCCGATCACTCGGGGAACGACCTCCTGCGCGAAACCGACGTTGCCGGGGTCGATGCGTTCGGCGCTGAAAGCCACGAACGCATCGCGCCCGATCGAGAAGCCCCTGTCTCGCAACGGCTGCTCCACGAGATCGTGCGTGCATCCCACGTAGGTGGTCGACGTCAACATGACGAGCTGACCGGTACGGACGGCGGCGACGACGGTGGCGCACGCCGCCCGCAGCGGAGCGAGATCGGGCACCTGCTGGTGATCGACGGGCGTGGGGACGCAGACGACGATCGCCGCGGCGTTCGAGAGCTCTGCCGCGTCGCCGGTCAGGCGAAAGGCGGCGGAGTCGGGGAGGGCCGCGCTCAGCCGCTGGCGATCGGAGTGGATGAGATCTGCCTTGCCCGAGGCGATGGCTCGAAGGCGCGTCCGTGAGACATCGAGCGCCAGGACGCGGGAGCCGCTCGCGTGGTAGGCCAACGCGGTCGGAAGACCCACGTAGCCCAGACCCACGATGGCGACGTCGTAGGCGAAGGACGCGGAGGTCCGCTCGGTCGGCGGCGGCGTCGGCATCGCCGTGGTGGACGTGGGCACGTCGAGAGTCGTCATGGGGTCCTCCAAATGGGGGTCCGAGGGGATGGGGGCGTCCCCTCGGACGGTCCGGGTGATTCGGCCGGATCGAGTCGACTTCGGCGTCGATCCGCGGCCCACATTGGTCCCGCCGGCCGGTGGGGGTCAAGCAACGGGACGCCATCGTGCGGTGTACCGACAACCGCAATGACGCGTGTGTAAGACCGCAATCCACCTTGCGGTGGCCGGCCCGCGCGGACCGCGTACGGTCGGGAGCACGCGGCCCTGTCCGCCGGGGAGAGGATGCCATGACCGTCGCACTGGCCGTGCTCGTCGCCGTCTGCACCGTGGGGGTCTCCACCGCGGTGTGGGGGGTGGTGGGAGCACTCCGCATCGCTCGCGCCCACCGTCGCGATCCCCGTCTGCTGGTGCCCTCGATGTACTTTCGATCCGACGACGTCGCTGTGCTGATCGCTGCTCACAATGAGGAACTCGTCATCGCCGACGCGGTGGCCGCCGC
Organism: Microbacterium sp. CFBP 8801; assembly: GCF_014839455.1. Classification (NCBI taxonomy): domain Bacteria; kingdom Bacillati; phylum Actinomycetota; class Actinomycetes; order Micrococcales; family Microbacteriaceae; genus Microbacterium; species Microbacterium sp. CFBP 8801. The sequence goes on along the minus strand of NZ_JACYNU010000010.1, from coordinate 63,339 downwards.
CCGGGCGCTCGTTCCAGGACGCAATGTCTTCGTGGTGTCGGATGGTTCCACCGATGCGACCGTCGCGCGTGCGAGGGAGGCCGGGGCGACGGCTCTCGAGGTGTCACCCAACCGCGGCAAGGCCGGGGCCATACGGGCCGGGCTCGGGCGGTTCCGGATCGCTGAGCGCTTTCCGCTGCTGCTGCTCCTCGACGCCGATTCCCGGCCGCGCACCGACTATCTGCGCACCGGGCTCCCCCTCTTCACCACCCCCGATGTCGTGGCGGTGGCGGGACGTGCGACGACCGCCCACGACACGCCGGACACCCGGATGGGTCGATTCCTGACCGCGTATCGCGAGCGCACGTACGTGTGTACGCAGTACCTGCACAAATTCGGCCAGGCTGCGCCCGCTGCCGACGCGGTGGCGATCGTGCCGGGTTTCGCCAGCCTCTACCGAACCGACGTGCTCGGTCGTATCGACATCGACGCCCCCGGCTTGTCGATCGAGGATTTCAACATGACATTCGAGGTGCACGCGAAGGCCCTCGGTCGCATCGCGTTCCATCCCGAGTGCGCCATCGCCGAGACGCAGGATCCGGCGCTCTTCGGCGACTACGTGCGGCAGGTCGGGCGGTGGAACCTCGGATTCTGGCAGACGGTCCGGCGTCACGGCATCCATCTCGGGGTGTTCTGGGCGGCACTGGCGGTCTTCATCGCGGAGACGATCCTGTCGAGTCTCGTCCTCGCGCTTACCCTGCCGGTGCTCCTGGTCGCCACGGCGGCGACGGTGGTCGCACTGGTCGTACCGGGCGGTGATGGCGAGCTGGCACGACAGGTGATGACGGTGCTGCCGGTCGTTCCGCTCCTGCTCGCCTTCGTGGCGGCGGATCTCGTTTCGACGCTGTTCGCCTGCGCGCTCTCGGGCACCCGGCCGCGATCGACGGTGCTGCTGTACCCCCTCATGCGTGTGCTCGATGCCCTGCTGTGCCTCCGAGCCCTCGCGACGGCCTTCGGTCGTGCTTCGGACGGTCGCTGGAAGAGTCCCGACCGTCGCGCGACCGGGCCCACGGATGCTTCCTCAGCCGGCGGAACCGCTGCGCGGCGGAGCGACGAGGTGCATGCGTGAACTGATGCCGAGTTTGCGGTAGACGTTGGTCAGACGGAGCTCGACGGTTCTCAGCGAGACGAAGAGGGATGCCGCGATCTCCCGGTTCCGAAGCCCTTGCTGGACCAGGGCGACCACTTCCCGCTCGTGTTCCGTCAACCCCGTGCCGGGGACCGCGATGTCCCCGACGCGGGGTGCCCGAGTCTCGGGGACGCTGTGCGGCAGCGTGCGCCGCCGAGCCTCCCGCAGTCGATGATGTTCGTCGGGCGCGTCGTCGGGACGGTAGACGGCTTCGGCCTCGCGGAAGGCCGAAATGCCGAGATGCTCGGAGCGGCAGACGGCACGCGCCCGCGCGACGGCCAGGATCGACCATCGCCGTGCCCGTTTCGTCGCGGCACGCTCGAACTGATCGAGCACGGAGCGGGCCTCGGTGCGCCGACCGCTCAACCACAGTGCCTCGACGAGATCGGCGTGCGCACGCAGCACCGCGGGATCCGTCCCGATGCGTGTGTCGGTGGCCGACCGCAGCGACACGACCGCATCGTCGTAGCGTCCCTCGGCGAGGGCACGCCCCCCGTCGACGACGTCGAACCAGGGCAACAGCGCCGCGATTCCCTCTCGTCGGCACAGAACCCGACCACGTCGGACGAGCTCATCGACGTCGTCGCCTGTGCCGAGAGCGGCGGCCGAGGCGAGGATCAGCACGCAGCCGGCATCCGGCGTACGGCCGGGGGGCCATTCGCGCCGCCAGGCCACCACCGCATCGTGGGTGGTCGACGCGTCGCCGCCGCGGACCTCTGCCGCCACGACGAGTCGCAGCACCCGTTCTCTCCAGAGGGGCTCGAGGCGCGGCCTTCGATCGAGCAGCGAAGTACAGAGTCGTAGCGCCATGCGGTACTCCTCGCGCAGCACGTGGACGGCGATCGCCAGGGTCGACTCGTCGAGCGACAGGGCCGCCTCCGGACGGGCGAGATCGGTCGTGACAGGCGAATCCTCCCCGCTGCCGGCGTGGCCCGATTCGCGAACGATGCGGTCCAGGAGCTCGATTTCGACCGACGCGACGCCCAAGGACCGAGCCTCGGCGATGCGAACGGCGGCGTGCTCGATCTCACCCCGTGCGATCCGCAGACGGGCCACCTCTGCGAGGAGGCGGACGGCGTCTTCCGACGCACAACGGTGCACCGCCTCATCGACGAGAGCGTCGTCGATCGCGTGGTCGGCGACGTCAGTCGTGCGAACCTGTGCCCGGACGGCTCGCGCATTGGTTGCCGAGTCCAGGATGCCGTCGATGCGGTGGAGGTAATGCTGGCCCAGCACGGCGTGTCCATGCAGGATCAGCGCCTCCGCGAGCGAGACGAGGAGGGGGTTGCGCTCGCCATCGGCATCGGCTCCTCGCATCCCACGTTCGGCGAACTCCACCGCGGCGGTGTGGTCGCCCGCCGAAGCGAGGTGCACCGCCATCCGCAGGAGCTCCGTAGCGTCCGCGGCGGAGCCATCCGCGAAACTCGCGTGCCAACGATGCACGGCGGGGTGACTGTCGCGATGGGCCTGGGCAGCGTGGGCGTGCAGTCGACGACGCGCGTCGGCCGGGAGCGCGGCGTGAATGCTCAGACGCCGCGCGGGATCGGAGATGCGGGCGAAGCCGTCGTGCGTCGCAATGAGACCGGATTCCACCATCTCGTCGACGTCGCCCCCGAGCTCGACGGCCTCCGCCCGCAGAAGGTCGTGCGCGAAGAACGGTCCGACCGCGAGGAGATCCATGAGGTCACTGACGGCGGGGGTACCGCGTCGAGGTGCGAGCCTGTGGTGACTGATCTCCTCGTCGGCGAGGCGTAGCGGCTGGGGGAGCGGGGCGTCGCCCGCGGCTTCCTCCGGCGTGAGTCGCACGCGCGAGATCACCGAGGGATTGCCGTTCGTGGACGACACCACGATGTGCAGGACGGCGAGGGCCGTCTCTGACCCCAGGAAGAGCTGCGAGAGATCGACGGCCTCACCGAACGAGAGGTCGTCGATCCTCGTTTGGGGCAGCCCGGCGAACGCGTGCTGTGGACCCATCGGACCCACGGTGGCGAGCACGCTCACGCCCGTCCCGCGAAGTCGTCCGCAGACGTACGCCCACACCGTCTTGCTCGAGGCGTCCATCAGGTCGAGGTCGTCGATCACGAGAACGACCGGTTCGTCCCGCACCAGGCGGAGTACACGGCTGAGCTCTTCGGCGAGCATCTGCTCGGGCCAGTCGCGACCGCGCGAGAGCACGCCGTCGACAGCTTCCGCGCGGAGCCCGCTCAAACCCGACGCGACGACCGAGAGACCCGAGTACGGCCACATGCGCTCGCTCTGGCGGACGACCGCGACGGCGGTTCCGTTGTGGCGGGCGAACTCGGACGCGAGGGCCGACTTGCCGGTGCCACGATCACCTACGAACAGGCCCGCCGACTCGACTCTCGAGTGGACGATTCTCTCTGCAAACCACTTCTCTCGTTCTCGACCGAAATAAGGCATCCGGACGCTCCCAACTGCGTCGGCCGCCACGCGAGATCAAGATCTCGATGTGACGGTGCCCCCAACCGCAACCTAGACCGCGCCCACAGACAACGCAAGGCCGTGACTTTCGGGATCCGACCTGGGAATATCGTTGGTCCTTCTTCGCAGGAGCGTGCGTCCTCGCGCTCAGTACTCGCGTTCGATGAGCTGCGGCGGCACCTGATCGGCTGCCGCCTCGTCGACGAAGAACGCGGTGCGACGACGGCCCTTCGCCCCGGCGGCGGGCACGCTCTGGTAGCTGGCTCCCGCGAGGGCGAGTCCGAGGGCGGCGGCCTTGTCGGCGCCGGCGATCACCATCCACACGCGCTTCGACGAGTTGATCACCGGGCGCGTCAGTGAGACGCGATCACTCGGCGGCTTCGGCGATTCGCGCACCGGAACCGTGGCACGGTCGGTCACCGAGATCTCGGGACGATCGGGGAAGAGCGACGCGATGTGCGCATCGGGACCGACGCCCAGGAAGCAGATGTCGAACGACGGCCACGGCCCCGTCTCACTGCGGTCCGACGGCGCGAACTGCGCGAGCTCGTCGGCGTAGGCGATCGCCGCGGCATCCAGATCGAGCCCCTCGTCGCTCGAGGCGACGGTGTGGATGTTCTCGGCCGGGATGTCGAGATGGTCGAGGAGGGCCTCGCGCGCCTGCTTCTCGTTGCGGTCGTCGGAATCACGGGGGACGAACCGCTCGTCGCCGAACCAGAAGTGCACGAGCGACCAGTCGACCCGCGCCGCACGCTCGTCGCGCGCCGCGGTCCGCAGGACCGCTCCGCCCATCGTGCCGCCGGTGAGGCAGATGTGCATGCGCTTGCCCTCGGCCACGCGCTTCACGATGCGGTTCATGAAGCGCGTCGCGACGTACTCGGCGAGCGTGTCGGTGTCGTGCTTGATGATGACGTTCTTGGTCGCTCCGGTGTCGGTCATGAGGCGTTCCGTTCGCTCGCGGCCAGCAGCAGCTCCTGGCCCTCGGTGATGACGCGGCCGTAGAGCACATCGGGGTCGAGGCGGCGCAGCTCTTCGGCCAGGCACTCGCGGAGCGTGCGCCGGGGGAAGGCCAGGTCGTGGGTCGGCTGACCCGGCTGCGTGAGCACCGCGACACTCGCCTCGGGGCGCTCGAGCAGCGTGTCGCCGCTCGCCCGGGTGAGCCGCACCGACTTGATGCCGCTGGACCATTCGTCGGCGGGCAGGTAGGCGTAGTCGACGGGGGCGTCGAGCTTCATGCCCAACCATGCTGCCAGCAGCGCCGTGGAGGGGGAGTCGGCGGCGCCGCGCACCTCGATCGCGGTGACGGGCTCGTAGGGCGGCTGATCGAGCACGGCCGCGAGCTGTTCGCGCCAGCGGGTGACGCGCGTCCACGCGAAGTCGGTGTCGCCGGGGGAGTAGTGCTCACCGAGGTGGGCCACCCACGCGGCGGGGTCGGACTGCGACGAGGCGTCGGTGATGCGGCGCTGCGCGATGCGCCCGATGGGGGAGTGCGCGGGGTCGGCGGGCGCCTCGGCCGGCCACCAGGCCACGACGGGGGCGTCGGGCAGCAGCAGGCCCGTGACCAGGCTCTCGGCGTTGGAGCCGGCGGCGCCGTGCGCGCGCAGCACGACGACCTCGCTCGCGCCGGCGTCGCCGCCCACGCGGATCTGGGCGTCGAGCCGCGGCTCTTCGTCCTCATCGCCGAACAGCACGGCGATGACCCGCATGGGGTGCTCTCGGGAGGCGTCGTTGGCGGCCTCGATGACCTTCTCTTCGGCCCCGTGGTGGGTCACGATGATGAGCGTGAGCACGCGGCCGAGGGCGACGGCGCCGCCCTCTTCGCGCACGCTGACGAGCTTCTTCGAGATCGCGCTGACGGTGGTGTCGGGCAGATCGATGATCACGGGCGTCTCCAGGTGCGGCCGTCACGGGCGAGCAGTTCGTCGGCGGATGCCGGTCCCCACGACCCGGGCGAATACTGTTCGAGCGGACCGCTCTGGGCGGCCCAGAACTCCTCGATCGGGTCGAGGATCTTCCAGCTGAGCTCCACCTCTTCGTGACGCGGGAACAGCGGCGGGTCGCCGAGCAGCACGTCGAGGATGAGGCGTTCGTACGCCTCGGGGCTGGCTTCGGTGAACGCGTGGCCGTAGCCGAAGTCCATGGTGACGTCGCGCACCTGCGTGCCGTCGCCGGGGACCTTGGAGCCGAAGCGGATCGTGACGCCCTCGTCGGGCTGCACGCGGATGACCAGCGCGTTCTGACCGAGCTCCTGCGTCTGGCTGCGCGAGAAGAGCTGCTGCGGGGCGCGCTTGAACACGACGGCCACCTCGGTGACGCGACGGCCCAGCCGCTTTCCGCTGCGCACGTAGAACGGCACGCCCGACCAGCGGCGGGTGTTGATCTCGAGCTTGATGGCCGCGTAGGTCTCGGTGACGGACTCGGGGGCCATGCCGTCTTCTTCGAGGAAGCCGAGGACCTCCTCGCCGCCCTGCCATCCGCCGGCGTACTGGCCGCGGGCCGTCGCCTCGGCGAGGTTCTCGGGCAGGTGCACCGCCGCGAGGACCTTCTCTTTCTCGGCGCGCAGATCGGAGGCGTTGAAGCTGATGGGTTCTTCCATCGCGGTGAGCGCGAGCAGCTGCAACAGGTGGTTCTGGATGACGTCGCGCGCGGCGCCGATCCCGTCGTAGTAGCCGGCACGGCCGCCCACTCCGATGTCCTCGGCCATCGTGATCTGCACGTGGTCGACGTAGTTGCGGTTCCAGAGGGGCTCGTACAGCTCGTTGGCGAAGCGCAGCGCCAGGATGTTCTGCACCGTCTCTTTGCCGAGGTAGTGGTCGATGCGGAAGATCGAGTCGGCGGGGAAAGCGCTCTCGACGACCTCGTTCAGCTCTCGCGCCGAGGCGAGGTCGTGGCCGAAGGGCTTCTCGATGACGACGCGGCGCCACCCGGTGGTGTCGTCGGCGGATTCTCCGACGAGTCCCGACGCCTTGAGCTGCGTCGTCACCAGGGGGAACGCCTTGGGCGGGATCGACAGGTAGTACGCGTGGTTGCCCATGGTGCCGCGCTCGGTGTCGAGCTTGTCGACCGTGCTCTTCAGCCGCTGGAACGCCTCGGGGTCGTCGAACTCGCCCTGGACGAAACGGATGCCCTCGAGCAGTTCCTTCCACGTCTCTTCGCGGAACTCGGTGCGCGCGTACTTCTTGACGGACTCGTAGACGACCTCGGCGAAGTCCTGGTCTTCCCAGTCGCGTCGCGCGAAGCCGACCAGGGCGAAGCCCGGGGGCAGTAGCCCCCGGTTCGCCAGGTCGTAGACCGCGGGCATGAGCTTCTTGCGCGAGAGGTCGCCGGTGACGCCGAAGATGACGAGGGCGCTCGGCCCCGCGATCCGGCTCAGTCGGCGGTCCTCGGGGTCCCGGAGGGGGTTGTGACCCGGTGTGATCTCTACGACCATGCTTATTGTGCCGCCTCGAAGAGTGAGAGCACCTCGACCTGCGGGTCGGTCAGCGTCAGCGTGACGACGGGACGGCCGTGGCCCTCCGCCAACACGCTCGCGTCTCCCGCGGCCTGTGCCTGGATGAGTTGTCCGAAGGTGAACGGCCGACCGGGGATCTCGAGATCGAGGTCGGTGCGTTCGAGGATCTGCAGGAAGACGCCGTTGGCGGGTCCGCCCTTGTGGTACTGACCGGTCGAGTGCAGGAAACGCGGACCCCAGCCGAACGTCGTGGGGCGACCGGAGTCGGCCGCGACGAGCTCGCGGAGCCCGGCCAGCTGCGACAGGTCGAGACGGTTCACATACGCCTGGATGCTGACGTAGCCGTCGGCGGGGACCGTCTGCCACAGCGCCGCCAGCACGCCGGCGACCGTGCCGCTGGAGGCCAGGGCCGGGTCGGAGACGCGCACCTCGACGCCGTCGACGACGAAGGCCGGCGCGGTCGGTTCGGGGCGGGCGTCGAGCAGGCCGCGGGTGGCGATCTTCGCCGACTCGACGTCGGGCTGGTCGAAGGGGTCGATGCCGATCATGCGGCCGGCGATCGCGGTGGCGTACTCCCACACGACGAACTGCGCCCCGAGCGAGCCGCTGACGAGCACCTCACCGGTGTGCCGCTCGAAGAGGTGGAAGGCGTGGGCGTCATCGACGAAGCGCACGACCTGGAGGTCGGCGGGCTTCGCCTCGAGCTCGGGCGAGACGGGCAGCAGCACGACGGGCAGGATGCCGGTTCCCTGCTTTCCGGTCGACTCGGCGACGAGCTGCTCGATCCAGTCGGGCAGGCCGATGAGGTGGCTGCCGTCGGTGACGAGCCCGAGCTTGTCGCGCCGCGCGACGCCGCCTCCGGCGATCGCCGCGGCGAGCACGAGGGCGGGGTTGTCGGGCGAGTCGATCGCGACCTCGAGCAGGGTGGCATCCGCCTCGTCGAGGAGGTCGCCGATGTCGACGCCGGCCAGTCCCGCGGGCACGAGGCCGAAGGCGGTGAGGGCGGAGTACCGGCCGCCGACGGTGGGGTCGGCCGTGAAGACGCGGTAGCCGTCGGCGCGGGCCGATTCCTCGAGCGGGGAGCCCGGGTCGGTGACGACGACGATGCGTCCGGCGGGGTCGATGCCCAGATCGCGGAAAGCGGCTTCGAACGCGCGCTTGGCCGAATCGGTCTCGATGGTGGAGCCGGACTTGCTCGAGACGACGAGCACCGTCTGGGCGAGCCCGCCGGACTCGGCATCGCCGTCGATGGCGGCGAGCACCTGTCCGGGCGAGGTCGAATCGAGGATGACCAGCGGAACGCCGGCCGACTGCGCGATGACCTCGGGGGCGAGCGAGGATCCGCCCATGCCCGCGAGCACGACGCGGGTCACGCCCTGCGCGACGAGTTCGTCGCGCAGGGCCGTGACCTCGGCCACGAGCGGGCGCGAGACGGAGACCGCTCGCACCCACCCGAGGCGACGTGACGCTTCGTCTTCCGCGGCGGCGCCCCAGAGGCTGGCGTCGCCCGCGGTGATCCCCGACGCGATGAGTGAACCGGTCAGGCCCGGCAGCTCCGCGTCGACGACCGACTTGACGTGGCCCGTGACCTTGACCGCGAAGCTCACTGGGCTGCCTGGGCGCTTCCGGCGTCGAGAGCGGTCTTGACCGTGTCCTGCAGCTCGTGCCACGAGGCGATGAACTTCTCGACACCCTCGTCCTCGAGCGTCTGCGTCGCGTCGGTGACGTCGACGCCGGCCGCGGCGAGGCGGTCGAAGACGTCGTGCGCCTCGGCGTAGCCGCCGGTCACGGTGTCGCCGGTGATGACGCCGTGGTCGAAGGTCGCCTCGAGCGTCTTCTCGGGCATCGTGTTGACGGTGCCGGGGGCGACGAGCTCGGTGACGTAGAGCGTGTCGGGCAGGGCGGGGTCCTTCACGCCGGTCGACGCCCACAGCGGACGCTGCACCGTGGCGCCGGCCTCGAGCAGCTTCTTCGCGCGGTCCTCGCCGAACTTCTGCTCGTAGAGCTCGTAGGCCAGGCGGGCGTTGGCGATGCCGGCCTTGCCCTTGAGGGCTGCGGCCTCGTCGGTGCCGATCGCGGCCAGACGCTTGTCGATCTCGGTGTCGACGCGCGACACGAAGAACGAGGCCACGGACTGCAGGTTCGCGACGTCGTGACCGGCGGCCTGGGCCTTCTCGACACCCGCGAGGTACGCGTCGATGACCTCGGCGTAACGCTCGAGGCTGAAGATCAGCGTGACGTTGACCGAGATGCCCGCGCCGATGACCTCGGTGATGGCCGGGAGGCCGGCCTTGGTCGCGGGGATCTTGATGAGGACGTTCTTGCGGTCCACGCGGGCCGAGAGGTCCTTCGCCTGGGCGATCGTGCCCTCGGTGTCGTGCGCCAGATCGGGCGAGACCTCGATCGACACGCGGCCGTCGACGCCGTTGGTGGCGTCGAAGACGGGGAGGAAGATGTCGCACGCGTCGCGCACGTCGTCGGTGGTGATCGAGAAGATCGCCTCGTCGACGCTGGCGTCGGCCGCGGCGAGCTCCTTCACCTGGCCCTCGTAGGCCTCGCCCTTGGACAGGGCGCCGGCGAAGATCGTCGGGTTGGTGGTGACGCCGACGACGTTGCGCTGCTCGATGAGCTCGGCGAGGTTGCCGGACTGGATGCGCTGGCGCGAGAGGTCGTCGAGCCAGATGCTGACGCCGGCGGCCGAGAGGTTCTCAGTGGGAGTGCTCATGGTCGTTATCTCCTCGATTACTTCTTCGCCGCAGCGAGCGACTCGCGTGCGGCCTCGACGACGGCCTCAGCCGTGATGCCGAACTTCTGGAACAGGGTCTTGTAGTCGGCCGACGCACCGAAGTGGTCGATCGCGACCGAGCGGCCGGCGTCGCCGACGATGCCCTGCCAGCTGAGGGCGGATCCGGCCTCGACCGAGACGCGCGCCTTCACCGAGGCGGGCAGCACCGACTCGCGGTACGCCTCGTCCTGCTCGGCGAACCACTCCAGCGAGGGAGCCGACACGACGCGGGCGTGGACGCCCTCGGCGGCCAGCGTCTCGCGCGCCTCGACGGCGAGCTGCACCTCGGAGCCCGTCGCGATGAGGATGACGTCGGGCTCGCCGTTCGCGGCCTCGGCCAGCACGTACGCGCCCTTGACGGCACCGGCGGCCGAGGCGAACTCGTCACCGGATGCCGCACCCTCGCCGCGGGCGAACACGGGGATGTTCTGGCGGGTCAGGGCGATACCGGCGGGTCCGGCCGTGCGGCGCAGCATCTCGAGCCACACGACGCTCGTCTCGTTGGCATCCGCGGGACGCACGAGGGCGAAGTTCGGGATGGCGCGGAGCGTCGCGATCTGCTCGATCGGCTGGTGCGTCGGGCCGTCCTCGCCGAGCGCGACGGAGTCGTGCGTCCAGACGAAGATGGTCGGGATGTTCATCAGCGCGGCCAAGCGCACCGGGGGGCGCATGTAGTCGCTGAAGATCAGGAACGTGCCGCCGAAGGGGCGCGTGGGCCCGTGCAGCACGATGCCGTTGAGGATCGCACCCATGGCGTGCTCGCGGATGCCGAAGTGCAGCACGCGGCCGTAAGGGTCGCCCGACCACTCGTGGGTCGACCACTCCGACGGGATGAAGGACTTGGCGTCCTTGATCGTGGTGAGGTTCGATTCGGCGAGGTCGGCCGAACCGCCCCAGAGCTCGGGGAGCTCGGCGGCGAGGGCGTTGATGACGGTGCCGGAGGCGGCACGGGTCGACACGTCCTTGCCGGCTTCGAAGGCCGGGAGCGCGTCGGCGATGTCGGCGGGGAGCTCGCGCGCCTGCAGACGGTCCCAGAGCTGCTTGCGCTCGGGGTGAGCCGCGGCCCACTCGTCGAACTTCTGCTGCCAGGCGGCCTTCTCGGCCTCGCCGCGCTCGACGAGCGCGCGGGTGTGCTCGAGCACGTCGTCGGCGACGGCGAAGTGCTGCTCGGGGTCGAAGCCGAGGACCTCTTTCGTGGCCTTCAGTTCGTCGGCGCCGAGGGCCGAACCGTGGATCTTGCCGGAGTTCTGCTTGCCGGGCGAAGGCCAGCCGATGATCGTCTTGAGCACGATGAGCGAAGGCTTGCTCGTCTCGCCCTGGGCGGCCTCGATCGCGGCGTGCAGCTCGGCGACGTCTTCGACGTACTGACCGGTCTTCTTCCAGTCGACCGTCTGGACGTGCCAGCCGTACGACTCGTAACGCTTCTGGACGTCTTCGGTGAAGGCGACGTTGGTGTCGTCTTCGATCGAGATCTGGTTGGAGTCGTAGATCGCGATGAGGTTGCCGAGCTCCTGGTGGCCGGCGAGCGACGACGCCTCGCTGGTCACTCCCTCTTGCAGGTCGCCGTCACCGGCGATCACGTACACGAAGTGGTCGAACGGGCTCTCGCCGGCGGGCGACTCGGGGTCGAACAGGCCGCGCTCGTAGCGGGCGGCGTAGGCGAAGCCGACGGAGGAGGCCAGGCCCTGGCCGAGGGGGCCGGTCGTGATCTCGACGCCGTCGGTGTGGCCGTACTCGGGGTGACCGGGGGTCAGCGAACCCCAGGTGCGCAGCGCCTCGAGGTCCTTCTTCTCGAGACCGAAGCCACCGAGGTAGAGCTGCACGTACTGCGTGAGCGAGGAGTGACCGACCGACAGGATGAAGCGGTCGCGGCCCGGCCAATGGGTGTCGGCGGGGTCGTGGCGCATGACGCGCTGGTAGAGCAGGTACGCGGCGGGTGCGAGCGACATCGCGGTTCCGGGGTGGCCGTTGCCCACCTTCTCGACGGCATCCGCCGCGAGGATGCGGGCGGTGTCCACCGCGCGCCGATCGATGTCATCCCATTCGAAGTCCGACAACAGGGTCGCCTTTCTCGATACTGAGCGCCCGGTTTCACTTCCGACGCCGCACTCACCACCGTAGGAGTGGGAGTGGGGTGGGGTGTCGGCGCGGGGCGCGCGTTCTTCGCCAGCATAGCGAGAACGACCGGCACCGTTGCCTCTCGTGACGGGGGTCGACAGGCGGCCGGTCGTGTGGTGGACATGGCATAGAATCGTGGAGGTTCTATACGCGCTACCCCGGGGGACGATGGACATCTCGACGACGTCGCACGTCACTGCGACGACCGATCGCCGCTCCGTCGGACGCACCCTTCGGGCGTACATCGCCCTCACGAAGCCGCGCGTCCTCGAGCTGCTGCTGGTGACGACCGTGCCGGTTATGATCCTGGCGCAGAACGGTCTGCCCCACCTGGGGCTGGTGTTCGCGACCGTCATCGGCGGCTCGCTGAGCGCGGGGTCGGCGGCGGCGTTCAACATGTACCTCGACCGCGACATCGACGCGCACATGCAGCGCACCGAGAAGCGCCCCCTCGTCACCGGCGAGGTCTCTCCGCGCGGTGCCCTGGTGTTCGCCTGGTCGCTCGCGGCGGTCTCCACCGTCTGGCTGTGGGTCTTCACGAACCCGCTCGCGGCGGGACTGTCGGCCGCGGCCATCTTCTTCTACGTCGTGATCTACACGATGATTCTCAAGCGCCGCACCGAGCAGAACATCGTGTGGGGCGGCATCGCCGGTTGCTTCCCCGTGCTCATCGGCTGGTCGGCGGTCACCGGATCGCTGTCGTGGGCGCCGGTCATCCTGTTCGTGCTCGTCTTCCTGTGGACGCCGCCGCACTACTGGCCGCTGTCGATGAAGTACGCGGACCAGTACGACGAGGTCGACGTGCCCATGCTCGGCGCGACCCGCAGTGGTTCGCAGGTCGGCCTGCAGGTCATCCTGTACGCGTGGGCCACGGTGGCCTGCTCGCTGCTGCTCATCCCCGTGGCATCCATGGGCCTGGTGTACTCCGTGTCGGCGCTGGTGTTCGGCGGGTGGTTCATCTACGAGTCGCACCGTCTCTACGCGCGTGCCGTGCGCGGTGGTGAGCCGCGGCCGATGCGCGTGTTCCACGCGTCGATCACGTACTTGACGCTGCTCTTCGTCGCGATCGCCGTCGACCCGCTGCTGCCGTTCTGACGGCGGCCCCGCACGCCGCGAAAGCGCCCACCCCGACGTGAGGGGGTGGGCGCTTTCTCGTGGGGGAGCGGGTCGGGATCGTCGGCCGACCGCGTCCGGCGTCGGGGGCGCGGACTCCGCAACATCGAGAGCGCGGAGCGGGCCTGGGCGGGGTGCGGGTGCCGCAAGCCGGGCGCCGCGGACGGGCTGCCACCTCCGTGCAGGCGGTGGCCGGGCGGCGGGGGTGCGCGCGAGCGCATCGGCGAACGAGACGCTCGTCGTCACGGCATCCGGTCCGGGCGACGAGGGGCACGCACGAGAAAGCG
>NZ_JACYNU010000010.1:0-49946 GCF_014839455.1 Microbacterium sp. CFBP 8801 | reverse complement strand
CGACGACGTCTCGACGTCGGCGTCTTCGACCGCCAGGGGCGCCGCGGTCGCGGCGGGGGCGGTGTACGACGGGGTCGACGACACGGGCGGCTCGGCCGAGGTCTCGTCGTCGCTCGTCCAGTCGATGGTCTCGATCGCGACGTCGGCGCGGGCACGCGTGGTCACCACGGCGGCCACGGCCAGGGCGGAGGCGATGCCGATGGCACCGGCGGCGAGGACGGCGGCGCCCACCGACACCCACGCCTGTGCGACGTAGACGGTCACGACCGTGGCGTTGGGGTCGTTGACGAGGGCTTGGATCTCGTCGACCTGACGGAAGACGAGGACGAGTCCGCCGATCACTGCGGCGAGCGACGCGACCACGAGCACCCAGAACGGGATGCTGGTCACCAGGCGGGGACGGGTCTGCATGAGATGAACTCCTTGTCGTACCGTGCTCCGGGGATGCACGACGGCTGTTTCCGGTACCGGGGCACCGGGAGGGGATCCGGGCCTCTCAGGGCACCGGAAGTCCCACAGTGTCGCACGGGTCGGGGTGTCGGCTAGGGGACGCCGATGAATCGCCTATGAGGGTATAAGGGCCGCGGACTGCCGGGGCGACCGCGCGGACGAGGGTCGCCTCCCCGCGGAAACGCGCGAAAAGTGTCGTGCCGACGCGATTCTTCCGGCCTCAGCCGCGTGCGGCCGCCGTCTGGCGCGGGGGCGCGGGGCGTTCGGTGACCGCGGGCTCCTTGAGGCGCAGGACGACCACCGTCATGGTGGCCGCGGCGAGGGCGGCGAGCACCATGTGCGTGCCGACCGCGATCTCGGGCAGGCCGTTGCGGGCCTGGTAGAGGCCCACCGCGATCTGCACGAGCTCGACCGCGACCAGCGCCGTCGCCCAGCGTCGAACGCCCAGGCGCAGGCGCCACGCGAGCACCACCACGATCAGCGTGAGGAAGAACAGCGCGTAGCCCGGCCACGCGTGCACGTGTTCGAGCACCTGGGCGTCGAAGCCGTTGCGCACCGAGGCTGCATCGCCCGAGTGCGGCCCCGCTCCGGTGGTGAGCACGCCGAACACGATCGTGAGGGCGAGGACGGCGGTCGTCGTGTGCACGAGACCGGCGAACCAGTGGGGCACCGCGAGCGTACGCGGGCCGGCGGGCGCGTTCATCAGCACCAGGAAGGCGGCGCACACCGCCACCAACGACACCGAGGCGACGTAGTGGAATCCGACGATGAAGGGGTTCAAGCCGGTCAGCACGGTCACGCCGCCGACGAGCGCCTGAGCGACGACGCCGCCGAGCACGATGAGCGACAGGACGAAGAGGGCGCGACGCTCGCGACGCAGGCGCCAGACCAGCACGACGACCACGATCGCCAGGATGCCGACGAGCCCCGTCAGCGTGCGGTTGCCGAACTCGATGATGCCGTGGATGCCCATCTCGGGCGTGTTCACGATCGAGTCGGCGGTGCAGCGCGGCCAGGTGGGGCATCCGAGGCCCGAGCCGGTCAGGCGCACCGCACCGCCCGTGCCGATGATGAGCACCTCGGCGAGGAACGACAGCCAGGCGAAGACGCGCACGCGCCGATCGACATCGGTGGGGAGCCACGCGAGGAAGCGACCGGGGATCGTGGCGGCGCGGGACGAGGGGGGCGTGGTCGAGGCGGGGGACATGCGCTGGCTTCCTGGCATCGGTCCGCTCGGGCTGCGGGAACAGCGGACCTGCCGTGCCGGGAGCGGGTGTTGCCTGTAGAATCAAAGGGTCCGGGTGCAGCGCTCACGCGATCCGCACCGGAGACAGTCTAGGCGCGCAGCCAGCGCCTTCGAACGGGCCCACCAGCGACATTCCTGGGACTTCGACCGGAGTCCGGAATGCCGGGGCGGATGACACCGTTGAGGCCCGAGAAGGAGAGTGATCACCATGTCCGATGTACTCATCGACCGACCCGAGCTCGAAAGCCTGGGGCAATACGAGTTCGGCTGGCACGACACCGACGCCGCCGGTGCGCTCGCGCAGCGCGGCATCAACGAGGACGTCGTGCGCGGGATCTCCGCTCTGAAGTCCGAGCCCGAGTGGATGCTGAAGACGCGCCTCAAGGGCTACCAGCTCTTCGGTCGCAAGCCCATGCCCACGTGGGGTGCCGACCTGTCGGACATCGACTTCGACAACATCAAGTACTTCGTGCGCTCCACCGAGAAGCAGGCGCAGACCTGGGAAGACCTTCCGGAAGAGATCCGCAACACGTACGAGAAGCTCGGAATCCCCGAGGCTGAGCGTCAGCGCCTGGTCGCCGGCGTCGCCGCGCAGTACGAGTCCGAGGTCGTCTACCACCAGATCCGCGAGGACCTGGAGCAGCAGGGCGTCATCTTCATGGACACCGACACGGCGCTGCGCGAGCACCCCGAGTTCTTCGAGGAGTACTTCGGCACCGTCATCCCCGCCGGTGACAACAAGTTCGCCGCGCTCAACACCGCCGTGTGGTCGGGCGGATCGTTCGTGTACGTGCCGAAGGGCGTGCACGTGGAGATCCCGCTGCAGGCGTACTTCCGCATCAACACCGAGAACATGGGCCAGTTCGAGCGGACCCTGATCATCGCCGACGAAGACAGCTACGTGCACTACATCGAAGGCTGCACGGCGCCGATCTACAAGAGCGACTCGCTGCACTCGGCCGTCGTCGAGATCATCGTGAAGAAGAACGCCCGCGTTCGCTACACGACGATCCAGAACTGGTCGAACAACGTGTACAACCTGGTCACCAAGCGGGCCGTGGCCCACGAGGGCGCGACCATGGAATGGGTCGACGGCAACATCGGCTCCAAGGTGACGATGAAGTACCCCTCCATCTACCTCATGGGCGAGCACGCCAAGGGCGAGACCCTGTCGGTCGCCTTCGCCGGTCCCGGACAGCACCAGGACGCCGGCGCCAAGATGGTGCACATGGCGCCCTACACGCAGTCGTCGATCGTGTCGAAGTCCATCGCGCGCGGCGGCGGTCGCGCGGGCTACCGCGGCGAAGTGCGAGTGGATGCCAACGCGCACCACTCCGCGAACACCGTGCGCTGCGACGCGCTGCTGGTGGACACCATCTCGCGCAGCGACACGTACCCCGCGATCGATATCCGCGTCGACGACGTGCAGCTCGGACACGAGGCGACCGTCTCGAAGGTCAGCGAAGAGCAGCTCTTCTACCTGCAGTCGCGCGGCATGCCCGAAGACGAGGCCATGGCCATGATCGTGCGCGGGTTCATCGAGCCCATCGCGCGCGAACTCCCCATGGAGTACGCCCTCGAACTCAACAAGCTCATCGAGATGGGCATGGAGGGCAGCGTCGGATGATCTCTTCGGCGACATCCGCGCCTCCCGTGTTCTCCCCTCTCGCGCCGAACGGAGTATCAGCTCAGTGACCACAGCGACCACGACCCCCGCGGATTCCGCGGCGGGTCACATCGACCCGGCCGCCCTCGTGGCATCCATCGTTCCGGTGCAGACGCGCTCGGAGCGGGCGACCTCGTTCGATCCGGCCGACTTCGGCACGCCGACAGGCCGCGAGGTGAACTGGAAGCTCAGCCCGATCGACCGGCTCGCGCCGCTGTTCGTCGACCAGGCCGGTCCCACGGGCGTCATGCAGGTCGAGGTGCACGCCCCGGCCGAGCTCGAGCAGCTGCGTCTCGGTCACGGTGACGCGCCCCGCGGCGAGCACTTCCGCCCCGAAGACCTGCCCAGCGCCATCGCCTGGTCGCAGGAGGCCGAGGCACCGCTGCTGCGCATCCCCGCCGATGTCGAGCTGACCGAGCCGGTCGTCGTCCGCCTGACGGGCACGGGCGGCCTCGCTCACGCCCACGTGGTCATCGAGGCGCAGCCGCACTCGCGCGGCACCGTCGTGCTGCGCCACGAGGGCACGGCCCAGCACGCGCAGAACGTCGAGATCATCGTGCGCGACGGCGCCGACCTCACGGTCGTGTCGGTGCAGAACTGGGACGACGACGCGATCCACGCCTCGGCGCACCAGGCGCGCGTCGACCGCGACGCGAAGTTCACGCACATCGTCGTCAGCTTCGGCGGCGGCGTCGTGCGCGTGAACCCGTCGCTGGAGCTCTCGGGCGCCGGCGCCGAGGGGCGCATGTACGGCCTGTCCTTCTCGGACGCCGGCCAGCACCTCGAGTCGCAGGTGTACCTGCACCACAAGGGCCCGCACACCGTCGGCGACGTGCTCTACAAGGGAGCCCTCCAGGGCCAGGGCGCTCGGAGCGTCTGGATCGGCGACGTGCTCATCGGACCGGATGCCACGGGCACCGACTCGTACGAGGCCAACCGCAACCTCGTGCTCACCGATGGCGCGCGCGCCGACTCGATCCCGAACCTCGAGATCGAGACCGGTGACATCCAGGGCGCCGGCCACGCGAGCGCGACCGGTCGTTTCGACGACGAGCAGCTGTTCTACCTGCAGGCGCGCGGCATCGACGAGTACGAAGCCCGCCGTCTGGTGGTGCTCGGGTTCCTGAGCGAGATCGTGCAGCGCATCGGCATCCCGGAGCTCGAGACCGAGCTCACCGCGGCCATCGAGCGCGAATTGGCCGACGGAGCAGCGGCGTGAGCGCCGCGCGCGCCTGCGCCCTCAGCGACCTCACGCAAGACGAGGCGCACCGCGTCGAGCTCGACGGCGTCGCGATCGCGGTCGTGCTCGACGGCAACGGAGAAGTGCACGCCATCGGCGACGTCTGCACGCACGGCGACATCTCGCTGTCGGACGGCTTCGTCGAGGGCGAGACGCTCGAATGCTGGGCCCACGGCTCGGCGTTCTCGCTGCGCACCGGCCGCCCCCTCAACCTGCCGGCCTTCGAGCCGGTCCCCGTGTACGAGGTCGTGATCGACGGAGACGACGTGCTCATCGACACCTCCGTCACCAAGGCGACGGCCTGAGCCGCGCCCACGAACCCAGATTTACGTAAGGAACCCCATGTCTGTCCTCGAGATCCGCGACCTCCACGTGACGGTCGAGACGGAGAACGGTACGACCCCCATCCTCAACGGCGTGACGCTGACCATGCGCACCGGTGAGACCCACGCCATCATGGGGCCCAACGGCTCCGGCAAGTCGACCCTGGCGTACACGATCGCCGGTCACCCCAAGTACACGGTGACGAGCGGCTCCATCACGCTCGACGGCGAAGACGTGCTCGCGATGACCGTCGACGAGCGCGCGCGCGCCGGCCTCTTCCTCGCCATGCAGTACCCGGTCGAGATCCCCGGCGTCACGGTCACCAACTTCCTGCGCACGGCCAAGACGGCCATCGACGGCGAGGCGCCGGCGATCCGCACGTGGACCAAGGACGTCAAGCAGGCCATGGGCAACCTGCGCATGGACCCCAAGTTCGCCTCGCGCAACGTCAACGAGGGATTCTCGGGCGGCGAGAAGAAGCGCCACGAGATCCTGCAGCTCGAGCTCCTCAAGCCGAAGATCGCCGTGCTCGACGAGACCGACTCCGGCCTCGACGTCGACGCGCTGAAGATCGTCTCCGAGGGTGTGAACCGCGCCAAGGAGCAGACCGGTCTCGGCGTGCTGCTCATCACGCACTACACGCGCATCCTGCGCTACATCCGTCCCGATTTCGTGCACGTGGTCGTTCAGGGCCGCATCGTCGAAGAGGGTGGATCCGAACTCGCCGACCGTCTCGAGGAAGAGGGTTACGACCGTTTCCTCGAGGCCGGTACGCCGATCGACGCGTAGGATCGTTACATGACCGCAACGCTCGCTCCCGAGAAGTACGACGAGGTCACCGAGGCCTTGAAAGACGTCATGGACCCCGAACTGGGGATCAACGTCGTCGACCTGGGACTCATCTACGACCTCGCGTGGGACGACGAGAACGACGCGCTCGTCATCCACATGACCCTGACGTCGGCCGGCTGCCCGCTGACCGATGTGCTCGAAGAACAGACGGCGCAGTCGCTCGACAACGTCGTGGACCGTTTCCGCATCAACTGGGTGTGGATGCCGCCGTGGGGTCCCGAGCGGATCACCGACGACGGCCGCGACATGATGCGCGCCCTCGGCTTCGCGATCTGAGAATGCTCGACGAAACGCCCGCTCCGCTCCGGCGGGGTGGGCGTTTCGTGTGTCGCCGTCTGACGCCGACCCCCGCGTCGTGCGAGCGTGCTCGTTAGGCTTTCGGGATGAGCGTTCCCCCCTTGAAGGCCCTGCCGCTCGAGCTCCTCCGTCAGCGCAGCAGTACCAAGTGGCGCTCGTACGGGGATGACGTCATCCCCATGTTCGTCGCCGAGACCGACTTCGCCCTCGCCCCCGCGATCACCGCGGCGCTCACCCGGGCGGTCGAGATCGGCGACACCGGCTACACCCCGCCGCGTCCGGGCATCGACCTCGACTTCGCCGCGTACGCCGAGCGGCAGTGGGGGTGGCGACCCGATCCGGCGCGCATCCGGTGGACGGGTGACGTGATGATGGGCGTGGTCGAGGTGCTGCGCGCGGTCACCCGTCCGGGCGACCGCGTGATCGTCACCCCGCCGGTGTACCCGCCCTTCTACGACACCGTCGAAGAGGCTGGTGCGGTCGTCGAGCGCGTGCCCCTCGTCGACGACGGCGAGCGGTGGTCGCTCGATCTCGACGGCATCGAGCGCGCCCTCGCCGCCGGCGCCCGCTCGGTGCTGCTGTGCAACCCGCACAATCCCACCGGCACCGTGCACACCCGTGCGTCGCTCGCGGCGCTCGCGCGCCTCGTGCACCGGTACGGCGCCACCGTGGTGAGCGATGAGATCCACGCCCCGTTGACGCACGCTCCGATCACCTTCACCCCCTTCTTGGATGCCGGCCCCGAGGCCGCCCTCGTCGGCTACACCGTCACGAGCGCGAGCAAGACCTACAACCTCGCGGGCCTGAAGTGCGCGGTCATCGTGACCGCCGACGAGTCGACCGCCGAGGTCGTGCGCGGGCTGCCCTGGGAAGTCGAGTGGCGCGCCGGATTGTTCGGGGTCATCGCCAACAGGGCGGCGTTCTCGGCCGAGAGCGACGAGTGGCTCGAGGGGTTGATGGCCGCCCTCGACGAGAACCGCCACCTGCTCGCCGATCTGCTGGCCGAGCACCTGCCGCTCGCGCGGTACCGGCCGCCCGAGGCCGGCTTCCTGGCGTGGGTCGACGTCTCGGCCTACGGCTGGGGCGACAACCCGGCACCGTACCTCCGCCGTGAAGCGGGGGTGGCCCTGCACCACGGCCCGCTCTTCGGCGAGCAGGGCGTGGGACACGTGCGCATCAACGTCGGGTGCGCGCCCGAGGTCTTGCGCGAGGCGATCGAACGCATCGGCGCGCTGGCCCGCCGCGCCTGACGCGGGTGCATCGGTACTCCGCGCCCGATGCGGGCGGGTCGTTGCACCTGACGCGGGTGCATCGGCGCTCCGCGCCTGACGGGGGCGGGTCGTCGCGTCAGTACTCGGCGCGACCCGTGCGCCAATAGCCCATGAACGCCACGGCGCGGCGATCGACGCCGCGCTCGGTGACGAGGTGGCGGCGCAACGCCTTGATCGCCGATGCCTCACCCGCGAGCCAGGCGTACAGCGGGGCCTTCTTCAGCGCCGCCCCGCCCTTGGCCGTGCGGGGAACCTCCCAGAGCATGCCCTCGTCGATGTCGATCTCCTCGACCTCGTCGCCGTGGCCCTCGGGGGTGAGGGCGAAGGCCGCGTCGCGCGTCGCCGTGACCAGGTGCGCGTGGCGGTCGCCGTCCGCGCGGGCAGCGATCCGGAACGAGAAGCCCGGATGCTGCGGGAGATACGCGCAGTCCTCGGGCGTGGGCACTTCGAGCACGACCGTGCCGGTGGCATCCGGGGGCAGCTGCTCGAGGATGACGGCGATGGCGGGAGCTGCGGTCTCGTCGCCGGCGAGCAGGTACTCGCCGGTCTGCGCGGGCGGAACGAAGTCGACGCCGAAGCTCACGTCGGTGAGGGCGATGGTGGGGGCGAAGATGAGCACCTCGTCGCCGGGGCGCGCGTTCTCGATCCACGCCGAGGCCGGTCCGATCACCTCGTGCGCGACCATGTCGATGTCGACCTCGCGGTCGCCGCGTCGCACCGCCCGCGTCGTGTAAGTGCGGAAGGGCAGGCGGCGCTCGTCGGGCAGGGCGCGCCAGTCGGTCCACCAGTCCGCGCCCGTGGGCATGGCATCCAATCCCAGGTCGTCGGTGGGGAAGACCACCTTGATGCGCTGGTCGAAGCCGGGGTCGCCGTACTCGTGCAGGTCGTCGCCGGTGAAGGTGAACCGACGGAAGCTGGGGGTGAGGTCGGTGATGCGGGCGACGCGGACGCGGAAGAACCGCGCGGTGTCAGGAGTGGAGGGCATCGAGGGTCTCCGGCGAGGCGTCGGGGGCGGGAACGCGGGCGCTCACGTGGTGGCGACCGCGGGGGAGGACGAGGGGCGTGCCCGAGACGGGGTCGGGGACGACGAGGGCATCGAGGCCGAAGACGTCGGCGATGAGCTCGGAGGTCATGACCGCGCTCGGGTCTCCGGCGGCGACGATGCGGCCGTCGCGCAGGGCCACCAGGTGGTCGGCGTAGCGCGCGGCCATGTTCATGTCGTGCAGCACCATCACGGTGGTGGTGCCGCGGTCGCGGTTCAGGTCGGTCAGCAGGTCGAGCACCTCGACCTGGTGGGCCACGTCGAGGAAGGTCGTCGGCTCGTCGAGGAGCAGGATGTCGGTCTCTTGCGCCAGAGCCATGGCGATCCACACCCGCTGGCGCTGGCCGCCCGACAACTCGTCGATGGAGCGGTCGGCCAGGTCGCTGATGCCGGTGGCCGCGAGAGCCTCGGCGACGACCTCGTAGTCGCGCGCGCTCCACCGCGCCAGAGCGCGCTGGTGGGGGTGGCGCCCCCGGCCGACGAGGTCGGCGACGGCGATGCCCTCGGGGGCGATCGGGCTCTGGGGAAGCAGACCCAGGATGCGGGCGATCTCTTTGGAGGGGCGCTCGTGCAGCGCCTTCCCATCGAGGACGACGCGCCCCGTCTTGGGGGGCAGCAGGCGCGCGAGGGCGCGCAGCAGCGTGGACTTGCCGCACCCGTTCGCACCGACGATGGCGGTGATCCGCCCGGCGGGGAGTTCGAGGTCGAGCTCGTCGATGATCGTGCGGTCGCCGTACGAGAGGGTGAGCTTCTCGGCCGAGAGCGTGCGGTTAGCAGTCACGAGAGGCCTCCCCGGTCGACGGGAATCGGCGGGATGGTGCTTCGGGTCGCGATCACAGCGAGCCTCCGGAACGGTTCGTTCTGATGAGCAGGTAGATGAGGTAGGGGGCACCGAGCACGCCGGTGATGACGCCGACGGGGTAGCGGTTGTCGAAGGCGAACTGGCCGACCAGGTCGGAGACCATCACGAGCAGGGCCCCGACGAGTCCCGCGGGCAGCAGCAGCGAACCGCCCGGGCCGATGAGTCGCGCGGCGATGGGGCCGGCCATGAAGGCGACGAAGGCGATGGGACCGCTCGCGGCGGTGGCGACGGCCAGCAGCACGACGGCGCCGACGATGAGCAGCAGACGCGTGCGTTCGACGCGTACGCCCAGCCCCGCCGCGGAGTCGTCGCCGAGGCGCAGCACGGCCAGACCGCGGGTGTTCGCGGCCATGAGCGGCACGATGACGACGACGGCGATCGCGAGGGGGAGCAGGCGCCCCCACGAGGCGTTGTTCAGGCTGCCGGTCAGCCACTGCATCGCGGTCTGCAGGTCCCAGTTGGCCGCGCGGGTGAGCATCCAGGTCGTGACGCTGTCGAGCATCGCGGCGACGCCGATCCCGATGAGCACGAGCCGGGTGCCCGTGAAGGCTCCGCGGCGCGAGAGCAGGTAGATCGCTCCCGCGGTGCCCAGGGCGCCGACGAGCGCGAAGGCCGAGACCGCGGCATCCGACAACGAGAAGCCGACGATGGCGACGACGGCGAAGGCGCTCGCGCCCGACGAGATGCCGATGATGTCGGGGGAGGCCAGGGGGTTTCGCAGCATGGTCTGGAACGTCACGCCCGCCATGCCGAAGGCGAGGCCCGCGAGAAGACCGAGGCTCGCGCGGGGGAGGCGCAGCTCGCCGATGGTGAAGGAGGCGCCGGGCACGGTCTGCCCGAGGAGCACCCGCACGACCTGGTCGGGCGTGTAGAAGGTGTTGCCCACCATCAGGGTGATGACGAAGGCGGCGACCACGGCGGCGACCAGGATGCCGGTGACCGTGGTGCGTCGACGGGCGCGGCTGCGCCGGCCGCGCACGAGGGCGGCGACGTCGGGGGCGGCGGCTCCGGACGTGGCGGCGGCGGGCGTGGCGATCCGGGGCGTGAGGGGGGTACGCGCGGTGGTCCGGCGGTCGCGGGTGTCGGGGGCGCTCACAGCTCGCGTACTTTCTGCCGACGCACGATCCAGATGAAGAACGGCGCTCCGATGAGGGCGGTGAGGATGCCGACCTCGATCTCGGTCGGACGAGCGACGAGGCGCCCGATGACGTCGGCGCCGACGAGCAGCACCGCCCCGCCCAGGGCCGAGAAGGGGACGAGCCAGCGATGGTCGGTGCCGATCAGCAGTCGGCAGACGTGCGGCACGACCAGGCCCACGAAGGCGATCGGGCCGGCGACAGCGGTCGCCGCCCCCACGAGCACGACGGCGCCGGCCGAGGCGACCAGGCGGGTGCGCCCGACGTGCTCGCCGAGGCCCGTCGCGACGTCGTCGCCGAGCGCGAGGGAGTTCATACCGCGCGAGCACAGGACGCAGACGAGCGCGCCGGCGGCCAGCACGGGGAGCACGACCTGCACGCGGTCCCACGTGGCGCCGCCGATGCCGCCGATCTGCCAGAACCGGAACGTCTCGAGCAGATCGACGCGGGGGAGCAGGATCGCGCTCGAGAGCGATCCGAAGGCGGCCGTGGTCGCCGCTCCCGCGAGGGCGAGCTTGAGCGGGGTCGCGCCTCCGCGTCCGAGCGAGCCCACGGTGTAGACGAACACCGCGGCGACCGCCGAGCCCACGATCGCGAAGCCCAGGTAGCCGAACGAGCTCGACAGGCCGAAGAAGGCGATGCCGGTGACGACCGCGAGCGATGCTCCGGCGGACACCCCGAGGATGCCGGGGTCAGCGAGCGGGTTGCGGGTCACGGCCTGCATCGTGAGACCGGCCATGGCCAGGGCCGCGCCGACGAGCAGGCCCAGGACGGTGCGCGGGATGCGCGTCGTCACCGCGGCTTCGCCGACCCCGGTGCCGCCGGTGAAGGCCGAGACGATCTCGGTGATCGACACGTCGCGCGTGCCGAAGGCGACGGATGCCACCGACACCACGACCACGCCCACCGTGAGCACCAGCAGCCAGAGGAGCCGTCGGCTCGCCGGGCGCCGCAGGGAAGCGGCATCCGGGAGCACGTCGACGACGGTGGAGCGGGAGGTCACGATGGGCGCGGTCCGGTGTGCGGGGTAGGGGATCAGCCGACGGCGGCGGTGAGCAGGTCGAGGTACCGGCTGAAGCCCCAGTTGATCGACAACGGTGAGGGGTTCGCCGAGGCCGCGAGGGGCGTGCCGTCTTCGAGGACCGCGATGTGGCCGGCGGCGATGGCGGGGATCTTCGACAGCAGCGGGTCGGCCTGCAGCTGCGCGACGGTCGAGCCGTCGGTGTTGCCGTAGGTGATCCACAGGCCCACGTCGCTGAACGTATCGGCCTCTTCGGCGCTGATCTCGCTGTAGAACGCGTCGATCTCGGCCGAGGTCTTGCTCACCTGTGCGGGCACGGGCATGCCCAGCTCGTGCAGGTAGCCCGCGCGCGGGTCGTGCGAGGTGTAGTAGGTGATCTTGCTCATGTTGGTCGGGTCGGTGAACGCGAACAACGGCGCGACATCGGCGAGGGCGGGATGGGCGTCGAACGCCTCCTGCGACTCGGTCTTGATCTGGTCGATGAGAGCGTCGCCCTCGCTCTCGAGCCCGAGGGCCTTCGAGTTGAGCTGGATCATCTGGTCGAGCGTGGTTCCCCAGGCGGCGTCGGGGTAGGCGACGACGGGGGCGATCTTCGACAGGGTGTCGTAGTCCTCCTGCGTCAGGCCGGAGTACGCGGCGAGGATCACGTCGGGCTGCGTGTCGGCCACGGCCTCGAAGTCGATGCCGTCGGTCTCGTCGAAGAGCACGGGGGTCTCACCACCTAGCTCGGTCAGCTTGTCTTCGACCCAGGGGAGGATGCCGTCGCCGTCATCGTCGCCCCAGGTGGCCTTGGCCATGCCCACGGGCACGATGCCGAGGGCGAGGGGGACCTCCTGGTTCGACCACGCGACGGTGGCCACGCGCTCGGGCTTCTTCTCGATCACGGCCTGGCCGAGGGCGCTGTCGACCGTGACGGGGAACACGCTGTCGGACTCCTGCGCCGCCCCGCCTTCCGACGTTTCGGGCGACCCGGCGCAGCCGGCGAGAACGAGGGCGGAACCGGCGGCGAGAGCAGCCAGGGCGCGGAATCGGGACACAGAGAGCCTCCTGTGATCTAAGTAAGGACAGGCTTAGCTTATGTCCTCGATCGGGTGAGAACGCAAACCCGCGGGCCCGCTCCCGCGCCGATCGTCTCGACACCGAGGTATCGACGGCGACCACCCGCGCGCGGATCGGGTGCGCGTCCACGACCGCCGGGACGGGGCTGTCGGGACGCTGTCGGAATGCGTGCAGGAAGCCGCCGTATACTGGGTGGCTGGCCTTCTGGGCCACCCACCCCCAACCCCGAAGAACGGACGTTCGCTGTGCTCGCCGTGCACGACCTCGAGATCCGCGTGGGTGCCCGCGTGCTCATGTCCGACGTGGCGTTCCGCGTCTCCGACGGAGACAAGATCGGCCTCGTCGGGCGCAACGGCGCGGGGAAGACGACCCTGACCAAGGTGCTCGCGGGCGACCTGCTCCCCGCGAACGGCGGCGTCGACCGCGTGGGCGAACTGGGCTACCTGCCGCAGGACCCCCGCTCGGGCGACCCCGAGATGCTGGCCCGCACGCGCATCCTCGACGCCCGCGGCCTCGGCTCACTGGCGCTCGGCATGCACGAGGCCTCGATGGCGATGGGCGACGACGACCCCGCCGTGGCCGCGAAGGCCATGAAGAAGTACGGCACCCTCACCGAGCAGTTCGAGGCGCAGGGCGGGTACGCGGCCGAAGCCGAGGCGGCATCCATCGCCCACAACCTCTCGCTTCCCGACCGCATCCTCGAGCAGCCACTGAAGACCCTCTCGGGAGGACAGCGTCGCCGCATCGAGCTCGCGCGCATCCTGTTCTCGGACGCCCAGACGATGATCCTCGACGAGCCCACCAACCACCTCGACGCCGACAGCGTCGTGTGGCTGCGCGAGTTCCTCAAGGGGTACAAGGGCGGGCTCATCGTGATCTCGCACGACGTGGAGCTCGTCGGCGAGACGGTGAACCGCGTGTTCTACCTCGACGCGAACCGTCAGGTTATCGACGTCTACAACATGAACTGGAAGAACTACCTGCGCCAGCGGGTGGCCGACGAGGAGCGCCGCAAGAAAGAGCGCGTCAACGTCGAGAAGAAGGCCACTGCTCTGCAGCTGCAGGCGGCGCGCTTCGGCGCGAAGGCCTCGAAGGCCGCGGCCGCGCACCAGATGGTCGCCCGCGCCGAGAAGATGCTGTCGGGACTCGACGAGGTGCGCGCCGAAGAGCGCGTGGCGAAGCTCCGCTTCCCCAAGCCCGCGCCCTGCGGAAAGACCCCGCTCATGGCATCCGGACTGTCGAAGTCGTACGGCTCGCTCGAAATCTTCACCGACGTCGACCTCGCGATCGACCGCGGCTCCCGCGTGGTGATCCTGGGCTTGAACGGTGCGGGGAAGACGACGCTGCTGCGTATCCTCGCCGGCGTCGACCAGCCCGACACCGGTCAGCTCGAGCCCGGGCACGGCCTGAAGGTCGGCTACTACGCCCAGGAGCACGAGAACCTTGACGTGAATCGTTCGGTGCTCGAGAACATGATGTCGTCGGCGCCGCACATCACCGCCACCGAGGCCCGCAAGGTGCTGGGTTCGTTCCTGTTCGTCGGCGACGACGTGCTGAAGCCCGCCGGGGTGCTCTCGGGCGGCGAGAAGACCCGTCTGTCTCTCGCGACCCTCGTGGTGTCGTCGGCGAACATGCTGCTGCTCGACGAGCCCACGAACAACCTCGACCCGGCCTCGCGCGAAGAAATTCTCGGGGCGCTCTCGCACTACGAGGGTGCCGTCGTGCTCGTCTCGCACGACGAGGGGGCCGTCGAGGCGCTGAACCCCGAGCGCGTGCTGATCCTGCCCGACGGCGTCGAGGACATCTGGGGTCGCGACTACGCGGACCTGATCACGCTGGCCTGAGCGCGCTGACCTGATCGCGCTGACCTGATCACGCCGGCCTGATCACGCTTGCCTGATCACGCTGGTCTGATCACGCCGGCCTGAGCGCGGTCGTCACGAACGCGCCCGTTGCTGACGGCGTCCTCGATTGCGGAGCTGACTGCGCGCGGCGGCGATCGAGGCCCGTCCCGCTCACCTCGCGTCGAGCAGGGCGTCCTCGTCGTCGGCATCGCGGTCGCGGGGGAGCTTGCGCGAGCGGTGCAGGGCGACCGGGTCGACGCGGCGGCGGCCCTCGTCGGCGCGCACGGGCGCGGCGGCGGGAACGACGTCGTCATCGTCGTCTTCGGCGTCCTCGCGGCGCAGGCGCCGTTCGCTCACGATCACGTAGGTGATGAACCCGAAGCCCATGAGGGCGAAGAGGATCCACTGGATCGCGTACGACAGGTAGGGGCCGGGATCGTTGCTCGGGGGGTCGACCGTCAGCGGCGCGGTCGCAGGGGCGGGGGTCTCGGACATCAGCAGTCCGTACGCGCCGGGCTCGAGGGGACCCGTCTGCTCGGCCACGAGACCGAGGTTGATGGTGGGAACCTGGCCGGCTTCCGCGGTGCGGCCCGAGGTGGGGGCGGCCTCGCCCGGACGGAGGCGGACCTCGACGGTCACCTCGCCGGACGGCGGGTCGGGGATGTCGTCGGGGAGCGACTGGCTGTTGCCGGGCGGGAGCCATCCGCGGTCGACGAGCAGCGTGCGTCCGTCGTCGAGGCGGAAGGGCACGAGCTGCTCGTAGGCGGCGGAGCCGCCGTGGGCGCGGTTGCGCACGAGGAGCTGTTCGTCGGCGAGGTACCGGCCCTCGAGGCGCACGGGCCGCCATTCGTCGGAGGGGGTGAGCTCCGCGCCGGGCGCGAGCAGATCGCCCAGGGCGACCGGGGCGGCGTCGTAGTTGTTCGCCACGAGCTCGAGCTGTTCGCTGCGCTCGGCGTTGCGCGAGAACTGCCAGTTCGACAGGAAGGCGCACGCGATCGCGAACAGGATCGCCACGCCCACGTACATGGCCCAGCGCGCGGCGGCGGGGGTCTCGCGGGCGCTCACGCCGCACCGTCCCTCTGCCGCGTCTCGCGCGCGCTCACCTGCAAGCTTTCGGCCACGCCTTCCAGCGTACGTCGATCGGCGGCGTGCGCGAGTTCATCGCGCGTCTTGAGCGAGGGCGGCGACGTCGACGGGAAAGTCCCGGGCGTGGAGGAACTCGCGGAGGTAGGCCACGTGGGCGTCGCAGGCGACCCAGGTCTTCCTGCGGTCGGCGGCGTGGATGCGGGGATTGCGCCAGCCGATGACCCAGACGGCGGTGTCACGGCATCCGGCCCGCGAGCACTCGGCGGCGGCCTCGGTCACGACCGGTCGTCGCGCGGCGGGGCGAGACGCGGGCTCTCGGCGATGCGGATGACGAGCGGCTCGTCGGCGGCGGGAGCCGGCGTCGGCGCGGCCGGCCGCGGTGCGTCGATGGCGCGTTCGGGGTTGATCGCCGTGCTCGGTGCGGCGTCCTGGCCGACGTTCGCCACGATGACGGCGAGGTAGGGCAGGAAGATCGCCCCCGCGGCGAACACGAAGGTGTACCAACCGTAGGGAGTGATGACGGCCATCGCGATGAAGCACGCGATGCGGATCCCCATCATCACCATGTACTTGGTGAAACGGGAGTCGGCGTCGTCCCGGGGTGCCTTCGGGAGCGACGTCGCGGATTGCGCACGGGACGGTGTCTTCACAGTGAGACCACAGTACGCCCGTCGCGACGGCACGGGGTGAGGGGATGCCACGTCTGTTCGACGTCGTGACAAGCGCGTCGCCGCCCTCCCCGTGCCGTCGGCGCGAGGCGCTGCGGTCTCAGGAGTACCGCGACCCGGGTGCGCTCGCGAGCGCTCCGATGAAGATCGCGAACGCGATGATGGCCAGCACGCCGAGGGCGAGCGTGGCGTAACCGATGATCACGCCGGCCAGGGCGAGGCCGCGGCCCTTCTCTCCCCGGGACTTGATCTGAGAGAGCGAGATGTGCCCCATCACCACCCCGGCGATCTGGCCGATGACCGGCAGCACGAACACCCCGGCCAACGACGCGATGAACGAGACGATCGCGAGGGTGTTGGTGCGCGCTGCGGCGTATCCGTAGCCGTAGGCGGGCGCACCGTAGGCCGCGGTCGCCTGGTTGTACGCGGGTGCATCGGAGGGGGCGTCGTACGCCGGCGCTCCGTAGGCGGGGGCGCCGTAGGCCGGTGCGCCGGAGGTGGATGCCGCGTCGCCCGCCACGTCGTAGGGCGGGGTCGCGGGAGCACCGTACGCCGGGGCGGCGGGGGCGGACCCGTACGGCGCCTCGGGAGCGGCACCGGGGGCCGGAGCCGGGGCTGCCGGGGCCTCG
Organism: Microbacterium sp. CFBP 8801; assembly: GCF_014839455.1. NCBI lineage: Bacteria > Bacillati > Actinomycetota > Actinomycetes > Micrococcales > Microbacteriaceae > Microbacterium > Microbacterium sp. CFBP 8801. The sequence goes on along the minus strand of NZ_JACYNU010000010.1, from coordinate 33,253 downwards.
GGAGCCGTACCGGATGCCGACGGGGCACCGTCGCTCGAGACGGCGTCGCCGCCGTCGAACGGGCTCGCGCCGGGCGAGGGGTCGCCCGTCGGGGGAGCGTACGGCGACACCGGCACGCCGGAGGCGTCGGCGCTGGCGTCGGACGAACCGGCGGGCTGGTTCGGGTCGGTCGTGCGGTCGTCGCTCACGGGGTCCCTTTCATCGTGCGTCGCTCCAGAGTTCCAGCGCCGCTCGGGCCGTGTCAAACCTCCGGGGCTCGCGGGAGGCGGGCGGCGGTGCGGTGGGGGCGCGCGGACGGGTGGCATCGGGTTCCCCCGCGCCCGTCGTCGTGGGTGCCGTGCTCCGTGCCGGTGCCCGTGCTCCGCGGCCGCGCTTCGAGCCCGAGCCCGCGCTCCACGGCTCGGACGTCAGCCTCGGTAGGCTGAGTCGGTTCCGTCCCTCGCAAGCGCAGGAGTCTCACCCATGTCTCAGGACCGCGTCGTCGTCGTCACCGGTGGAAACCGGGGCATCGGTCGTGCCATCGCCGAGCGCTTCGTCGCGGAGGGGTGGCGCGTCGCCGTCACCGCCCGCTCGGGCGAGGGCCCCGAGGGCACCCTCACGGTGCGCGCCGACGTCACCGACGCCGCCGCCGTCGACGCCGCCTTCTCGCGGGTGGAGGCCGAGCTCGGACCGATCGCCGTGGTCGTGGCCAACGCCGGCGTCACCAAGGACACTCTGCTGCTGCGCATGACCGAGGACGACTTCGACAGCGTCGTCAACACGAACCTCGGGGGAGCGTTCCGCGTGGTCAAGCGTGCCTCGAAGGGCATGCTGAAGGCACGGTGGGGCCGCGTCATCCTCATCTCCAGCGTCGTCGGACTGTACGGTTCGGCCGGTCAGATCAACTACGCGGCGTCGAAGAGCGCCCTCGTCGGTTTCGCCCGCTCACTCACGCGCGAGCTCGGGGGGCGCGGGATCACCGCGAACGTCGTCGCTCCGGGCTTCATCGAGACAGACATGACGGCCGAGCTTCCGGCCGACACGCAGGCCGACTACAAGAAGAGCATCCCCGCGGGGCGCTTCGCCTCTCCCGACGAGGTCGCCGGTGTCGTCACCTGGCTCGCCGGCGATGACGCCGCCTACATCTCGGGCGCCGTGATCCCGGTCGACGGCGGCCTCGGCATGGGGCACTGACGAGGCAGGACCCTCCTGGGGCGCGGGTCGTCGGCCGACAGGGTGCACGTCACGACGGTGAACGGGATGCCGTGCCGGCGGTCGTCGTGGAGCGGGCTCGGGTCGGTGGGGATGCGTGCCGAGACCGTCAGCACCGCGCCGTCGGTTCGCCGGCGCACGACGAACCACACCCGGCCATGCAGGGCGCGGCGCCGTCCACGCCCGCCGCGTCAGCGCGGCAGCAGCGCGATGACCTGGGCCAGGTCGACGTCGCCGATCACGAGGTCGGCGCGCTCGCGCACGGCGGGCTTGGCGTTGAACGCCAGCCCCAGGCCGGCCGTCGCCATCATCTCGAGGTCGTTCGCGCCGTCGCCGATCGCGAAGGTGAGCGAGAGGGGCACGCCGTGTTCCGCCGCCCAGGCGCGCAGCGTCTCGGCCTTCGCCGTGGCATCCACGATCGCGCCGTCGACCTCGCCGGTGAGCGCGCCGTCGACGGCGACGAGCCGGTTGGCGCGCCAGACGTCGACTCCCAGGTCGGGGGCGACGGTGTCGAGCACCTCGTGGAACCCGCCCGACACGACGCCGACGACCCCACCGCGCTCGTGCACAGCGGCGATGAGTTCGCGCACGCCGGGCGTGGGTTCGATGCGGGCGATCGCCCGGGCGAAGGCCTCGGTCGGCACGCCCGTGAGGGCGGTGACCCGCGAGCGCAGGCTCGTGGCGAAGTCGACCTCGCCGCGCATCGCGGCCTCGGTCGCCGCGGCCACCTCGGCGCCTCGGCCGGCTTCGTCGGCGAGGAGTTCGATGACCTCATTGCGGATCAGGGTGGAGTCGGCATCGAGCACGACGAGGAATCGGGCGGGCGCAGGCACGCGCTCGACCCTAGCGGGTCGGGCCGCGGGTCCCGCGTCGCGCGGCGTCACGCGCGGCGCCGTCACCGGCATCGCCGCGTAGGCTTTCGCGGTACCCCGAACCCCTCAGAAGGGACCCTCCATGGCCGATGTCGAGAGCTTCACCCTGGATCACACCGCCGTGCTGGCGCCCTACGTGCGCCTGATCGGCACGGAGTCGGGCCCGCGCGGCGACGTCATCTCCAACTTCGATCTGCGCCTCGTGCAGCCGAACGAGCAGGAGATTCCCACGGCCGGGCTCCACACGATCGAGCACCTGCTCGCGAGCCTCGTGCGCGACCGCATCGAGGGTCTCATCGACATCTCGCCGTTCGGATGCCGCACCGGCTTCCACGTCATCATGTGGGGCGAGCCCGCGGTCGCCGACCTCGTCGAGGCCATCACGGGCTCGCTGCGCGCGATCGCCGAAGACGTGCAGTGGGATGACGTGCCCGGCACCGACGCGTTCAGCTGTGGCAACTACCGCGACCACAGTCTGCACAGCGCCCGCGAGTGGTCGAAGGTCGTGCTCGACAAGGGCATCAGCAGCGACGCGTTCGCGCGCGTGGGCGTCTGATCCGACGTCGGTGCGGAGGCGGTGATCAGCCGGGACGCGTTCACGCGCGTGGGCGTCTGATCTGACGTCGGTGCGGAGGCGCTGATCAGCCGAGACGCGTTCGCGCGCGTGGGCGCCTGAACGAGACCGGATGCCAGAAGGGGCGGCGACCGTGATGGTCACCGCCCCTTCCGGCATCCAGGATCCCGGCATCCGGGGTCTGGATCACGCTCACGCGTGGACGTGCACGTCCTTGCCGACGACGGTGATGCCCGTCTCGGTGACGGTGAAGCCGCGGGCCAGGTCGCGTTCGCGGTCGACGCCGATGGTGGCGCCCGGTTCGAGCACGACGTTCTTGTCGAGGATCGCGCGGTGGATGCGGGCTCCCGCGCCGACCTGCACGCTGTCGAACAGCACCGAGTCGGTGATGGTCGAGCCGCCACCCGCCAGGGCCCAGGGGCCGACGACGCTGCGCTCGAGGTGGGTGCCCGAGAGCACCGAACCGAGCGAGACGATCGAGTCGATCGCGTTGCCGATGCGTCCGACCGAGTCGCGCACGAACTTCGCCGGCGGGGCGTTGAACGTCTGCGAGTAGATCGGCCAGTCGGTGTTGTACAGGTTGAAGATCGGCAGGGTCGAGATCAGGTCCATGTGGGCGTCGTAGAACGACTCGATCGTGCCCACGTCGCGCCAGTACGAGCGGTCGCGCGGCGTGGAGCCCGGAACGTCGTTGCGCTGGAAGTCGTAGACGGCCGCTTCGCCGCGGTCGACAAACCAGGGCACGATGTCGCCGCCCATGTCGTGCGCCGAGGTCGGCAGCTCACCGTCGTGCGTGACGGCTTCGACGAGCGCATCGGCGTCGAAGATGTAGTTGCCCATCGACGCGAGCACCTCGTGCGGGGCGTCGGCGAGACCGGTGGGGTTCTGCGGCTTCTCGAGGAACGCGCGGATCTTCGTGGGGTCGGTCGGATCGGTGTCGATCACGCCGAACTGGTTCGCGAGCCCGATGGGCTGACGGATGCCGGCCACCGTGGCGCGCGCGTCGGAGGCGATGTGCGCGTCGAGCATCTGCTTGAAGTCCATGCGGTACACGTGGTCGGCACCGATGACGGCCACGATGTCGGGCTTCTCGTCGCGGATGAGGTTCATCGACTGCAGGATCGCGTCGGCCGAACCCGAGAACCATCGCTTGCCGAGACGCTGCTGCGCCGGCACCGACGCCACGTAGGCGTTCAGCATCGGCGACATGCGCCAGGTCTGCGAGATGTGGCGGTCGAGGCTGTGCGACTTGTACTGCGTGAGCACGACCAGCTGACGCAACCCCGAGTTGATGAGGTTGGAGATGGCGAAGTCGATCAGGCGGTACTGACCACCGAACGGCACGGCGGGTTTCGCGCGGTCGGCCGTGAGGGGCATGAGACGCTTTCCCTCGCCGCCGGCGAGGATGATTCCGAAGACCTTCGGCGCTGCAGGCATGGCACCACACTAGGGGTCGAAAACTCCCGCGACTACACGCGGCGCGTCGCTTGACGGGTGTACTACCGTTCGTGTCATGCGCGTCGACATCGTGACCAAGGAATACCCGCCGGAGATCTACGGCGGTGCGGGTGTCCACGCCACCGAACTGGTGCGCGCGCTGCGTGCCGAGGGCACCGAGGTGCAGGTCCGCGCCTTCGGTGCGGCGCGCGACGAGGACGACACGACGTCGTACGGCGTCCCGGCGGAGCTCTCCTCCGCGAACGGCGCGATCCAGACGCTCGGCACCGACCTCGAGATCGTCTCCGACACCGCCGGCGCCGACGTCGTGCACTCCCACACCTGGTACGCGAACTTCGCCGGACACCTCGCCTCTCTGCTGCACGGCATCCCGCACATCGTCACCGCGCACAGCCTCGAGCCGCTGCGCCCGTGGAAGGCCGAGCAGCTCGGCGGCGGCTACGCCGTGTCGAGCTACATCGAGAAGACCGCGTACGAGGGAGCCGCGGCGGTCGTCGCGGTGAGCTCGGGCATGCGCGACGACATCCTTCGCAGCTACCCCGCTCTCGACCCCGCCAAGGTGCGCGTGATCTACAACGGCATCGACACCGAGTCGTGGCATCCGGTGTCGGACGACGCGTTCCTGTCGTCGGTCGGCATCGACCCCGCGCGGCCCTCGGTCGTGTTCGTCGGGCGCATCACCCGTCAGAAGGGGCTGCCCTACCTGCTGCGCGCGGCGGAGCAGCTGCCCCCCGAGGTGCAGCTGGTGCTGTGCGCGGGGGCGCCCGACACCCCGCAGATCATGGCCGAGGTGCAGGAGCTCGTGCGTGGACTGCAGGCCACGCGCGACGGCGTCGTCTGGATCGACCGACTGCTGCCGCGGGGCGAGTTGTGCGCGATCCTCACCTCGGCGACGACGTTCGTGTGCCCGTCGGTCTACGAGCCGCTGGGCATCGTCAACCTCGAGGCCATGGCGTGCGGTGCCGCGGTCGTCGGCACGGCGACCGGGGGAATCCCCGAGGTCGTCGTCGACGGCGTCACCGGCCGTCTCGTGCCGATCGAGCAGGTGCAGGACGGCACGGGCACGCCCGTCGACCCCGAGCGCTTCGTCGACGACCTGGCCCGCGTGCTCACCGAGGTGGTGACGGATGCCGAGACCGCCCGCGCCTACGGACAGGCCGGTCGCCAGCGCGCCATCGACGACTTCAGCTGGGCGGCGATCGCCGAAACCACGGCGGCGCTGTACGCGGAGGTGGCGGGGAAGTAGCGGGCGGCGCCGTCGGGGGCGCGCGGTACGCCGAGGTCTCGGGCCTCGCGGTGCCGCGGCGCCTCGCCGCGCGGGCCGCGTCGCACACGGCCCGGCGTGTCGGGGCCAGTAGGCTAGCCCCATGCCGCAGGTGCTCGAATTCTCCGATGTCGTCGTCCGCCGCAACGGTCGGGACATCGTGTCCCACCTCGACTGGACGGTCTCGGATGACGAGCGCTGGGTCGTCCTCGGACCGAACGGCGCCGGCAAGACCACGGTGCTGCAGCTCGCCGACACGCTTCTGCATCCCACCTCGGGCTCCGTCACGATCCTCGGCGAGCAGCTCGGGCGCACCGACGTGTTCGAGCTGCGTCCGCGCATCGGCTTCGCCTCGTCGGCGATGGCCCGCCGCGTTCCGCCCGAGGAGAGCGTGCTCGACGTGGTGCTCACCGCCGCGTTCTCGGTCGTGGGGCGCTGGCGTGAGGACTACGACGACATCGACGAGCGACGCGCGCTGCGGGTGCTCGCCGAGTGGAAGCTCGACCACCTCGCCGACCGCACGTTCGGCACGCTCAGCGACGGCGAGCAGAAGCGCGTGCAGATCGCCCGCGCCGTCATGACCGACCCCGAACTGCTGCTGCTCGACGAGCCCACGGCCAGCCTCGACCTCGGCGCGCGCGAGGAACTGCTCGCGCTGCTGTCGGGATACGCGCAAGCGCCCACGACGCCCGCCATGGTGATGGTGACGCATCATGTCGAGGAAATCCCCGTCGGATTCACGCACGTGCTGCTGTTGCGCGACGGCGAGGTCGTGGCATCCGGACCCCTCGATGAGGCCCTCACCGCCGAGAACCTCTCGTCGACGTTCGGGCTGAACATCACGCTGACGCACGAAGCCGGTCGCTACGCGGCGCGCGCGGTCTGAGCGCGACCGGCGTTCGCGCGCGGGCCTGGTAGACTCTTCCGTTGGTGCATACGGCGCCGCCGACTTTGACGTCCTGGCAGAATCCAGGGCACCACTTCTCAAAGGACCTCCCATGCAGACTGACATCCACCCCACGTACAAGGCCGTCGTCTTCCGCGACCTCGGTTCGGGCGACACCTTCCTGACCCGTTCGACGGTCTCGAGCGACAAGACGATCGAGCTCGACGGCGTGGAGTACCCCGTCATCGACGTGGAAATCTCGTCGGCCTCGCACCCCTTCTACACGGGTAAGCAGCGCATCATGGACTCGGCCGGTCGCGTCGAGAAGTTCAACCAGCGCTTCAAGAACTTCGGCGGTCGTTGATCCCCACGGATCCGTCGCGAAAGCCCCTCGTCCTTCGGGACGGGGGGCTTTTTTCGTTCCGTCAGCGCGGTGCGGCGGGGAGGTGTGCTGTGGGAGCGAGGGGGCGTGTGGTGCGAGCGTGGATCCGTTGGGTGCGAGCGAGGAGTCCCGCGGTGCGAGCTCGGGCTTGTCCGACAGTGCTCTAGCGTTGAGGTGTGGCTGGTGTAGGAGAGGTGGCGGTGGAAGAGCTGCCCGGGTTCGTGGCCCTCGAGTGGCGCGAGTTTCGCTACGTGCAGGTTGCCGAAGCAGCGGCGTCTTCGCGGGGATGGTTCCATGACCTCCTCGATGTCGCTGAGACTCTGCCACTGCCTGCCGAAGGTGGTTGCGTCGAGGAGCGGGTACTCGTTCGCACTCCGGATGGCTTGGTGTTCGCCGGACTCTCTTATCGGGGCGACATCGAAGGGTGGCGGCGGTACGTTGAGGCGATCGCGCGTCATCGGCACTGTGTGATTGCCTTGATCGAAGGCAACGAGTTGGCCTGTAGTGACGGTCGTCGGTATCGACTCGCGGACTGTATCCGGCGGTTTGCATAGTCGCCAGAGCCGGTCTGCCGGGGCTGTTGCGGCGTTCGCTTCGGTCTACTGGACTCCGGTCAGATGGTTGGTCCAGGCGATGACTGCGTTGAGGACGGCGACGGAGCGCGCGGGCCACGCGAAGCTGTTGCATCAGTGGCAGGAACATCGCCATCCGGTGACGCCAGGTCCACGCCGTCTGCCAGGGTCCAGACGCCCCGAACCTTCGTCAGACATGCCCTAGCCGCGCGGCACGAGCGAGCCTGACCGTTCGTACGCACCCAGGTCGGCGCGCCGGTCGGTCCACATCCGCTGGTCGCCGCGGACGGCATCCACGAGGGCGGGATCGATGTCGGCGACGGCCAGTCCCTCGCGTTCGGTGACGTCGGCGATGCGGCGGCCGAGGGGGTCGAAGATCGCCGAGCCGCCGATGAAGTCGCTCGGGGCGCCGACGAGACCGCTGTAGACGACGTAGATGCCGTTGTCGAGCGCGCGTGCGGCCAGGTGCAGGTCGCGACGGCGTTGCCCACCGGGGAAGTACGCTCCGCTGTTGAGATAGATGGTGGCTCCCGCGGAGGCCGCGGCGGCGGCGTGCTCGGGGAAGTTCGCGTCGTAGCAGACCGACAGGGCGAGCTCGACGCCGCCGACCTCGAAGGAGTATCCGCGTGTTCCCGGGGTGAAGATCGCCCTCTCGGGTGCGTGGAGGTGCTGCTTGGCGTACGCGGGGTGAGGGGATCGACCGGGGGCGATCAGCAGGTCGGTGAGAGTGCGGTGCTCGCCGAGCTGAAGAGCGGTGTTCACGACGGCGACGACGCCGGTCTCATCGACGACGCTCTGCAGCGGGTGCAACCAGGCGACATCGTCGAGGTGCGGCAGGACGCCCGCGAAGACGGTCTCGTCGTAGCCGGTGAGGAACGCCTCGGGGAAGACGACGACGTCGGCTCCCTGGGCGGAGCCCTCGGCGACGAAGCGGGCGGCACGAGCGACGTTGCGCTCGAGCGCGCCGGGAACGGCCTCAGCCTGGACGGTGGCGATGCGGCAGGTCACGGGGACAGTCTGGCAGGGAGGTGCGGGGGACTCGCGGCCTCTCGGGCGACGCGGGGGTGGTGTGTGCGACTGGCGGCCGTGCGGGCGGGCGGGGGTGATCTGCGCGACTCGCGGCTACTCGGGTGGGACGGGGTGAGGTGTGCGACCGGCAGCCTCGCGGGCGGGGCGGGGGTGATGCGCGTGACTCACGGTTTCGCGGGAGGGCGGGGGTGGTGTGCGCGACTCGCAGCCTCGGGGGCGGGGTCGGCGGGGTCGGGGGTGATGCGCGATAGGCGCCGTTCCTAGAACGGCGGGGGATCGGTGCCGTACGTGCCGCCGAGGGGCGACGTCCAGGCCGTGGGCCCGCCGGTCGTGTGCGCGATGTCCCATCGCGACTCGTGGCGTAGGCGATGGTGATGTCGGCACTTCGGGTCGAGGTTGTCGTCGTCGGTAGTTCCGCCGTCGGCCCAGGCGGTGAGATGGTCGATGTCGCAGTCTCGGGCCGCTCGGCCGCAGCCGGGGAAGACGCAGGTGGGTGAGGTGACGCCGAGCCGGCGCCGCAGCGCGGCGGGAACGCGATAGGTCTTGCGGTCGAGAACCAGCGGCGCCCCGGTGACGGGGTGGGTGAGGAGCCGGATCCACGACGTGGCGGTGCCGGCCAGCCGCCCGGCCGTGTCGAGGTCGATGGGGCCGTAGCCCTCCAGCGTCGCGGGCTCGGTGTCGGCGCCGAGAAGGGTGAGAGCGGGAATGGTGACGACGACGGTCGCCGGGGGAGCCGCGCGGAAAGTGCGCGGTGCTGTCCCTGACGTCGGCGCGCCGGCCGGGCGCGCCGCCTCGGTGGCCGTCGTCGCACCCTCAGCGGGAGCGGGCGCCTCATCGCCCGTCGTCGTGACGAGGTCGGCGAACGCGTCCGCTCGCAACTGCGCCAGCGTGCGGTCTTCGTCGTCGCGCGAGCGGAGGTGACGGGCCGTCTGATCGAGCGTGGACATCACGGCTCTCGCCCGATCGGCGGGCAGGAGCGCGTGCAGCGTGGCCATGCCGTCGAGCTCGGGCGTCATCCATACGGCACGGTCGTCTGCGGCGCGACGGTGCCGGGTTTCGAGGGACTCGGCGTGGACGCGCTCGCGCACCGCCCTCGCCGCGACGAAGAACTTCGCGGGTGGGAGGACGAGCGCCCGGGCGCACGCCTCATCGTCGAAGCGATGGAAGGCTGCCGTATCGCCCGCGGGGAGGGTCGACGCCAGGCGAGCCGCGTCGACGGCGTGCTTCTCGGATATGCGACCGTCGCCGAACGCCGCCCAGAGCTGCGGACAACCGCCGACAAGCGTGCGTGCGTGGGCGGCGCGCGTTCGCACGGTCTGCTCCGAGAGGTGCAGCCGTACCGCGATCTCGGCGACGGCGGCGCGTTCCGCGAGGTCGACGCGGTCGCGCCGCACGGCCCGGGGCGTCCGCCCGCGGGCGTCGATCCAGGCGCGGTCGAGCGTGGGGTCGGGCCCGACCCAGGGCGCCGGGTCGAACGCCGCGTCGTCGAGGACCGTGAGAATCAGCCGGTACTCCTCGGCGGTCGCCCGCTGGCGCTCGCTCACGACGGTCTCGAGATGCCCCAGCCGCGCGTCGAGGTCGGAGGCCGCATCGGCCGCGCCGTGACCCCGATCGTGCGGGCTCTGGATCTCGAGGGGCGCGTCTTCATCGGTGGGTTCGGGCGCGGCATCCGTCCACCACTCGACGTCGCCGCACTCGCGCAACGCTGCCCACTCGGCATCCAGATCGAGGTCGTCGTCGGTCGGCCACGGCACCCCGTCGCACGCCCGGAACACCGGCGCGGGCCGGTCGGCGGGACGTGCGGTTCGGGTCATGGGAGAACGGTATCGGGGACCTCCGACATTGGCTGGCGGAGGGATGTCGCGGCGCGGGGATCGATGCGGGAGGACCGTTCGCGTGGTCCGGCGGAGCCAGGGCCATGCCGGGGAGCGGGCAGAAGTCGGCTCGGGCGGGCGCTGAGCGGGACGGATGCCGGAAGGCCCCGGAGCAGTCAGACTCGGCGTCAGCGGATCGGCCACGCCCCGCCGCGAAGAGAACCTCACCTCAGCGGATCGGCCACGCCCCGTCGATCGGCGCCGCCGCGGCATCCAGTCGACCGATCTTCACGAAATACTCGCTGAGGCTCGCCGCTTGCGCGCGGGCCCAGGCGATCTGGCGGGTGTGCAGTTCGTCGAGGGTGGGTGGCATCCAGGGGCCGAACTTCTCGGCGAGGGCCAGGGCGAGACGGCCCGCGGCGACCGCGTCGGCGCAGGCCTCGTGGGCGGATTCGAGCGGAACGGCGTAGTGCTCGGCGACGACCGACAGCGTGCGCTTGCCGCGCCGGTACCGGTCGTACGTCTTGTCGACGACGAGCGGGTCGATCACGGGCGCGGGGGAGTGGATGGGCTCGACACCGTGGCGCAGGGCCTCGTACTTGAGCATCGAGAAATCGAACGGGGCGTTGTAGGCGACGACGGGGATGCCGGCGGCGAACAGCGCGCCGAGCGCCTCGACGACCTCGGCGACCACGCGCGGGGCGGGGTCTCCCTCGGCGCGCGCGTGCGCGGTGGTCACGCCGTGGATCGCGGCCGCACCCGCGGGGATCTCGATGCCGGGATCGGCCAGCCAATCGCGGGCGTCGACCACCTGCCCATCGGCGTCGAGCACACCGACGTGCGCGGTGACGATGCGGTCGTTCACGACGTCGACACCGGTGGTCTCGAGGTCGAAGACGCCGACGACACGCGTCCACTCGGGAGTCTGGAAGAGCGGGAGCGGCTCGGCCTGCCACAGGGTCATGCGCCCACGGTAGAGCGGGGCTCCGACATGGCCGCCGAGGCGCGCAGGCCCGAAAGCGAAGAGGCCGGGGTCACGGGGTCCGGCGCCCGCGCCCGCTCCGCCCGGCACGGCGATGTCGGACCCTGCTCGTAGACTTCACGGATGCCGAACCCCTATGCCGCGCAGCTCGCCGAGATCCCCGTCGTGCGGCGCGAGGTCGCCCTGCTCGGTGGAACCACGGCGTACTGGGTCTACGGCGACGACACCGCGACGATGACGATCGTGGCGGTGCACGGGTTCCGCGGCGAGCATCACGGGCTCGATCCGGTCGTGGCGCATCTTCCCGGCATCCGGGTCATCTCGCCCGATCTCCCCGGCTTCGGTGAGACCGCCCCTCTCGTCGGGCACGCGCACGACCTCGACACGTACGCCGAGTGGCTGCGGCAGTTCGTCGAATCCGTCGCTCCGGATGCCGTCGTGCTCGGCCACTCGTTCGGATCCATCGTCGCGTCGGCCGCGGTCGCCGGGGGGCTCTCCACCCCGAAACTGATCCTGGTGAACCCGATCGGCGCGCCCGCGCTCGAGGGGCCGCGGGGGGTCCTCACGCGTCTCGCCGTCTTCTACTACCTCGCCGGGGCGAAGCTGCCGCGCCCGGTGGGCGAGGGGCTGCTGCGCAACGGGATCATCGTGCGCGTCATGAGCAACGCCATGGCGAAGACGCGCGACCCCGCGCTGCGTCGCTTCGTGCACGAGCAGCACGACGAGTACTTCTCGCGGTTCGCCGACCGCGACGTGCTGCACGAGGCGTTCGTGACGAGCGTGTCGCACGACGTGCGCGCCTTCGCGCCGCGCATCGCCCAGCCGACTCTGCTCATCGCCGCCGAGAAAGACGACATCACGCCGATCGAGGCCGAGCGGCACCTCGCGACGCTCTTCCCGAACGCCGAGCTGGTCGAGATCCCCGAGGTCGGGCACCTCATTCATTACGAGACGCCCCGGGCGGCGGCATCCGCGATTCGGGAGTTCCTCGCCTAGGCGCAGGGGTGTCGCGGTCGGGCGGGCGCTTCGTCGACGGGGCCGCGCGGGGTGTCAGGCCGGCGGGTCGGCCCTGCGCTTCGGTGGGCACCTCGTCAACGGGGCCGCGCGGTGTCAGACCGGCGCGTCGGCCTTGCGCTTACGGTACGCGTTGACGTTCATGCGGTTGCCGCAGTTGCCCGCGTCGCAGTAGCGTTTCGAGCCGTTCTTCGAGAAATCGACGTACACGCCGTTGCAGTCGTCGGCGTCGCACACCCGCACGCGCCCGTACTCATCCGCGCGGATCACATCGACGAACGCGAGCGCCGTCTCGACGAGGATGCGCGTGGCCAGCGGATCCGCCGGGTCGCTCGCGTGGATGTGCCAGTCGAGCCCGTCGTGCCGAACGAGCTGAGGAAGGGCGCGGCCGTCGGCGAGCATCGCGTTCACGAGGGGCACCGCTGCGTCGCGGTCGACGCTCCAGAGGGGCAGCAGACGTCCCCGGATGCCGCGGACGGCGGCGAGCTCGCCCGCGTCGCGGGTGCGGGATCCGGTGTACCCGTGCCGCTCGATGAAGGCCTCGAGGTCGGACACGTCGGTGAGCGTGTCGGCACCGCTGGTGTCGGTCTGCGGCAGGGTGTTGACGAGCTCCACGGCGGCGCGCAGCACGAGCTCCGTGTCACGAATGAAGATCACGTTGACTCCTGACATGTCGAGGTCGTACTGTCACGAGTGTAAACGTTCTTCACTCCTGACAGCAGGCATCGCATGACCACGTCGTCCGTCACCCTCCCGCGCCCCACGCATCGCGGATCCAGCGCCGTCACCGGCCTCGCGATCGCGGTCGCCTCGGCCCTCGCCTTCTCCTCCAGCGGTCCGTTCGTGAAGCCGCTGCTCGACGGCGGGTGGTCGCTGGGCGCGGTGCTGCTCGTGCGCATGGGCGTCGCCGCCCTGCTGCTCTCGCCGGCGCTCCTGCTCGCGATCCGACGGCAACGCGGGTTCCTGCGCCGTCACGGCCTGCTGATCGTCTCGTTCGGTCTCACCGCCGTCGCCGGGTGCCAGCTGTTCTACTTCGCCGCCATGCAGCGCATGCCCGTCGCCGTGGCACTGCTCATCCAGTACATCGCCCCCGTGCTGATCGTCATCGCCGTCTGGGTGCGCACGCGCCGTGCGCCGTCGAGAGCGGTACTGATCGGCTCGGTCGTCGCGATGGCCGGCCTCGTGCTCGTCGTCGACATCAGCGGAGCCCGGTTCGACCTGCTCGGCACGATCTTCGCGCTGTGCGCGGCCGTCTGCGCGGCGGCGTACTTCGTCATCGCCGGACGCGCGGGCGACGACCTCCCCCCGCTCGCCCTCGCCGCGGGCGGCCTGCTCACCGGCACGCTGCTCATGGGCGTGCTCGTCGGCACCGGGGTGCTGCCGTTCGCCGCGCCGTCGATCACGGTGACGCTGGCGGGGCTGGAGCTCCCCGGCATCCTGCCCCTGCTGTGGGTCGGCGCGGTCGCCACCACCGTGGGGTACGCGCTCGGGGTGATCGCGGTGCCGCTCATCGGGTCGCGGCTCGCGTCGTTCGTCGGGCTCAGCGAGGTGCTCTTCGCCCTGGGCTTCGCGTGGCTGCTGCTCGGTGAGACGCCCGCCCAGATCCAGTTCGTCGGCGGAGCGTTGATCCTGGTCGGGGTCGTGCTCGTGCGATTGGATGCCGCGAGTCCGGCCGAGCGGAGCGCCGAGACGGCGAGTATTCCGGTGGTGCCGTCGCCGTAGGGCGGTGCGGCGGTGTGGGGGTGGCCCGGGGCGTCGTGTGCGGCCGCGGGGCCGTCGGTGCGTGAGCGCAGACTGACCCGCCCGCCCCCGACCTAGATGTCCTCGCGCGCCAGCTGCATGAGCGGACCCACGCGGTAGCCGATGACCTCGCCCATCACGAGCGAGGTCTCGGTGCGCTCGACGCCCTCGATCGCGAGGATGCGCGCGTCGGTGTCGAAGAGGTGCTGCGTGTCGCGGCAGGCGACGCGCACGAGAAGGTCGACCTGGCCGCTGAGGCCGTGGGCCTGCAGCACCTCGGGTACCTTCGCGAGCTCCGCGCGGATCGCCGGCAACTCGGCCTGGCGCACGGTCACCTGCAGGAACGCCTCGATCGGGAAGCCCAGGGCCTCGGCCGACAGCGTGCGCTCGTACGACAGGAACACCCCACCGCGTTCGAGGCGGCTCATGCGCGCCTGCACGGTGTTGCGCGAGAGGCCGAGCTTCTCGGCGAGCGCCACGACGGTGGCCCGCGGATCGGCGGCGAGGGCGCGGAGGAGGTCGAGGTCGACCGCGTCGAGCTTGCTCATGCTGCGAAACATTAGCAGCGGCGCGACCGTTCGCAATGGGCAGTGTGCTCAATATGACGGCGAGGTCTTGAGCGGGGTGCATTCCGCGCGTACGGTCGGCCTCGTCGGCGACGCTGCCGGCACCCGGACCGCCGACGCTCCCACGAGGAGCCCCGGCCGCACCTGGAGGGATGACGATGACGTACACCCAGACGCAGGATTCTTCGATCGGAAGAGCGCGCCACCACGACGATGAGGACGCCCTGCGGCTCCTGGAATCGGATGGGACCCGCGTTGCCGAGCCGACGCTCGATCCCTGGGTGAGCGACCTGTCTCCGCACGAGCTGCGGGCCCTCCACCGCGACATGGTCCTCACCCGCCGCCTCGATGCCGAGGGCGTCGCCCTGCAACGCCAGGGGCAGCTGGCGCTCTGGGCCCCGTGTCGCGGACAGGAGGCCACGCAGGTCGGAACCGCGCACGCCCTCGCCCCGGGCGACTTCGTCTTCCCGAGCTACCGCGAGCACGGTGTGCTCCTCGGCCGCGGCGCCCAGCCCGCCGACTACGTGCTCGCCTGGCGCGGCGAGGAGCACTCGGCCTACGACCACACGACCATCAACGCCGCCCCGCCCCAGATCATCATCGGAGCCCAGTCGCTGCACGCGACCGGGTGGGCGATGGGTGCGCAGCGCGACGGCTCCACCGACGTCGCCGTCGCGTATTACGGTGACGGGGCCACGAGCCAGGGCGACGTGAACGAGGCCATGGTGTTCGCCTCGTCGTTCCGTGCCCCCGTGGTGTTCGTCTGCTCGAACAACCAATGGGCGATCTCCGAGCCCGTCACCGTGCAGTCCGAGTTCCCCCTCGCGGGACGGGCGCCGGGGTTCGGCATCCCGAGCCTGCGCATCGACGGCAACGACGCGCTCGCCTGCGTCGCGGCAATGCGGTGGGCGCTCGACCGCGCGCGCCGCGGGGAGGGACCCTCATTCCTCGAGGCCGTGACCTACCGCATGGGTCCGCACACCACCAGCGACGACCCCACCCGGTACCGGGAGCCGGGCGAGGTGGAGGCCTGGGCGGAGCGCGACCCCATCGCCCGGCTCGAGGCGTACCTGCGCGCCGAGGGGATGCTCGACGACGGCGGCCTCGCCGAGGTGGCCCGTGCCGCCGACGCCCTCGCCGCCGAGGTGCGCGCCGCCTGCATCGGGGCTACCACCCGGGCACCCGAGACGATCTTCGACCACGTCTACGCCGAGCCGCACGCGGGGCTCGCGCAGCAGAAGGCGGAGTACGTGCAGTACCTCGCCGGATTCGAGGTCTCGCGATGACCGCCCTCACCCTCGGTGCCGCCATCAACGCCGGCCTGTCGAAAGCCCTCGAGGGCGACGACAAGGTGCTGCTCATGGGCGAGGACATCGGCAAGCTCGGCGGGGTCTTCCGCGTGACCGACGGCCTGCAGAAGCGTTTCGGAGCGCAGCGCGTCGTCGACACCCCGCTGGCCGAGGCGGGCATCGTCGGTACCGCCGTCGGACTCGCCCTGCGCGGTTACCGGCCCGTCGTCGAGATCCAGTTCGACGGTTTCGTCTACCCCGCGTTCGACCAGATCGTCTGCCAGGTCGCGAAGCTGCACTACCGCAGCAACGGGCGGATCCGGATGCCACTGGTCATCCGCATCCCGTGGGCCGGGGGCGTGGGCGCCGCCGAGCACCACTCCGAGTCCCCCGAGGCGTACTTCGTGCACACCGCGGGGCTCCGCGTCGTGGCCGCCAGCAACCCGCAGGACGCCTACGTGATGCTGCAGCAGGCCGTGGCATCCGATGATCCGGTCATCTTCTTCGAACCCAAGCGCCTCTACCACTCCAAGGGCGAGGTCGACCTGGACGCCGACCTCTCGGACGCCCCGCCCATGCACCTCGCCCGCATCGCCCGCGAGGGCACCGACGCGACGATCGTCACCTACGGCGCGCAGGTGCGGACGGCACTCGATGCCGCGCTCGCCGCGGAAGACGAGGGGATCTCGCTCGAGGTCGTCGACCTGCGTTCCCTGTCGCCCCTCGATCTGAACACGATCGCCGCGTCGGTGCGCAAGACCGGCCGGGTCGTCGTCACCCACGAAGCCGCCCGCGAGGCAGGTCTCGGTGCGGAGCTGGTGGCGAGCATCACCGAGCAGTGCTTCGAGTACCTCGAGGCGCCGCCGATGCGGGTCACGGGCCACGACATCCCCTACCCGCCGTCGAAGCTCGAGAAGCATCACGTGCCCGACCTCGACCGCATCCTGCACGCGGTGGACCGGGTGCTCGATCGCGGGACGGGTGCGGTCGCAGCCGCCGCGACCCCCGCCGGAGTCCGCGTCGACGGGGGTGTCCGATGATCGCCGAGTTCCTGCTGCCCGACCTCGGTGAGGGACTGCCCGAGGCCGAGATCGTGCAGTGGCACGTGGCCGAGGGCGACGACGTCACCCTCAACCAGACCATCGCCGAGGTCGAGACGGCCAAGGCCATCGTCGAGATCCCCTCGCCGTACGCGGGCACCGTGCAGGGACTGCACGCCGCCGCCGGCGACGTCGTGGCCGTGGGGGCACCGCTGGTGTCCTTCGCCGTGGCGGGGGCCGACGATGAGCCCGACGCCCCCGCCGCCGCCGAGGGCCGGGCCGTCGAGACCGTCGTCGAGGCGCCCGTCGAGGCTCCCGCCGACGACATCGCCGCCCGCGCGACCCCGAACCTGGTGGGCTACGGCGCGGCTCCGTCGTCGGGCGGTCGCCCCCGGCGGCGAGCGCGCGGCGTCACCGCTACCCTCGACGCCGACGCCGCCGTTGACACCGCGGTGCGCGAAGCCGCCCCGCACGACGTGCTGCGCACCGGCCCCATCGATCTGCCGATGGAGCGTCCGCGCTCGACGCCGCCGGTGCGCAAGCTCGCGAAAGACCTGGGCGTCGATCTCGTGCTCGTCGCCGCCGCTCACCCCGGTGAAGCGGTCACGCGCACGCACGTCGAGGAGTACGCCGCACGAGCGGACTCCTCCCTCGCCTCCACTCCCACGTCGACGGTCCCCCCGGCCTCGTCTCCCGGCGCGCGCGAGACCCGCACGCCGATCCGCGGAGTGCGCAAGCACACCGCCGCGGCGATGGTGCGCAGCGCCTTCACCGCTCCGCACGCGACGACCTTCCTCACGGTCGACGTCACCGCGACGACGGAGTTGCTGGCATCCCTGAAACACGATCGCGCCCTCGACGGTCATCGCATCGGAGTGCTCGCGATCGTCGCGAAGGCCGTGTGCCTCGCCCTCGGGCGCACGTCCGCGCTGAACGCGCGATGGGACGAGGCGGCGGGTGAGATCGTCGAGCACCACTACGTCGGCCTCGGCATCGCCGCGGCGACCGAGCGCGGGCTGGTGGTGCCGGTGATCCCGGATGCCGACGGCCTCGACCTCGTCGACCTCGCCGACGCGATCGCGGAACTCGCCGCCACCGCGCGGGCCGGGCGCACCTCCCCGGCGGCGATGACGGGAGGCACGTTCTCGATCACCAACGTGGGCGTGTTCGGCGTGGATGCCGGCACCCCGATCCTCAACCCGGGTGAGGCCGGGATCCTCGCCGTCGGGGCCGTTCGCCGCACGCCGTGGGAGCACCGCGGCGAGATCGCGCTGCGCGACGTGCTGACGCTCAGCCTGTCGTTCGACCACCGTCTCGTCGACGGCGCCGAGGCGGCCCGGTTCCTCACCGACGTCGCCGGAGTGCTGCGCGAACCCGGGAGGGCGATGCTGCTGCGGTGAGCTCGGGCCGAGCGCTGGGGTGGCGGGTGCGTCGAGTGTCCAGGACACGCCGGGGAGGGGCTTCGGAATGCGGCGTGTCTTGGACACTCGTGTGCGTGTGCGTGTGCGTGTGCGTGTGCGTGTGCGTGTGCGTGTGCGGGTGCGAGTGGGTTCGGGTTCGCGGCCGTGCGGCGTCGTGAGGCGGGTCGAGTGACCCGGGCAGGCGGCGCAGGGTTCGACGCCGAGTGGCGTCGTGACACAGGTTGAGTGTCCAGGACATGCCGCGAGAGGGTTCCGCCGTGCGGCGTGTCTTGGACACTCGACAGGGGGCGGGGCGAATGAGGCGGGTTCGACGCCGGGCGGCGTCGTGAGGCGGGTCGAGTGACCCGGGCAGGCGGCGCAGGGTTCGACGCCGAGTGGCCGTCGTGACACAGGTTGAGTGTCCAGGACATGCCGCGAGTGGGCTCCGGCGTGCGGCGTGTCTTGGACACTCGACAGTGGGGAGACGGCGGGCGGGTGACGAGGCGCGGGGCGACGCGCGGCGCCGCGCGAGGGCGCGCCAGGTCGCCAACGCCGCGAGAGCGCGTCAGGCCGTCAACGCCGCGAGGGCCATGCGCGTCAGCGTGGGGCCCACGCGAGCGGCCGCCACCCCGCGCACGCTGTGCGGGGTCGAGTTGATCAGACCGAAGCAGGCCAGGGCGCGGACGCGGCGTTCGGCGGGGGTCTCGGCATCCGGGTCCGCGGCGGCGAGAGCCGCGGTCCACACCGAGACGTACGCGTTCTGCAGGTCGCGGACCGTACGGCGGTCGGCGGGCGAGAGGCGGTCGAGGTCGCGGTCCTGCACGCGGATCACGTCGGCCTCGGCGAGCGCGAACGCGACGTGGAAGTCGACGAGGGCGCGGAGCAGCGGTGCGCCCGGATTCCGCTCGGACGGGGAGTCCCCGGATGCCGAGCGTGCACGGCTGCGGGGATCCTCGGCGACACGCCGGTCGAGGGAGCCGTCGCCCGGTGTGTCGTGACGGGCCTCCGCCGTTGTGCTCGGGGTCGTGGGGTCCGACGCCGCCGCGGTGACGGCACGCCCGCCGTGGAGGAGCCGCTCGCTGACGTCGACGAGGATCGCACCGAGCAGCGCCTGCTTGCCGGAGACGTGGCGGTACACCGCGGGGCCGCTGACCCCGACGGCGGCGCCGATGTCTTCGAGGGTCACGCCGTCGAAGCCGCGCTCGGCGAAGAGACGGGCGGCGGCCGCGAGCAGCGCCGCTCGGCGATCGGCCTTGGCGCGGTCTCGCGCGGTGCCCGGGCGCGCTTCGCCGACGTCGGCCGAGGGCTCGTCGCGCGCTTCGGCGGCGCGGGCGGAGGGCTCGTCGCGCGCCTCGCCGGCGTCGGCCGGCGGCTTCCCGTTCGCTCTTGTCATCGGCATCCCATCGGGCTAGCCTGAAATCTCAGTTAGCCAACATTAACTGAAACCCTTCCCCGGGGAACGACCCCCCGCCGGGAACGACGATGCCGTCGACGATGCGGCATCGAGACGGAGCCGCCATGAGCACAGCACCGGTTATCGATTCACCCTCGCCCGAGGCGACGAGCGACGCCGCGCCCACGCAGCGCTCCCTGGCGGCCGAGCTCCGCGACACCCTCGCCCGGGCCGCGCGCGGGGGATCGGATGCCGCCCGCGAACGCCACACCGCGCGGGGCAAGCTCCTCGCCCGTGACCGCATCGACCGCCTGCTCGACGAGGGCAGCCCCTTCCTCGAGGTCGCGCCTCTGGCCGCCCACGGGCTCTACGACGGCGGCGCCCCCGGGGCGGGCATGGTGGCGGGGATCGGTCTCGTGCACGGGCGCCACGTGATGGTGCTGGCCAACGACGCCACCGTGAAGGGCGGCGCCTACTTCCCCCTCACGGTCAAGAAGCACCTGCGCGCCCAAGAGATCGCGCGCGACAACCGTCTGCCCTGCATCGCCCTCGTGGACTCGGGCGGGGCGTTCCTGCCGATGCAGGACGAGGTCTTCCCCGATCGCGAGCACTTCGGTCGCATCTTCCGCAATCAGGCGCAGCTGTCGGCCCTCGGCATCCCGCAGATCGCCGCCGTCCTGGGCTCGTGCACCGCGGGAGGCGCGTACGTGCCCGCGATGAGCGACGAGAGCGTGATCGTGCGCAACCAGGGCACGGTGTTCCTCGGCGGACCGCCCCTGGTGAAGGCCGCCATCGGCGAAGACGTCACCGCCGAGCAGCTCGGCGGGGGAGACATGCACGCGCGCCGCTCCGGAGTGGTCGACCACCTCGCCGACGACGACGCGCACGCGCTCGAGATCGTGCGCGACATCATCGCCACCCTGCCGCCGACTCCCGCGCCGGTGTGGGAGGTGCTGCCCGCGGTCGCCCCCCGACGCCCGGCGGAAGACCTGTACGACCTCGTCCCCGTCGACGTGTCGCACCCCGTCGACATGCGCGCGATCATCGACACGCTCGTCGACGCGGACTCCCTGCACGAGTTCAAGGCGCTCTACGGCGAGACCGTCATCACCGCCTTCGCGTGCCTGCACGGCCACCCGGTCGGCATCATCGCGAACGACGGGGTGCTGTTCAGCGAATCCGCGCTCAAGGCGGCGCACTTCATCGAGCTCGCCGACCAGCGCGGCATCCCCCTGCTGTTCCTGCAGAACATCACCGGGTTCATGGTGGGCCGCGACGCCGAGGCCGGTGGCATCGCCAAAGACGGCGCCAAGATGGTCACCGCCGTCGCCACCACCCGCGTGCCCAAGCTCACCGTACTCGTGGGCGGCTCGTACGGCGCGGGCAACTACGCGATGTGCGGGCGCGCGTACGATCCGCGGTTCCTGTGGACCTGGCCCGCGAGCCGCATCTCGGTCATGGGCGGCGCGCAAGCGGCCTCCGTGCTCTCGACCGTCACGCGCGATCAGCGCGCCGCCCGCGGCGAGGAGTGGACGGATGCCGACGACCAGGCGTTCCAGAAGCCGATCCGCGAGCGCTACGACGAACAGGGCAGCCCGTATTACGCCACCGCCCGCCTCTGGGACGACGGCGTGATCGACCCCGCCGACACCCGCACGATGCTCGGGCTCGCGCTCGACGTCGTCAGCCGGGTGCCGCTGGCCGACCGGGGCTTCGGCCTCTTCCGGATGTGATCCCCGTGCCCACCAGCCCCGACGCCGACCCGCGCCCGTTCTCCTCCGTGCTCGTCGCCAACCGGGGAGAGATCGCACGCCGGGTGTTCCGCACGCTCCGGCGTCTCGGCATCCGCTCCGTCGCCGTGTACACCGACGCGGATGCCGACGCCCCCCACGCCCGCGAGGCGGACCACGCCGTGCGCGTGCCCTCGTATCTCGACGTCGATGCGGTGGTCGCCGCGGCCGTCGCCAGCGGTGCCGAGGCCGTGCACCCGGGCTACGGCTTCCTCAGCGAGAACGCCGGTTTCGCCCGCGCGTGCGCCGCGGCCGGGGTCGTCTTCGTCGGCCCGGGCGTCGAGGCGCTCGAGGTCATGGGCGACAAGATCCGCGCGAAGGAGCACGTCGCCGCCCACGGAGTGCCGACCGTGCCGGGGTTCTCGGCGACCGGGCTCACCGACGCCGAGATCGCCGTCGAGGCCGACCGTGCCGGGTACCCCCTGCTGGTGAAGCCCTCCGCCGGCGGGGGAGGCAAGGGGATGACGGTGGCCACCCGCCCCGACGACCTCGTCGACGCCCTCGCCACGGCCCGCCGGGTGGCGGCATCGGCCTTCGGCGACGACACCCTGCTCCTCGAGCGCCTCCTCGAGCGCCCCCGGCACATCGAAGTGCAGGTGCTCGCCGACCGGCACGGCACGACGCTGTCGCTCGGCGAACGCGAGTGCACCCTGCAGCGCCGGCACCAGAAGGTCATCGAGGAGGCGCCCTCGCCGGTGGTCGACGCCAACACCCGCCGGCGTCTGGGCGAGGCAGCCGTGGCCGCTGCCCGCAGCGTCGGATACCTCGGCGCGGGCACCGTGGAGTTCCTCGTCTCGGGTGACCGGCTCGACGACCCCTTCTTCATCGAGATGAACACGCGCCTGCAGGTCGAGCACCCCGTCACCGAGCTCGTCACCGGCATCGACCTCGTCGAGCAGCAGCTGCGGGTCGCGGCGGGGTTCGCGCTCGATCTGCCCGAGGCGCGCCTCGACGGGCACGCGATCGAGGCCCGGGTCTATGCCGAGACGCCTTCTCGCGGATACCTTCCCGCCACCGGCACCGTCACCCACTGGCACGCCGGAGACGCGCGCGTCGACAGTGCCGTCGAGACCGGATCGGTCATCAGCGCGCTCTACGACCCCATGATCGCGAAGGTCATCGCGCACGGCCCCGACCGCGCCACCGCGCTCGCCCGCCTCGACGCCGCCCTCGCCGACACCGTCGTGCTCGGCGTCGACACGAACATCGCCGATCTGCGAGGGCTGCTGGCCGATCCCGCGGTGCGGGCCGGTGAGCTCGATACCGGTCTGCTGGATCGGCGCGGAACGCCCGAGGCTCCCCACCCCTCGGCCGCCGCGCTCGCCGCGGTCGCCGACCGCGTCGCGAATGAACAGGGCCCGGATGCCGGCACCCCGACCCTCGGCTCCGTGTGGCGCCGCGTCGGACCGTGGCGCGCCGGGGGAGCGGCCGCCCCGCGGATCGTCCACCTCGAGGACGACGCCGGTCGCGTGCACGACGTCGCGCCCGGGGTCATCCACCTCGGCGACGACCTGGAGCGCGCGCACGGTGTGGCTCCCGGCCCGGTTCAGGCCGCCGTCGTGACCGGTGGGCCCACCGAGTACTGGGTTCACGCCGACGGCGGGGCGCACCGGCTGCGTGTCGTCTCGCGGCGGGCGGCCGCCGAACGGCGCCGGGCGGCCGCGGGTCGGGCGCCGGGAACGATCGACCCCGACCTCGTCGCCCCGCTTCCGGGCACCGTCGTCGCCGTGCACACCGCCGACGGCGACGCGGTCGCGGCGGGGGACCGGCTCGTCACCATCGAGGCGATGAAGATGGAGCACACAGTGACCGCTCCCCACGCCGGCACCGTGCGGCTGCGCACGTCCGCGGGCGCGCAGGTCGCCCGCGATGCGGTGGTCGCGACCGTGACGCCGGCTACCCCCGCGGGAGAGGCGTCGACCGGCTCACCGACCGGAGCTGATCAGGTCGCTGAGCCCATCGACGCCCCCGCCGGGCGCGAATCCTCGCGCACAACCTCGGCGATGCGCACAACCTCCGTCGCCGATGCGGCGAGTGCGGCGGAGGATGCGCGCATCGCGGAGGATGCGCACGCCGGCGCAGACGCAGAAACCGACGCAGACGCAGACCCAGACGCCGCACCCGCAGACCCAGACGCCGCACCCGCGAAACCTCGCGATTCCGCCGCCACCCTGGCATCCTCTCTCCCCGCTTCGTCCATCCCCGCTTCCCACAAGGAGACCCTCCCGTGAGCATCGACAGCCAGCAGGCCTTCACCGACGACGAGCGCGACCTCAGCGCCATGGTGCGCGAGTTCGCCGACGAGGTGATCGCGCCCCGCTCGTACGAGGCCGACCGTGCGCACGAACTGCCCCTCGACCTGGTCGCGCAAATGGGCGAGCTCGGCCTGTTCGGACTGCCGTTCCCCGAGGAGGTCGGCGGGCAGGGCGGCGACTACGCGAGCCTGTGCGTCGCGATCGAGGCGATCGCGCGCGTCGACCAGTCGATGGCGATCACCCTCGAAGCGGGAGTGGGGCTCGGCGCGATGCCGATCTACCGCTACGGCACCGAGGCGCAGAAGGCCGAGTACCTCCCCGACCTCGTCGCCGGTCGCGCGCTCGCCGGCTTCGGGTTGACCGAGGCCGAAGCGGGAAGCGACGCCGGCGCCACCCGCACCACCGCCCGACTCGAGGGCGACGAGTGGGTGATCGACGGGTCGAAGCAGTTCATCACCAACTCGGGCACCGACATCACCCGGTTCGTGACCGTCACCGCGGTGACGGGTCGCACGGGCGATCGCCCCGAGATCTCGACGATCATCGTGCCGAACGGCACCCCCGGCTTCACCGTGGGCCCGGCCTACGACAAGGTCGGCTGGAACGCCTCCGACACCCACCCGCTGCACTTCGACGGCGTGCGCGTGCCCGCGGCCAACCTGCTGGGCGCGCGCGGACAGGGGTTCAAGAACTTCCTCCGCACGCTCGACGAGGGCCGCGTCGCGATCGCCGCCCTCGCGACCGGAGCCGCCGAGGGCTGCCTCGAAGCGGCGGTCGACTACGCCCGCACCCGCACCGTGTTCGGTGAGACGCTGTCGACGCGTCAGAGCATGCAGTTCCTGCTCGCGCGCATGCACGCCCGCGTGCACACCGCCCGGCTGGCCTGGGTGCACGCAGCGCGGCTGTGCGACGCCGGAAAGCCGTTCTCGGTCGACGCCGCGGTCGCCAAGATGACCGCGAGCGATGCGGCGATGGCGAACGCGCGCGATGCGACGCAGGTGTTCGGCGGCAACGGGTTCATCAACGAGTACGCCGTCGCGCGGCACTACCGCGACTCGAAGATCCTCGAGATCGGCGAGGGCACGACCGAGGTGCAGCTCATGGTGATCTCGCGCGCGCTGGGCCTCACCGGTACCGTGGCGGCATGATCGAGCAGCGCGGCCTGTATCTGGAGGAGTTCGTCGTCGGCGAGAGGTACGCGCACCGCCCCGGTCGCACCGTCACCGACGCCGACAACGTGCTGTTCACCACCCTCACGATGAACACGCAGGCCCTGCATCTGGATGCCGCCTACGCGGCGACCCAGCCCTTCGGTCGGCCGCTCGTGAACTCGATGTGGACGCTGTCGACACTCGTGGGACTGTCGGTCGCGCAGCTGACGCAGGGCACCCTCGTCGCCCAGCTGGGGCTGACCGACGTGAGCTTTCCCGCCCCGCTGTTCGTCGGCGACACCCTCGGCGCCGAGACTGAGGTCGTGTCGGTGCGCGCCTCGAGCTCACGCCCCGGTCAAGGGATCGTGGTGATGGCGCACACCGGTCGATCGCAGAACGACGAGGTGGTCGTCACGGCGACGCGGACCGTGCTGGTGTGGGCGCAGGAGGGGCGGGCGTGAGCGGCTCGGCGCTGCTCGGCGTGCCCCCGCAGGGGCGTCTTGCGTGAGCGGGTCGTTCGAGCTCGGCCCCGCGCTGCTCTTCGTTCCCGGAGACCGGCCCGAGCGGCTCGCCAAAGCCCTCGAGCGCGCGGATGCCGCGATCCTCGACCTCGAAGACGCCGTGGCCCCCGATGCCAAGGCCGCCGCCCGTGAGGCGCTGATCGCCGCCGATCCCGATCCCGACCGGGTCGTGGTGCGGGTGAACGCTCCTGCGACCGCCGACTTCGCGCTCGACCTCGCCGCGCTGGCGCAGACCCGCGTGCGCACGGTGATGGTCGCCAAGGCCGAGGACCCGGCATCCCTCGATCCGCTGGTGTCGTACGAGGTCATCGCCCTCTGCGAGACCGCGCGCGGCGTCGTCGCGGCCGAACAGCTCGCCGCATGCGCGCAGGTGGTGGCGTTGATGTGGGGCGCGGAAGACCTCGTCGCCAGCCTTGGCGGTACCTCCAGCCGGGGGGACGACGGCGGGTATCGCGACGTCGCCCGCCTCGCGCGCGCCCGGGTGCTTCTCGCCGCGGGAGCGTTCGGCAAGCAGGCGATCGACGCCGTGCACGTCGACATCGCCGACCTCGAGGGTCTCTCGCTCGAGGCGCGGGATGCCGCGGCATCCGGGTTCGCGGCCACCGCGTGCATCCACCCGGGGCAGGTCGCGGCGATCCGCGAGGCCTACGCCCCCCGCCCGGAGCAGGTGGAGTGGGCGCACGCCGTGCTCGCGGCCGCCGAGGGCGAGCGCGGGGTGTTCCGGTTCAAAGGGCGCATGATCGACGAGCCGATCCTGCGGCACGCGCGATCGCTCGTTGAGCGCGCGAGGCGCTGAGGCGGGGAACCCGGTCTCAGCGACTCCGGTCCGGGCGTCTCAGCTCGCGACGCCGGCGTACGCCAGCATCTCCCACGAGTCGCCATCGAGGCGGAACGTGGTCGCCGAGCAGTTCGGCAGTCGCTCGCCCTCGCGGGGGAACGCGCCGTCGGTGGCGTAGAGGATGACTTCGCGGATGAGCGCGCCGTGCGCGACGGCGATGACGTCGGCACCCTCGGGAGCGGCGGCCAGGGCCTCGGCGAGTGCGGTGAGCGCGCGCTCGCGCACCACCGGCCAGGTCTCGGCGCCGGGGACGTCGGCCGCGTGCCATGCTCCATAGGCCCGGGCGAACGACGGGGCGTCCATCCCCTCGGCGTCTCCGTACGACCGCTCCTGCAGGCCGGGGAGTCGCAGCGCCACGGTGGTGCCGAGTGCTGCGGCGATGACGTCGGCGGTCTCGGCCGCGCGGGACAGGTCGCTCGAGACCACCACCGCGTCGCGCCCGGCGTACTCGGCGGCGAGACGCTCGGCGAGCTCGCGCGCCTGGGCGCGACCGCTGTCGTTCAGGGCGATGTCGGTCGAGCCCTGGATGCGGCCCCCGGAGTTCCAGTCGGTCTCACCGTGTCGCACGAGGGTCAGGATCGTCACCGTTCGAGCCTAACCGAGCGCGGCATCCGCCGGTCCGGCCCTCCGGGCGGCAGGTTGCGCAGCTCGCGCGGCTCGCGCGGCTCGCGCAGATCGCGCGGCTCGCGCGGGTGGTGCGGGTGGTGCGGGTGGGTCGCGCGGGGTAGTGCGGAGCGGAGGGCGTGGGGGCAGGGGAGGATGCCGGGGCGGATTGCGCTCCTCCACTCGTCCCAGATCCTCCGCCCGTCACGCTCCACCGCGCGACGGGCCGGGCATCGCGGCTCGCAGCGCCCGCCGCAGGTGATCTCGACCCGCGAACGTCGGTTCCGCTGACAGGCGTTAGAGGAGCGCGGGCAGCCGCTCGGCGAGTGCGCGCAGCACGTGGGTCGTGCTCCCGTCGATCTTCACCGCGGCGCGCTGGTCGGCGCGGGTCTCGCCGCGGTTCACGATCACGACCGGCAGGCGCTTGCGTCGCGCCCGCTCGACCAGACGGATGCCGGAGTTGACCACCAGCGACGAGCCGGCGATCACCAGGGCCCCGCTGGTGTGCACGAGCTGCTCCGCCTCGCGGAACCTCTCGACCGGGATGTACTCGCCGAAGAACACCACGTCGGGCTTGAGTGTGCCACCGCACACTGAGCACACCGGCACCACGAACCCGTCGGCCGAGGCGGGGGTGACGTCGCCGTCGGGGCCGAGCTCCACGTTCTCGGGCAGGCTGATCCACGGGTTGTCGGCTTCGACGCGCTCGGCGAGGTCGCGACGGTCGAACACCTGACCGCAGTGCAGGCAGCCGACCCGGCGCATCGTGCCGTGCAGTTCGACGACGCGTCCACTGCCCGCGCGCACGTGCAGTCCGTCGACGTTCTGCGTCACGACGCCGTTCGCCACTCCCGCGCGTTCGAGGTCGGCGAGCGCGCGGTGCCCGTCATTGGGTTCGGCGGCGGCGAAGACCTTCCAGCCCAAGTGACTGCCCACCCAGTACCGGCGTCGCGCCTCGGCGTTCGAGAGGAACTGTTGCGCCGTCATGGGCGTCCGCGTCGGAGCCCCCTTGCCGCGGTAGTCGGGAATCCCCGAGTCCGTCGACACGCCGGCACCGGTCAACACCGCGATGCGGCGGCCCGCGAGCACCTCGACGGCTCGATCGATGGATGCCAGGAACTCGGCATCCTCCGTCGTGTCGGTCATGCTCACCTCCGTCGTACCGAGTCTAGGACGGGCACCGACACCGGACGCGCGCGGGCGGCCGGCGCGGGAGGCCCCTACTTGCGCCGCTGCCAGGGGTAGGGCTTCTTCGGCTCCGTGCGCGCGATCCGCGCCTGCAGCAGGGCCGGCCCGAAGATGACGGCGAGCACGACGGCGAGAACGATCAGGCCGATGAGGCCGAGGACACCGTACGACCACACGTCGGCGAGAAAGCTCTGCAGATCCATACGGTGATCGTCGCACAGCCCCGGCCAGCGGGGCGCGCGGGCGGTCGCCGCGCGCGGCGCCGCCGACGGGGCCGAGGCGCTGGGGATACTGGGACCATGACCCCCCTTCCCCCTCCGGCCATGCTCGACATCACCTCGCTCCGGCGCGTCCGGCCCTGGGGCGGTGACCTCGTCGACATCGCGATGGCCGACGGGAAGATCACCGGCATCACCCCGGCGGGCACGGCCCCCATCGGCGTGCGGGAGTTCGACGGACGCGGTCTCCTCGCCCTCCCCGGCATCGTGAACGCGCACGCGCACGTCGACAAGTCGTGGTGGGGGCTTCCCTGGCAGTCCTACGGCGGCGAGGCGTCCACCGAGGGGCGCATCCGCCACGAACGCTCCGAGCGCGACCGCCTCGGCATCCCGTCGCTCGAGCGCTCCGCCCACGTGCTGCGCGAATTCGTCCGCCACGGCACCACCGCGATCCGCACCCACGTCGACGTCGACGGCGGAGTCGGCCTGCGGGGAATCGAGGCCGTGGAAGAAGCGGCCGCGGTATACGAAGGCGCGCTCGACGTGCGGATCGTCGCTTTCCCTCAAGACGGGGTCCTGCGCCGCCCCGGAGTCCTCGACCTGCTGCGCGCGGCCGCCGCCCGACCCCGCGTGGAGGGGATCGGCGGACTCGACCCGGCGACCATCGACCGCGACCCCGTCGGGCAGATCGACGCGATCACCGCGCTCGCCGCCGACACTGGCGTCGGCATCGACATCCACCTGCACGACCCCGCCGACCTCGGAGCCTTCCAGATCGAACTTCTCGTCGACCGTGCCGCCCGGCTCGGGCTGCAGGGGCGGGTGAACATCGCCCACGGGTTCGCCGTCGCGCAGATCGAGCCCGCGCGCCGCCGCGACCTGCTCGCCGCGATGGCCGAGGTCGGTGTCACCATGACCACGGTCGCCCCGCTCCGCCTGCCGCAGCTGCCGCTCGCCGAGCTCGACGAGGCCGGGGTGCGCTTCGCGTTCGGCACCGACGGCATCCGTGATCTGTGGAGCCCCTACGGCACCGGCGACACCCTCGGGATCGCCTGGCAGTACGCCCGCGCGGCGGGCCTCGTGCGCGACGACGATCTGCTGCGCGTCGTGCATCTCGCCACGACCGACGCGGCCTGGTCGGTCGGCCGGGAGACCCACGACCTCATCGAGGGTGCCCGCGCCGACATCGTGCTGCTCGATGCCGAGAACCCCCTCGACGTGCTGGTGCGCCTGCCCGAGCGGATGCTGGTCGTCGGCGGCGGGCGGGTGCTGCACGTGGCGTGAAGGCGCGCGGCGCCTGGTGCTGGTCCCGGTTCGCGCCGCCCGGCGCCCGGCCCCGGCTCGCGTCGCCCCGCGCCCGGCCCCGGCTCGCGCCTCGTGCCGGCTCGCGCCTCGCGCCGGCTCGCGCCCGGCCCGGCCCCGGCTCGGTCCCGGCCCTCACGCTCACGCTCACGCTGAAGCCGTTGAGTGTCCAAGACGCGCCGTGCCAGCGGGCAGGGACGCGGCGTGTGTTGGACACTCGACGTGCTCCGGCCCTCACGGGGCGCCGGCGAGGCGCGAGCCCGGGCGTGGGCGCGGCCTAGTCCCGGGCATGGGCGCGGCCTAGCCCCGGGCCCGGGCCTACGCGTGGGCGCGGGCGTGGCCCCGGGCGCGAACGCCGGTGCGGACTGCGGGAGTGACGCGCGGCGCCGAAGCTGATGAGTGTCCAAGACGCGCCGTGCCAGCGGGCCCGGATGCGGCGTGTTCCGGACACTCGACGTGCTCCCGGGGCGCACGGGGCGCGGTCTGGGCGTAAGCGTGGGTGCGGAGCGTGGGCTTGGGCGCAAGCGTGGGGGTGGGCGCGGCGTGGGCCTGGGCGTAGACGTGGGGGGCGGATGCGGCCTGGACGTGGGCGGACTGGGCGTGGACGTGGGACCGGGCGTGGGCGTGGGCGCAGCGCGCGGCACGCGGCTGGCACGATGGGACGATGCCCGTCATCCCGCTCGACTCCGCCGACGACCCCCGACTCGCCGACTACCGCGATCTCACCGACGTGTCGCTGCGCCGGGTATCGGAGCCCGCGGGAGGGCTGTACATCGCCGAGTCGTCGAAGGTGCTCGACCGGGCCCTCCGCGCCGGGCACCGCCCCCGCTCGGTCCTGGTACAGCAGAAGTTCCTCGCCGACGCCCTCGCCCTCGTCGGTGAGGATGCCGAGGTGTACGTCGTCACGTCCGAGACCGCCGAGCAGATCACGGGGTACGCCGTGCACCGGGGGTTGCTGGCATCCATGCACCGCCCGATGCCGGCATCCGTCGCTGACGTCGTCCGGGATGCGCGGCTCGTCGTCGTGCTCGAGGACATCGTCGACCACACCAACATCGGTGCCGCGTTCCGCTCGGCGGCGGCCCTGGGCGCGGATGCCGTGCTGGTGACGCCGCGGTGCGCCGATCCGCTGTACCGACGCAGCGTGCGCGTGAGCATGGGCACGGTGTTCCAGGTGCCGTGGACCCGCCTGCCCGAGTGGTCGGAAGCGACCCCGCTGCTGCACGACGCGGGGCTCCACCTCGCCGCCCTCGCGCTCTCGGACGACGCCGTCAGCCTCGACGCCTTCTCGGCCGCGGGACACGAACGCGTCGCGCTGCTGCTCGGCGCCGAGGGCGACGGTCTGAGTCGTACCGCGCTCGCCGCGGCCGACACGGTCGTGACGATCCCGATGGCCGGGGGAGTGGACTCCCTGAACGTCGCCGCGGCGAGCGCCGTCGCGCTGTGGGAACTGGGGCGCGGGCGGCGCTAGTCGCGCAGAGGCGACCCCGACACCTCGAACCGGAAGCCGCCGAACTCCCCGTTCAACAGCGGCCTGGCCTCGGCGATCGCGGCAACGACGTCGGGATGCCGCAGTGAGGCCTTATGAGCCTCGGCGTCGCGCCACACCTCGACGACGAACACGGTGTCGGGCTCGTCGTCGGTCGTGCCCACCTCGTACAGCTCGCAGCCCAGCTCGCGCAGCGCGTCGTTGCGACGAGTCAGGATGCCGACGAGCTCATCGCGTCGGCCGGGTTCGGTGCCGAGCGTGCCGGCGTTCACGAAGGTCATGCCTGAAGGCTAGCGAGGGGCTCGGACATCGCGGGGAGCCGCCGCGGCGCCGGGGCGCGCAGAAGGGTCAGAGCCCCGGCGGCTGCTCACCGAGCGAGCGCTCGCGGATCCACCGCTCCGACTCGGCCGCGGCGCGCACGCGCGGGTCGTGGTCGGCTTCGAGGGCCGTGAGCACGTCGTCGGGGAGGTCATCCTCGCCCGTGAGGTACCAGCGATCGATGACGGAGCCCTCGCGCAGCACGCGCCGCGCGCGGTCGTCATCGCGCGGCAGGCCGTCCGACGGAGTGTCGGCGCGTTCGATCGCGAGGTGCAGGTGGGCGGGGAGCGTGCCCGGCCCCGCCGGCGTCTCGCCCGCGGTGAAGAGGGTGACGACGACGTCGGCTCCCGTCCACTCCAGCGCGTCGATGGACTCGGCGTCCCATCGCTCGTCGTCGACCGACCACGTCGACCAGTCCGGCCCCTCGGAGTCGAACACCCAGCGGTGCGGCACGGCCTTCATCGCCGACGCGACCGCGAGGGCGGCGCCCCTCACCCGGCTCACCTCGCCGTCGAGGAACACCGACACGTGGGGCGCCCGGGCCGAAGACAGCACGTCCCAGCCGTCGGCGCTGAAGCGCCCGCTCTCGACCTCGGGTGTCCAGCCGGCCTCGACGAGTCCCGCGGCCAGTGACTCGGCATCGCGCAGCAGCACGTCGGCGTCGGCGGCGTCCAGCAGCGCGGTGACGGCGTCGGGCAGGTCGTCGTGGTCCACGCCGCTCACACCTGCGTCCCGCGTGGGCCCGCGGCATCCGGACCCGGCGCGAGGGTCACGACGGGCAGCGGCTCCGGACGCTTGGCGTGCACGTCGTCGCCCGACGACTGGTGCCGCAGGCGCCGCAGGACCCACGGCATGAGGTACGACCGCGCCCAGACCAGGTCGCGCTCGCGCGCGGCGCGCCACGTGCGCACCGGAAGCGTCTCGGGCTGCATCGGCTGCAGATCGTTGGGAACGTTGAGCGCCCGCAGCACCATGCGCGCCACCTCGTGATGGCCGAGCGCGTTGTAGTGCAGGCGGTCGTCGTCGAAGAAGCGCATGTCCTGCACCCCCTTGAGCCCCCACTGGTCGGCGACGACGCAGTCGTGGGCGTCGGCGATCGCGCGGATGTTCTCGTTGTAGATCGCGACCTTGCCCCGGATGCCGCGGAACACGGGCGTGAACTCGGTGTCGATCGCCGTGAACACCACGACGGTGGCGCCGTCGCGGCGCAGGCGCCTGACGGCGTCTTCGAACTGGCGCGAGACGGCGTCGGGATCGGTTCCGGGGCGGATGACGTCGTTGCCGCCGGCCGAGAAGGTGATGAGATCGGGCTTGAGGGCGAGGGCCGGCTCGATCTGGTCGGCGACGATCTGCGCGATGAGCTTTCCGCGCACGGCGAGGTTGGCGTAGGCGAAGTCGTCGACCTGCGAGGCCAGCACGGCCGCGACGCGGTCGGCCCAGCCGCGGTGATCGCCGTCGGGGAGCGGGTCGCCGATCCCCTCGGTGAACGAGTCGCCCAGGGCGACGTAGCGGCGCCACGGGTGGGGGCCGGGATTGTCGGATGCGGACGGGATGCGGGGCGAGTGCGGATCTGTCGTCATCGGTACCTCCTCGGTCCAGGCTAACCCCGACCCCCGACACGGCGGGAGGTGCCGGACGGCCGGGGCGGCGCACGCGGCAGCGGGTCGGCCGTCGCCCGCCGCGACGCCCGCTGCACCGCCCTCCGCGCCCTCCGCGCCGCCCGCCCCGCCGCGCCGCGCCCTCCGCGCTGCCCGCCGCGCCGCGACGCCCCGCCGCGCAGACGGCCGTGCGGACGCGCGCGGCCGCACGACCCGCTCCGGCCCGCGGTGAGAGCCCGGCGAAGGCGAGATCTGTCCGCAGTCCGGTGCGACACCGTGCGGAGGTGACCTATCGTTGATGTTCGCGCTCGCGAGGGATGGAGGTTCGATGCTGGAAGAAGAAGCCCGCCCCCCGCACCCCCCTCACGCAGACTCCTCCCCGGCGGGCGTCGGCACGATCCGCATCGCCAGCCCCGGCCCTGTCGCGAGCACGGCGCGCATCGCCAGCCCGGGCCCGATCGCCAGCCCGGGCCGCTCCCCGCTCGACGACCCCCCCGCGCCGCCTCGCGAGGCGGC
>NZ_JACYNU010000009.1:0-151499 GCF_014839455.1 Microbacterium sp. CFBP 8801 | reverse complement strand
CTGCGGGGCCTTTCGGCCGCTCCGCTCTCCCCTGTGGGGCGAACAAGTAAAAGATTACGTGCCACCCGCCCCCTCGGCCAATCCAGCCACATCCCGGGCGTGTCGCACCCCCCACACCCCCGGAAACACGCGGGAAACGACGAAGGCCCGCACGACGTGAAAGGTCGCCGGGCCCGTGCTGCCGGATCGATCAGACGCGGAGAGCAGCGCTCGAAAACTGCAGGGCAGCCTCGGTGTGTCCACCGGTGAACTCGATCCCGCCGAAGAACATCGCGCCGATGACGAGGGCGAACACGAACGCGATCGACAGGAACAGCACGGCGACGCCGGCGAGGGTGATCAGAAGGGGAAGTCGAGAAGCCATGCGTCCATCTTGCCCTGTCCCGCGCCCGGGAAACCAGGGCTTGTCTCCACCAACGACCGAAGGCCGACACCTCCGAAGAGGTGCCGGCCTTCGATGTGAAGCGGTGATCAGCGACCGGAGAGCTTCTCGCGAAGCGCAGCCAGCGACTCGTCATCGGCCAGCGTGCCCTGGGCGGGCGACTCCGACGAGAACGAGCCACCGAACGTACCGGCGTCGGTCGGGTTCGCAGCCTCGGCCTCGAGAGCCTTGGCAACGGCGGCCTTGTGGGCCTCCCAACGACCCTGGGCAGCGGCGTACTCCTGCTCCCACTGCTCGCGCTGGGTGTCGAAGCCCTCGAGCCATGCACCCGACTCGGGGTCGAAGCCCTCGGGGTACTTGTACTCGCCGCGCTCGTCGTACTCGGTGGCCATGCCGTACAGCGCCGGGTCGAACTCGGTGCCGTTGGGGTCGACCGACTCGTTGGCCTGCTTGAGCGACAGTGAGATGCGACGACGCTCGAGATCGATGTCGATGATCTTGACGAAGACCTCTTCGCCGACCGACACGACCTGCTCGGCGAGCTCGACGTGCTTGCCCGACAGCTCGGAGATGTGCACGAGGCCCTCGATGCCGTCGGCCACGCGGACGAACGCACCGAACGGAACGAGCTTGGTGACCTTGCCCGGAGCGATCTGACCGATCGCGTGGGTACGGGCGAACACCTGCCACGGGTCTTCCTGCGTCGCCTTGAGCGAGAGCGACACGCGCTCGCGATCGAGGTCGACCTCGAGGATCTCGACGGTGACTTCCTGGCCCACCTCGACGACCTCGGAGGCGTGCTCGATGTGCTTCCACGAGAGCTCGGAGACGTGCACGAGGCCGTCCACGCCGCCCAGGTCGACGAACGCACCGAAGTTGACGATCGACGAGACCGTGCCCTTGCGGACCTGGCCCTTGTGCAGGTTGTTGAGGAACGTGGTGCGCGACTCGGACTGCGTCTGCTCGAGCAGGGCGCGGCGCGAGAGCACGACGTTGTTGCGGTTCTTGTCGAGCTCGAGGATCTTCGCCTCGATCTCCTGGCCGAGGTACGGCGTGAGGTCGCGGACACGGCGCAGCTCGATGAGCGATGCCGGGAGGAAGCCACGGAGGCCGATGTCGACGATGAGACCACCCTTGACGACCTCGATCACGGAACCGGTGACAACACCGTCGTTCTCCTTGATCTTCTCGACGTCGCCCCACGCACGCTCGTACTGTGCGCGCTTCTTGGACAGGATCAGGCGGCCTTCCTTGTCCTCCTTCTGGAGAACGAGGGCCTCGACGTGGTCGCCGACGTTGACGACCTCGTTGGGGTCGACGTCGTGCTTGATCGAGAGCTCGCGGGAGGGGATGACACCCTCGGTCTTGTAACCGACGTCGAGGAGGACCTCGTCGCGGTCGATCTTCACGACGGTGCCCTCGATGAGGTCTCCGTCGTTGAAGAACTTGAGCGTCTTCTCGACCGCGGCCAGGAAGTCTTCGGCCGAGCCGATGTCGTTGATCGCGACCTGCTTGATAGCGGGGGCGGTCGTTGCGGTAGTCATGTAGTGGGTTGTCCTAGTGGGTTTGGTATCGGGCTCCGACTCCTGCGCCCAGAGATCAGGGAGACCCGGGCCGTCGGCACTCGGCCGCCCGAGGGCGAACGGATGCCATGAGTCGAAGCAGAGCGGATTGTGTGATGCGGTGCCACGGGGTCGAACGAGAACGGTCGAAGCCCCAGGAGTGACACTCCAGCCTAGCGCACCCATCCACTCGGCACGGTGGTCCGCTCGCGCCCCGTGCGGAATGCGGGCCACGGCATTCGGATTCAGCCTCGGATCGGCAGTTTTGCCCGTGCTGTGACCCGACGTCTGCCCAGGTGGCATCCAGACTGGCATGCCAGGCTCCCGGTTTTGTGCCCGCTGGACGCGGGCCGGACGTGCGACACCCGCGCCGTCCCCTCTACGTGAAACCGGTTCTATGCGCTCTGATTCGAC
This sequence comes from Microbacterium sp. CFBP 8801, assembly GCF_014839455.1. Classification (NCBI taxonomy): domain Bacteria; kingdom Bacillati; phylum Actinomycetota; class Actinomycetes; order Micrococcales; family Microbacteriaceae; genus Microbacterium; species Microbacterium sp. CFBP 8801. The sequence goes on along the minus strand of NZ_JACYNU010000009.1, from coordinate 149,141 downwards.
ACCCCTGTCCAACCGCCGTGCCCGCCGTATCGCCTCCCGCCGCTCGCGTCGTCGCCCCGTGCTGACGGTCGGGGCGCTCGTCGTCGGCGTCTTGGCCGCCGCCACCCTGACCGGCACCGCTCCGGCCGCGACGGCCTCGCCCGCCGACCTGTCGACCGCGACGTTCACTCTCGCCTCGACCACCACTCCGACGGCCCTCTCGGTCTCGGCCGGCCCCGAGGCCTACGAGGCACGTGCCGCCACCGCCACCGCCACCCAGACCCTCGCCGCGGCGACGGCCGTGCAGAACGACATCGCGGCATCGGGTCTCGACATCGGCCAGCCGGCCGTCGTCGACACCACCGCTCTCGAGCAGGCGACCGATCGACTCGAGGACGCCGCGGTGCTCCCGCCCGCCTTCCTGCCCGAGATCTCCGACAGCGTCTCGGCTCTGACGACGACCGTCGACCAGCGCGTCGCGGAACTGCGCGGCGGTCTCGACGCCGCGATCGCGAAGAAGGCCGAGGAAGAAGCTGCCGAGAAGGCCCGCCAGGAGGCGGAGGCCGCCGCGGCCGCCGCGGAGAAGGCCGCGGCCGAGGCGCGCGAGTCGTCGTCGTCGGGCAGCGGAAGCGGCGGCGGCAACACCGGCGGTGGCGGCGGTGCGTACGTCCCCGCCCCGTCGGGCGGAGGCACCGGCGACAACAGCGTGTCCGGAGCGCAGGCCAGCGCCCGCGCCATGCTCGGCAACTACGGGTGGGGCGACGACCAGTTCGGCTGCCTCGTGTCGCTGTGGAACAAGGAATCGGGCTGGAACTACCAGGCTTACAACGGCGGCAGCGGTGCCTACGGCATTCCGCAGGCCCTGCCCGGCAGCAAGATGTCGTCGGCCGGCGGCGACTGGCAGACCCACGCCGCCACCCAGGTCGCGTGGGGCCTCGGCTACATCTCGGGCCGCTACGGCAGCCCGTGCGGCGCCTGGTCGCACTCGCAGTCGGTCGGCTGGTACTGACCCCGGTGCGCTGACCGGCCTCGACCGGTCAGCGCCACCGCACCATCGAGCGCGCCGCCGCGGAGGATCTTCCGCGGCGGCGCGCTTCGCTGAGCAGCGGAAGATTCTCGGCCGACGTCAGCTCATGGAGCACGACGGGTCCGACCCTGCGCCGCCACTCCCCCGCGAATCGGACGGCGTCTTCCCGACGGCGCGCGATGCGCGACGGCACGGGGAGGAAATCGCGCGCGGTCGTCGGCGAGGCGCGATCCAGCACCGCGCGGACGATCCAGGGGCCGCCGCGGTCGATCTCGAACACGAAGCGCGGTGAGCGGATCGGGCCGTACAGCTCGTCGAGGGCCGCCGCGAAGGTGCGTTGATCCTCCGGGGCCGCCGGTGGAATCCGCACGTCGAGTCGCACGCGTCGGGCGTCGACGCCGGTGCCCGTCACGACCGGGGTGCCCGATACCGAGGCGACACGGTCGGTCGTCACGAGCGACTCCCAGACCACCTCCGCCATGCGGCGGTGCGATTCGACGGCGTCGACCGCCTGTCGGCGGACGTTCGCCCACGCCCGTCCGAGAGGAACCGCGAGCCACACGCCGGTCGCCGTGGCCGCGAGGGCGATCACCGTGCCCACCGCGGACGGCAGAAGGAACGCCGCCACCACGAGCAGCGCCGGAACAGCCAGGGTGCCCGCGAAGACCGCGCCGAGAGACCGTGCCGCGCCGACGGTCGTGCGGAACACGGGCGTCGCCCGATCCCGCTCCAGAACCGTCGACACCTCTTCCCGATCGTCGTACGGCTCGCCGACCCGCCACTCGAGACGCGTCTGCGCGCGGGGCGGAACGCTGCGCAATCCGTCGACGTCGGCGAGGGCCACCCCCGGGACCTTCGCGATGACGTCGCTCAGGGCGCGGCGGCGGGCGACATCGAGGGCGGCACCGAGCCCGCGGACGATCTGCGTGGTGTCGTCGGCGTCGAGCCCCCACAGCCGTGCGTGTTTGCGGCGGAGGCGGGCGGCATCCGGTTGCGCCTCCAAGCCCACCGAAGGAGGGAGGACCGCCGTCACGGTCCAGTTGTGCGCGACCTTCTCGGGCCAGTCGGGGTCGAGGCGCAGGGTGCGTCCGCGCAGCTGCTGCGTGGCCGCCGCGGTGGCGACCATGCTCAGATCGATCAGCGTGTTGACCGCCGGGCAGTCCCATCCTTCGCCGAACAGGCCACGGGTCCCCACGACGACGTGGATCACCCCGCGGTCCAGCAGGCGGGAGGCAGCGCCCACGATCCCGCTCCCCCCGATCCCCCGCACGACGGCGACCTGAGCGTCGTCGTCGCTCGCCTCGGCCGAGACCTCGACCCCGAGTTCCGCCGACAGCGCGGGCAGCAGCGTCGACGCGTCGCGCGCCGCGATGCGCACGGTCGAGGAGGTGACGAGGAGGGCACGGAGGCCGGAGGTCGCGGCATCCGTCACCAGGACCGAGAACGTCCGCACGGCGCCGGCTCCGCCGAGGAGACCGCCGTGGACGTTCCCGTGCCGCACGAAATCGGTGACGACGAGGGCGCGCAGTCGATCGTCGCCCACCTCCCCCCGCTCGATCGCGAGGATGTCGCACGCCCCGCGGTCCTTCGCCGACGACGATGCCAGGACCGTGTCGATCGGGTCACGCGTGCGGCGGATGCCGCGATCGGTGAGGGCGTATCCGAAGTCGGCCAGGACGCGGCGGATCCGCCGCCACTCGTCGGCGCGCTCGGGATCGGGCAGCACCCGATCGAGCGCGTACCGCCCGAGAAGACGCAGGGTCTCGTCGGTGGTCGGTGGGCGCCGCGCGACGGCCGGGAGGCGGGCGATCACCGGGTCGTCGGGAGCGACGAGCGACAGCATGGCCGCCGCGGCCTCGGCGGCGGGGAAATCGTCGGCGAACGCGGCCGCGAGGCGGCGATCGAGCGCATCGGGGACGGCGCCCGGCGCGGGCGGGGCGAGCGGATCGGTCGGGGCCGGCGCAGCGAGGGGCGGCTGGAGCACGTCGAGCAGGAAGGCGCGGCCGGGTCCCCCCGCGAAGGTGGTGCGCAGCGACACCTGCAGCGCCTCGGCGTGCGCGGAGAGGAAGAGCTGCTCCTCGGGTGTCGGCTCGACGACGTGGACGAGATCGCGGTAGGGCGCGAGATCCCCTTCGCGCACGACCGCCGGCACGGGGACCTCGAGATCGACCTCGCCGAGCAGCGACACGTAGTTGTCGTATTCGTCGGCGTCGTCGGGAGACGGGAGCGTCGCCGTCAGTCCGATGACCAGCGGCTCGCGTCCCCCCGCGCGGATACGGGCGAGCAGCGCGGCGACGACGAGCGCCCAGTGGTCGAGCAGGTGGTGGCATTCGTCGAGCACGACCGTCTCGACCCCGGCCTCGACGAGCCGGTCGAGCAGGGCGCGGGCGTTCGGGTGGAGCGCGGAGGCCAGAACATCGGCGTCCTCGCGGGCGAGGGACCGGCGGATCGACCGCGAACGCGAGCGGATGCCACGCCGGTAGGCCGCGGGATTGCTCTCGGCGAGGGCGCGGAGCCACTCAGCCGCGGCCTCCGGCGTGCGGTCGTCGGCTTCGAGCTGGGTCTCCCACCGGCGATGCGCCAGCGCAGCGAAGGGCGAGGTCGCATCCTGCACGCTGATCGCCTGATACGTCAGCGCCGTGAGGTCGGCGGGCGCGGAGGGATCGTCGGACACCGCCGCATCGGACACCGCCGCGTCGGATGACGCGAGGCCCCTCGCCGCATCGACCCACTGCGCACGGATGGCGGTGGTCGGGGCGAAGACGACGGTGCGCCGGCCGCGGCGCGCGGCGAGCAGCAGCCCGAGAAGCGTCTTGCCCGAGCCGGGAGGCGCGACCAGATGCACGGGCGAACCGGCGTCGACGTCCACCCGGGCGAGCGCATCGGCCTGATACGCGCGCAGCGTGCCGTCGAAGCGCCACGCCGAGAGAGGGCGCGGGGTTTCGGGCGTCACCGGGCCAGTCTAGGTACGCGCCCACGAGCGGGCGGGAGCGGGCGCGAGCCCCGCGGAACAGGAGTCGGCGTGGATCTGCGCTGGTTGGACGCCCCCGCCGCCGACGTGGCCGCCGCTCTCGCCGCCGCGGCCCCTCGACCACGGCCACCCTGGGTACCCACCCGGCGGCAGATCGCGCTGCACGTCAACAACGGGTTCTTCCTCTGGTTCCTCTTCTTCGCGTTCCTGTCCATCGGCATCCGGGTCGACGGTGTGCAGGACGGCGTGGTGCGCGAGGCGGATGCCACGGCCTTCGTCGTGTCGTCGGTGATCGCCGCGCTGTGGCTCGCCGGAACGGCCGCGCTGTGGTGGTGGTCGCGGCAGCCGATGGCCTCGCGCACCCGTGTGCGTCACGGTCGTCGCGACCTCACCGCTCTGGCCAACGGGTATGAGCCGTCGCCCAGCTCCGCGGCGACGTTCTCGTCACTCGTCACCGATCACCGCCTCGGGGTGCGCGAGTATCCGCGGTTCACCGCGGGGCGGGTCGAGTTCGGCACCGTGCGCCCCCGCACCGCGCGCTCGCGACCACGACAGTACGTCACCGTCACGCTCGCCTCTCCGCTCCCCCACCTCGTCCTCGATGCACGGGGCAACGACGGATGGGGCGCCGCCCTTCCGGCATCCATCGCCCGTCACCAACGGATCTCGCTCGAGGGCGACTTCGACCGGACGTTCCGCACCTACTCCCCGCGCGGCTACGCCGGCGACGCGCTGTACGTGCTGACCCCCGACGTGATGGCGGGGCTCGTCGACCACGCGTCGGGCTTCGACGTCGAGGTCAAGGACGCCCGGGTCGTCTTCTTCCGCTCGGTCGACGCCGACTACACCCGCGCCGAGGATTGGACGAGCGTCGACGCCGTGCTCACCCACGTGGCGCCCAAGATCCTCGCGTTGTCGCACCGCTACGTGGACGAGCGCGTCGACGGGCAGGACGCCGTGCAGGTGTCACGGGCATCGCGGGACACGGCTGCGTGGCGACCGCCCCACCCGATCATCGGACCGAGCGGGCGACGCCTGGACGCGCGCACCCCGCAGACGGGGTGGTGGCCCCTCGTCGGCCGAGTCGCCTGGGTGGTCTTCCGCACGGGCCTGTACGTCTTCCCGGCGATCTTCGCGTTCGCCGGGTTCATGTCGATCGTCGACGGGCGCTGAGACCGCGCCGCACAGGGGCGTCCGAGGCGTCAGGCTCCGTTGCGGCGCGCGATGAAGCCGGCGAGCAGGGCGTGCGACAGCGGAACCACCGACACGATCATCAGGATCGTGCCGAGCACGGACTGCTCGACGTGCAGCAGCACGCCGCCGACGAGCAGCCCCGTGAACAGCACCGACGACACGACTCGACGGATCATGCGCTCGAGATCGCGCAGACGACGCTCGATGCGCGGCGTCTCGACCGAGAGCGAGCCCTCTTCCAGGCGCGAGATGAGGTTGTCGGCCCGGCGCGGCAGGCGCGCGGTGACAGCGGCGACCGCTCCCACCTCGCGCACGAAGGCCTGAGCGGTGTTGCCGCTCTCTTCGCGGATCAGGCGCTGGGCATAGGGCTCGACGGCATCCCAGATGTTGAAGGACGAGTCGAGCGCGCTGCACATTCCGCTGGTCAGCGACATGGCACGCACGATGAGGAGGAAGTTCTCGGGCAACTGGAACGGGAGGGCGCGCACCACGTCGCCGAACTCGATCGCGAACGACCGGAACTCGCGCGGATCCACCTCTTGGAGCTCGGCGAAACCCATTCCGCCGAAGCGCGAGAACAACTGGGTCATCGCGCGTTCGAGCTGGATGGTGTCGGCGGAGGGCAGCAGCACTCCCACATCGCGGATGCCGTCGACCAGACCCTTGCCGTCACGCGAGGCCGCGGCGATCAACACGCGTCGAAGCCCCCGACGGAGGCTGGGAGGCACCTCGCCCATCATCCCGAAGTCGATGAACGTGAACCGCCAGGCCGGGGTGGCGGCATCCGGGGTCGAGACGGGCGTGACGAAGACGTTGCCGGGGTGCGGGTCGGCGTGGAAGAACCCGTCGTCGAAGAGCTGGTCGAACATCACGGCCGCGAAACGCGCCGCCACCTCGGACGGGTCGATGCCCGCCGCACGGAGCGCGTCGACGTCGTTGATCTTGATGGCCGTGACGTCCTGCAGGGTCAGCACGCGACGGGTGGTGCGCTCCCACACGACCTCGGGCACCGCGACTCCCCCCTCGCCCCCGAAGTCGGCGGCGAAGCGCTCGGAGTTCGCGGCCTCGTGGAGGTAGTCGATCTCTTCGAGGCTGGTGATCGCGAACTCCTCGACGAGCGAGGGCATGTCGACGCGGTCGCGGACGAGCGCGACTCTGCTCAGCCAGACGCCCACCTTGCGGAGCGCCCGCAGGTCGACGTCGACGATCCGGTCGATCCCGGGGCGCTGGATCTTCAGCACCACCGCGCTCAGGCCCGTCTCGGCGGCCAGCTCGTCGGTGAGGGTCGCGCGGTGCGCCTGGCCCAGCGACGCCGCGGCGAGCGGGCGCTCGTCGACCCGGGCGAAGGCCCGCTCCAACGGCATCCCCAGCTCGGCCTCGGCGCGGGCGCGCATCTGGGCGAACGGCACCGCCGGCACCTCGTCCTGCAGGCCCTCGAGCTGCTTGGTGATCGAGGGGGGCAGCACGTCGAGGCGCGATGACATGAACTGTCCGACCTTGATCATGAGACCGCCCAGGTCGACAGCCAGCACGTGGAAGCGCTGGGCGATGCGCTCGAGCCGCCGGGTGCGGCCCCGGGCGGAGATCCACCCGAGACCGAACCGCGGCAGGAACAGCTCATACCACCAGGCCTGCACGAGGTATCTCGCGGCGAACCCCGTGATCCGTCGGTAGCGGGCCTTCATGAGGGCGTCGTCGGTCATCGAATCTCCTGGATGCCGACGAGCGCTCCGCACGCGTCGAGCTCGAGCAATCTCAGCCCTGGGCGAGGATGGAGTAGAGCTTGCGACGCGCCTCGTCGAGGATCTCGACGGCCTGCGCGACCTGCTCCTTGTCGCCCGTGCGCGCGACCTGCGCCGCCGCCTGGGCCAATTCGACGCCGGCCTTGGGCAGTGCCGTCATCCGGCCGCTGTCACGCGAGGTCGCGGACTCCCACGGCGCGGTGCGCTCGGTGGTCTCGTCTCCCGCGGCCGCGCGGCCCTCGGCGGTGAGCGAGTAGGTCTTGCGACCGTTGGACTCCTCGGACTGCACGAGTCCTTCGTCGGTCAGCAGCTGCAGGGTGGGGTACACCGAGCCGGGGCTCGGCTTCCACGATCCCCCGCTGCGGTCCTCGATCTCGCGGATGATCTGGTAGCCGTGCATGGGCTGCTCGATCAGGAGCGAGAGGACGGCCGAACGCACGTCGCCCTTGTTCATACGCGGGGCGGCGTTGGTCTTCTGCTCGAACTGCGTGCGCAACTGCTCCATCGCGTCGAGGATGTTGGACATCGGCCAGCCGGGGGTGTTGTTGCCGCCGCGTCCGCCGAACGCGTCTCCCAGGAATGAACCACTCATGACGACCTCCTTCGCGCGGACCCGATCTGGGCCAGCGATACATAACGATATATCGCTATCGGTCGGCGAAGGTCGCTCGCGGGCGAATTCTCAGTACCAGTTCACCGACTGCGAGTGCCCCCAGGCGCTGCACGGCGTGCCGTATCCGCGCGAGATGTAGTCGAGGCCCCACGCGATCTGGGTGGCGGCGTTGGTCTGCCAGTCGTCGCCGAACGACGCCATCTTGCTGCCCGGCAGCGACTGCGGGATCCCGGTCGCACCGCTGGAGTTGTACGCCTGGTAGTTCCAGCCCGACTCCTTCTGCCACAGCGACGACAGGCACGAGAACTGGTCGCTTCCCCAGCCGTACTTCTGGGCCGAGAGCTGCGCCGCGTAGTCGCGCGCACCGTCGGGGGTGTTCACGCGGGCGAGCATCGCGGCGGCGTCCGCCTGTCGCTGCGCCTCGGCGGCGGCTGCGGCCTCGGCCTGTCGCTGCGCTTCGGCGGCGGCATCGGCGGCCGCCTTGGCGGCCTTCGCCTCGTCGAGGCTTCCCTGCACCTGCGCCACGCGCGCGGTGACGCGCTCGGTCTCGGCCTGCGCGTTCTGGCTCAGTGCGGGCACGAGCAGGACCGGCAGCAGGTCGGTCGAGTCGAGGCGCTCCACCGCGTCTTGGAGCGCGCTCGTGTCGATGGAGGCATCGCCGATCGACAGGGGAAGGCCGGTCGTCGCGACATCGGCCTCGACGGCCGTTGCGCTCGACAGCGCGGCCTGCGCCGCCGAGGTCGCGGTGGCGGCGCCGGTGCTGATGGCGTCGAGGGTCGGCGCCGTCGACACCGGTGCGGCGGTGCCGGGAGCAGAGAAGGAGGATGCCGAGGCATCGGGCAGCGACGTGGGCGCGGCGATCGCGAGCCCCGTGGTCGCCACGAGCCCGAAGGCGAGTCCGGCGCACGTGGCGGCAGTGACGAGGGTGCGACGGGCGCGGTGGACGTGGGCGAGCTTCAGGTCGGAACGCAGCAAGGAGGAATCTTTCGTCGGGGGCGCGACTCGTCGGGATCGAGCGCGAAATCGTGCCGTCGGGTCGGCACAAGTCCCCGAGTGTGGGTGGCGCTTCTGAGCGTTATCTCTTCGTTACCTGGGAGGGGCGTGAGAGCGCAGTCCTCGAACCACCCCTGGGCGGAGCCTGAGCGCGGCACCGGCGGGTGCATCGGGAGCGGAGCAATTTACGCCTGACCGGGATTTCCCTCACCGTTCGCGCGCCCCGACGGGGGTCGGCACCTCGCTCCACGGGCATCGCCAGCGCTCCCACGCGAAACGGGCCGATCCGCGAGCGAGAATTCTCGGCGGATCGGCCCGTTCGGCCGCGGTCGGCGGAATCGACCGTCAGGCTCGGTGCGCGCGGTAGTACTCGAGCAGGGCGGCGGTGGAGGCGTCCTGGGCGGCGAGGGCCTCGTCGTCGCCCTCGATCGCCGGAGCGATCTGGAGGGCCAACTGCTTGCCCAGCTCGACACCCCACTGATCGAAGGAGTTGATGCCCCAGATGGTGCCCTGCGTGAAGGTGATGTGCTCGTAGAGGGCGATGAGCTGGCCCAGCACCGACGGCGTCAGCGACGGCGCGAAGATCGACGTGGTCGGGCGGTTGCCCGGGAAGGTGCGTGCGGCGACGAGGGCGCCGGTCGTTCCTTCGGCCTCCACCTCTTCGGCGGTCTTGCCGAAGGCCAGGGCCTTGGTCTGGGCGAGGAAGTTCGCCAGGAACAGCCCGTGCACGTCGCGTCCGTCGTCGGCGAGCGGGTGGGCCGGGTTCGCGAAGGCGATGAAGTCGGCCGGGATGAGCCGCGTGCCCTGGTGGATCAGCTGGTAGAACGCGTGCTGACCGTTGGTGCCGGGCTCGCCCCAGAAGACCTCACCGGTGTCGGTGGTGACGGGAGTGCCGTCCCACCGGACCGACTTGCCGTTGGACTCCATCGTGAGCTGCTGCAGGTACGCCGCGAAGCGGTGCAGCTGCTGGGCGTACGGCAGGACGGCGTGCGACTGCGCGCCGAGGAAGTTCGTGTACCAGACGTTCAGAAGGCCCATCAGCACGGGCACGTTCTGCTCGACGGGCGTGGAGGCGACGTGCTCGTCGACGACGTGGAAGCCGGCGAGCAGCTCGCGGAACGCGTCGGGGCCGAGGGTGATCGCCAGGGACAGACCGATCGCCGAGTCGACGGAGTAGCGGCCGCCCACCCAGTCCCAGAAACCGAACGCGTTGGTCGGGTCGATGCCGAAGGCGGCGACCTTGTCGAGCGCCGTCGACACGGCGACGAAGTGGTGGGCGACGGCGTCGGTGCGCGCGGCGTCGGTGTCGTCGATCGCCCCCGCTGCGGCGAGCTTCTGCCACAGCCAGTCGCGAGCGAGGCGGGCGTTGGTCAGGGTCTCGAGCGTGGTGAAGGTCTTGGACGCGACGATGAACAGCGTGGTCTCGGGGTCGAGATCAGCGGTCTTCTGCGCGATGTCGGTGGGGTCGATGTTGGAGACGAAGCGCGCGTGGATGCCGGCGTCGGCGTACGGAAGAAGGGCCTCGTAGACCATGACCGGACCGAGGTCGCTGCCGCCGATGCCGATGTTGACGACGGTGGTGACCTTCTTGCCGGTCACCCCGCGCCACTCGCCCGCCCGCACGCGATCGGCGAAGACGCTCAGGCGGTCGAGCACCTCGTGCACGTCGTGATCGATCTGCTGGCCGTCGACCACGAGGGCAGGCGCGGCGCCCGCCGGGCGACGCAGGGCCGTGTGCAGCACCGCGCGGTCTTCGCTGGTGTTGAGGTGTGCGCCCCGCAGCATGTCGGCGAAGCGCTCGCGCACGCCCGTCTCGCCCGCGAGAGCGACGAGGGCGTCGAGCACCTCGGCGGTCACGAGGTTCTTGGACAGGTCGACGTGGAGGTCGCCGACGCTGCGCGTCAGGGTGCTCGTGCGGTCGGCATCCGCGGCGAACCAGCCGCGCAGGTCGGGATCGAAGGCGTCGCGCAGGGCGGTCAGTCGGGACCAGGCGGCGGTGGTGGTGGGGTCGATAGGCGCAGTCACGAACTCCACGCTAGCGATCCGGACGGCAGCGCACATCGCGGATGACGAAGCCGGGGGAACACGCTAATGATCAGCGGTGTGGGGAGAAGGGGTCGAGCCCGGGTCGGGGGGCGCGATCTCGCGTTCGGCATCCCACGGCTCCGTCCAGCCCAGGCGGTCAAACAGCCCGTCGAGCACCATCGCGGTGAACCCCCAGACCGTCTGCGGACCCCCGGCCGTCTCGAGCGAGAACGCAGGCCCCCTCCACTCCCGTCCGTCGCGGCGGATCACCGTCGACCCGCGACGCGCCGGGTCGAGCAGATCTGCGACGGGCGCGCGGAACACCTCGGCCGACTCGGCCCGGTCCACGGCGCGCACGGGCGTCGGGCGCGCCCACCAGCCGATCACCGGGGTGACCTCGTGCCGGGAGAACGCCAGGGGGACGGCGTCGAGCGCGCCCAGCACCTCGACCCCGGCCGGATCGAGCCCCGTCTCCTCTCGTGCCTCCCGCAGCGCCGCCGCCACGGCATCCGCATCGTCCGGGTCGACCCGCCCACCGGGGAAGGCCACCTGGCCGGGGTGGGCGCGCAGCGTGCTCGCCCGAGCCAGAAGCAGGACGTCGAGGTCGCTCGGGACGTGGGTCGCCCGTCGCCGACTCGGGATGCCGTCGAGCACGCCGAACAGGATGAGCACCGCCGCCGCGCGCGCCTCGCCCTCGACCGGCAGCGCCTGCAGGGCGGTGAAGGCGTCGGCGGGTGCCGGTCCGGTCCGCGGCCGACGGACGAGGTCTTGCAGTTGCGCACGGGGCGAGGGCATGGATCGATTAGATCACCGCGCCCGCCGCTCGCTCAGCCGTTGCAGGCCCAGCCGTCGCCGTCGCACGGGTCGGTCAGTCTCGGCGCGATCAGCCCGCCGCCCGAAAAACGAACATGTCATCAGCCGACCACTCGTGCTGATCGTCGCACCGGTACCCCCGCAGCCACGCTCGGTCGTCGATCACCCTCAGATAGAGGCCTGCCGGGAAGTCGGGGTCGTCTCGAAGGCGCGGAGCGGCGATGGTGAGGGATCCCGACGGCGCGCGACCGACGCTCAGCACCCTGTCGGGGGCGGACGCCTGGTCGTGCAGAGCCAGTCGGAGGTACGCCGCGGTGGCCGGGGGGCAGAGTCGGAGCCCGTGGGCCCCCGCGCGCTCGTAGATCTCAGGGAGTGTCCCCCCTTCGGGAAGACCGAGCTCGCGCACCGAACGCTCCACGATCACGAGCGTCTCGGCTTCGGAAGGACCCTCGACCGCCGCCGCGGCCAGGAGCGTTTCGGCGTGCACGTTGAGGAGGACGCCCGCGTCGCCGAGTCGCGCGAGAAGCTCCTCGTGGGAGAGACCGCTGACGAGAACACGCCGCCCCGGCGTCGCACCGTTCTGAAGTCCTGTCACTCACCGAGGCTACTCGCGGCGAGATCTCACCGTGAGGCGGTGGCGTTCAGGACGGTGAGGGTGGGGTGGGGTCCTCGTCGGTCAGCCGCGTCCGCCGGGAGCGGCGCCCGCGGTCGGGGTGGTGGTGGTGTCGACGCGGACGCCCAGAGCGACCGTCCAGCCTGCGGTGTTGTCGCCCGAGGCGGTGGCGAGCTCGAGCGCTCCCCCGTCGTCGCCGAACACGTTGTCGCTGTCGAGCGAGACGCGGGAGAGATTGGATGCCGACGACGGATACGCCGCGTCCGCATAGACGACGTCGCACGCGGCCTGCGGCAGGGCCACCTGCGAGGTCGCGATCGCCTGGGAGGCGTCGGTGATGGCATCCACATTCGGGTACACCTCGAAGTGGATGTGGGGCCAGCGGCCGTCGTAACAGCCGGGGAAGATCGAGGTGAACGACACGACGCCGTCGGATCCGACGACCTGCACGCCCCGGAGGTACGTCTGGTCCTCGATGCCCGAGGAGTACATCGAGTAACGCCCCTCGGTGTCGCAGTGCCACACGTACACGGCGGCACCGGCGAAGGGCACGTCGCCGCCGGCGGTGTCGAAGATCGTGAGGTTCAGGGTCATGGGCACGCCCGTGGCCGTGGCGCCTCCGTCGAGGCTCGTGCGCAAGTCGCTGCGCACGATGCCGGACCGCTCGAGGACGTCGGGGCCGTTCGACCCGTCACCCGGGTAGGGCCCCGCGGTCTCATCGGGGATCTCACCGGCGGGCAGGGCGGCGGCCGCGCTCGCGGCCGAGGCGGTGGGTGTCGCCGAGGCGGTCGGAGTGGCGGTGGGCGTGGCGGTGGGGGTCGCCGTGGGCGTCGCCGTCCCGGTCGCGGCCGGGGTGCAGGCGGCGAGCGCGACCGCACCGGCACTGAGGGTGACGAGACCCAGGATGCCGCGGCGCGACACGAGCGTTCGGATGTCGAACGGTGCCCCCTGGTCGACGACCGGCTCGTCGGCACGGTCGAGCAGACGGCCCTCGTACGCGGGGCCGTCGGGGGTCATCTGGGTGTCGGGAATCCTGGTCATGGCCGCCTCCGGGTGTCGGGTGATGTCGATGGGTCGACTGTGCGCGACGCACCCTGTCCGGGACTTGACCGATCCTGTGCGCGAGCTATGCGATCCGCCGCCCCGCGATCGTCGCCCACGACCCGCGCGCGGAATCCGCGTGTGAAGATGAACCGACAGGAGGTGGGCGATGTCCGAGACGCTGCACGCGGTGACGCTGGTCGTCGACATGCCCATCACCAAGATCGACGCGTTGGACGTCATCGCGCTCGCTGCCGACGGAGGGGTCGACGACGCCGGAACGGCGCGCCCCCGGGTCTGGTTGGCCCCGCACGCCTGGGCCGAGGTCGAGATCCCGAAGTTCGCCGATCCGCCGCCGTTCGCGATCGACGTCTACTCCGACGTGTCGGGTGAGATCGCCTGGGCGCAGGCTCGCCGGTTGCACGACGGCCTCGAGCGCCTCGGATGGAACGTCGGGCCGCCGCGCGCGGGAGTGCGCTGACCGCACCCGCGGGAGCCGTCCGCGCGGCGGCGACCCGCGACCGCTCGGCTCAGAGCGGCAGGTCCGCCAGCACGGCGCTGCGCTCCCAGAGCTGTCGCGCCACCACGGGGTCATCGGCCAGCCGGTTGGTCTTGGCCGCCTTGTTGTTCGAGTAGAAGCCGCCGGGCACCCAGTCGACGCCGGGCTTGCCGAGGGCGAGCCAGGTCAGGCGCGCGCCGCCGACCGACGTCGACGTCATGAGGCGTTGGGCGAGCGGTCCGCCGTAGAGGAACTTCCACGGTCCGTCGCTGGTCGATCCGAAGTTCGAGGCGATCACGCCCGGGTGGAAGGCCACGGCCGAGAGACCCGCATCGCCGAAGCGGCGGTTCAGCTCCTTGGTGAACAGAACGTTCGCCAGCTTCGCGTTGCCGTACGCCGCGGTCGAGGAGTAGCGGTGCTCTCCCTGCAGATCGTCGATGTCGAAGCGGGGGAAGAGCCTGGCCGCAGCGCTCGAAGTCTGGATCACCGACGCCTGCGACTCGATGAGCCGCTCGCGCAGCAGGTTCGTGAGCAGGAAGGGCGCGAGATGGTTCACCTGGAACGTGGTCTCGTAGCCGTCGGCCGTCAGGGTGCGCTCGCCGAACACGCCCCCGGCGTTGTTGGCGAGCACGTCGATGCGGGGGTAGCGCTCCAGAAGGGAGGCCGCGAGCTCGCGCACCTGCGACAGCTCGCTGAAGTCGGCGACGAACGACTCCACCCCGAGCGTGCGCGCCACCCGGGCGGTCTTCTCGGGGTTGCGCCCGACCACCACCACTTCCTCGCCGAGCTGGGCGAGTTGTTTCGCGGACGCGGCGCCGATGCCGTCGCTGGCGCCGGTGATGACGATGGTGCGGGTCATGCGAACCTCCTGGTCGATGTCGTCACGCTAGTGCGGGCACCGGTGACAACCGCGGGGCTTGCCCTCGGCATCCGCCCTCCCCGACAACTCACAGCCCGCTCCCAGCCCCGCGGGACCAAAACCGGCGGCGATGACGTTCTTCCCCGTATCGCCCGATTCCGGGCGTCTGAACGAGAGGACACACCCGTGAGCACGGAGTACCGGAAGACGTCGGAGGCGTTGAGCCGTCTTACCGACCGCCAGTTCGCCGTCACGCAGGACGACGCCACCGAGCCGCCGTTCCGCAACGAGTACTGGGACAACCACGAGGACGGGATCTACGTCGACGTCGTGTCGGGGCAGCCCCTGTTCTCGTCGAGGGACAAATTCGAGAGCGGTTCGGGCTGGCCGAGCTTCACCCGCCCCCTCGACGACGCCGCCGTCGTCGAGAAGAAGGACCGCACCCTGTGGATGACGCGCACCGAGGTGCGCTCCGCCGGAGCGGACAGCCACCTCGGGCACCTGTTCGACGACGGCCCCCGCGATGCTGGCGGGCTGAGATACTGCATGAACTCGGCGGCGATGCGTTTCGTGCCGGTCAGCGAGCTCGACGCCCAGGGGTACGGCGCGTACCTCCCCCTGTTCCGCGAGAGCCCCGCCTCGTGAACCTCTTCCCGTTCCGCAACCGCAAAAGGAGCACCACCATGACCAGCGGACCTTCCGACACCGGCGAGATCACCCGCCGCCCCGGCACCGAGACCGCCGTCCTCGCGGGCGGCTGCTTCTGGGGTGTCGAGGACCTCATCCGTCGCCAGCCCGGCGTGCTCGACACGCGCGTCGGGTACACCGGCGGTCAGAACGAGCACGCCACTTACCGGAACCACCCCGGGCACGCCGAGGCCGTCGAGATCGTCTTCGATCCCACGCAGACGAGCTACCGCGACATCCTGGCGTTCTTCTTCCAGATCCACGACCCGTCGACGCTGAACCGTCAGGGCAACGACGTGGGTACGAGCTACCGCTCGGCGATCTTCCCGCTCTCCCCCGAGCAGGAGAAGGTCGCGCGCGACACGATCGCCGACGTCGACGCCTCGGGCATCTGGCCCGCGAAGGCCGTCACGACGATCGAGCCCGAGGCCGCGTTCTGGGAGGCCGAGCCCGAGCACCAGGACTACCTCGTGCGCATCCCCCACGGCTACACGTGCCACTTCGTGCGCCCCGGTTGGGNGGCCCTCGTCGTATCAGGCGAGCAGTTCGTCGAGCAGGCGCTGCACCCGGGTCTTGATGTCGTCGCGGATCGGCCGCACCTCGTCGAGGCCCTTTCCCGCCGGGTCGGTGAGCTCCCAGTCCTCGTAGCGCTTGCCGGGGAAGATCGGGCACGCGTCGCCGCAGCCCATGGTGATCACCGCGTCGGACGCGCGCACGTCATCGGTCAGCAGCAGCTGCGGCACCTCGGCGCTGATGTCGATGCCCTCCTCGGCCATCGCCGCGACCGCCATCGGGTTGAGCGTCGCGCCCGGGGCGCTGCCTCCGGACAGGACGGTGACGCGGTCGCCGCCGAGCGCGCGCGCGTAACCGGCGGCCATCTGGGAGCGTCCGGCGTTGTGGACGCAGACGAAGAGGACGGTGACGGATTCCATGCCCTCATCATCGCGCACGGCAACCCCCGCTCGCGCCGGTAACGCGCTGCATAGGCTCGCCGGATGAGCGCATACGACGTCATCGTGGTGGGCGCGGGCCTGGCCGGGCTCCGCTGCGCGACCCACCTGGCCGAGTCCGGTCGCGACGTCGTCGTGCTGGAGGCCGGCGACACCGTCGGCGGACGAGAACGCACCGACGTCGTCGACGGGTTCCGCCTCGACCTCGGGTTCCACGTGCTGGACCCGGCGTACCCGGCCGTGCGACGGTGGGTCGACGTCGACGCCCTCGCCCTCCGGCGCTTCCCCGTCGCCGTGGGCGTGCGGCTCGACGACCGCCTCGCACGGCTCGCTCATCCGCTGCGCCACCCGCTGTCGATCCCCGCGACGCTGTCGAGCGGACTCGTGCGACCCGCCGACCTCGTCGCCCTGGCGCGCTGGGCGGCCCCCACCCTCGCCTCCGCCCGCGCGGCGAAGACCGGCCCCGACCGCACGCTCGCCGAGGCGTGGGATCGCACCGGGCTCCGCGGCGCGCTGCGCGAGAGCGTGCTCGAGCCGTTCCTCGCCGGTGTCCTCGCCGACGATCGGCAGGAGACCTCCGACGCCTTCGTGCGCCTTCTCATCCGCAGCTTCGCCCTCGGCCGCCCGGGCGTCCCTGCCGCGGGCATCGGTGCGCTTCCCGCGCAGCTCGCCGACACCGCGCGGCGCGCCGGGGCCGGCATCCGGCTGTCGCACCGGGTCGTCTCCACCCGCCGCCGCGCGCACGGCTGGCACGTGGGCGTCGAGGGCCACGAGGCCGTGACGGCGCGCGCCGTCGTCGTCGCGACCGGGCTCGCGCCCGACCTCGACGTCCCGCTCCCCCGCCCGCGGGGCCTGCAGACGTGGTGGTTCGCCACCGATCGGTCGCCCAGCACCGACGCCGCTCTGCGCGTCGACGGGCGCCGTCGCGGACCGATCGTCAACACCGCGATCATGACGAACACCGCCCCCACGTACGCGCCGCGCGGGCAGCACCTCGTGCAGGCGACGTGCGTGATGCCGTCGGAGGCGTCGGAGGACGGCATCCGTCGCCAGCTCGCCGAGATCTGGGATGCCGACACCCGCCCCTGGCGCCTGCTCCGCCGCGATGATGTCGTCGGCGCGCTCCCCGCGCAGGACCCGCCGCTGCGGCTACGTCGCCCCGTCAGGCTCGACGACGGACGGTACATCGCGGGCGACCACCGCGACACCGCGTCGATCCAGGGCGCGCTGGTGTCGGGGCAGCGGGCCGCCGAAGCCGTGCTCGCAGACCTCGCCGGCTGAACGGGCACCCGGGCGGTCGGCGAGATGCCGTCTCAGACCGCTCCGGCGACCTCGCCGCGCGCCGCCAGCGCCGTCAGGGCCTCGCCGGTCACGCGACGCGTCGTCCACTCCTCCATCGCCTCGGCCCCGAGCGCGCGGTAGAAGCCGATGGCGGGCTCGTTCCAATCGAGCACGGTCCACTCCAGACGCGTGTACTGCTTCTCGAGGCACTCCGCGGCGAGCGCCGACAGCAGGGCGACGCCGTAGCCGTGCGAGCGGTACTGCTCGTGCACGTACAGGTCTTCGAGCCAGATGCCGTGGCGGCCGGTCCACGTGGAGTAGGTGAGGAACCAGATCGCGATGGCGCGGATGCCGTCGGGCCCCTCCACGACGAACGCGAACGCACGGGGATCGTCGCCGAACAGGGTCTCGGCGATCATTCCGGCCGTGTTGACGACGGCATCCGGCTCCTTCTCGTAGTCCGCCAGCGCCTGGATGCACGCCAGGATGCCGTTCTCGTCGCCGGCACGCGCGGCGCGCAGCACGGCGCCGTCTCGAAGGTCGGTCATGGGCGGGGCTCCCAGCTCTCGGCTGCGACCCGGCGGAAGTTGCCGCCGAGCACCGCAGCGACGTCGGTGTCGCTCCATCCTCTCGCCTGCAGCGCTCCCCGCAGGTCGACGAACGTCTCGGGCGGCATCCACTGCAGCGGCCCCCACCGGGTGTAGCTCTCGTCGTACAGCTCGGGGGTCCCGGCGATCGTGGCGCGGAAGGTCTGCCAGTCGAACGAGAAGTCGGTGCTCACCCCGACGTGCCGGATGCCGACGACCTCGACGGCGTGATCGAGGTGGCGCACCATCGCCTCGAGGGTCGGGGTGTTGGGGCCGAGGAAGATCCCCACCCCCGTGATGCCCACCACTCCCCCGGTGTCGGCGACGGCTCGCGCCTGGTCGTCGGTGATGTTGCGCGGGTGCTCCCACACCGCGCGCATGTTGGAGTGGCTGAAGACGACCGGTCGGGTCGAGACCGCGCACAGGTCGAACGTCGTCCGCGCGCCGACGTGCGAGCCGTCGGGCACCATGCCGCGCGCGTTCATCTCGGCGACGAGGTCGCGCCCCCACCCGGTGAGGCCGTCGTCGACCGCGTCCAAGCAGCCGCCGCCGGCGCGGTTGGCGTGGTTGTAGGTCGGCGCCAGGGTCCGCACACCTTGCGCGACGAGGCTCTGCACCGCGTCGAGGTCGCCGCCGAGCGGCGCGCAGTCCTCGAGGTCGAAGGCGACGGCGGTGTCGCCTCGCGCGGCGATGCGGTCGATGTCGGCGACGGTAGCGGCCAGCTCGAGGCCGTCGATCGCGGTGACCTGCGCCCGGAAGGAACGCAGCAGCGATGCCGTGAGCGCGGGCGAGTGAGGGGCGAATCCGACGTTGAGCGAGACGTATCCCCCGCCGCCGCCGCGATAACGGCGCAGTTCGCCGAGGTCGGCCGTCTCCACGAGCTCGACGCAGGCGTGCTGGTCCCAGAGCATCTCAGACGCCCGCAGCAGAGACGCCCGCGGGAGCGAGGGCCGTGCCCGCCGGGGCGAGCGCCGGGTCGACGGCCTCGCGCTCGTCGAAGACGAAGCACTCGCCATTCCAGTGCGCACCGCCCTGGGCGGCGAACCACCCGAGGATGCCCCCGTCGAGCTGATAGGCGTCCAGCCCCTCGTCGCGCAGGTACAGCGCCGCCTTCTCGCAGCGGATCCCTCCGGTGCAGAAGCTCACCACCGTCTTGCCGGCGAGTTCGTCGCGGTGGGAGTCCGCGGCATCCGGGAACTGGGTGAAGCGCTCGATGCGCCAGTCCTTCGCACCCGCGAAGGTGCCGTAGTCCACCTCGAACGCGTTGCGGGTGTCGACGAGCACGACCTCGCGGCCGTCGTCGTCGCTGCCCCGATCCAGCCACCGGCGCAGGGTCTCGGGCGACACGGCGGGGGCCCGGCCGTCCTGCGGGCGCACGTCGGGGCGGTCCATGCGGATGATCTCGCGCTTGACCTTCACCAGGAGCCGCCCGAACGGCACGGTGTCCGACCAGCTGTCCTTCGTCTCGAGGGCGGCGAACCGCTCGTCGGCGCGCAGGTGATCGACGAAGGCACGCACGGCGTCCGGCGCTCCGGCCAGGAAGAGGTTGATGCCCTCCTCGGCCAGCAGGATCGTTCCCCGCAGTCCCGCCGCCCCGGCCCGATCGCGGAGCGTCTCGCGCACGACAGCGGGATCGTCGATGCGCGTGAAGAGGTACGCCGAGACGTTGAGGACGGATGCCATGTCTCCAGCGTACGAAAGCGTCAACCCGGCGAGCGCCCCTCGACGCATCGCTTAGCGTGGCAGGACGACCCCGTCTGGAGCCCGCCGTGCCCGAAAGATCCGCTGTGACGCCCGATACTGTGCCGCTCACCACCGTGTCGGTCGTCATCCCCGTTCTCGACGACGGACCGCACCTGCGGCGGTGTCTGCGAGCCCTGGCGGCGCAGACCACCGTCGCCGACGAGATCGTGGTCGTCGACAACGCCTCGACCGACGACAGCGCCGACATCGCCCGCGCCGCGGGTGCTCGCGTCGTGTTCTGCGGCGAGCGCGGCATTCCCGCCGCCGCCGCGACCGGATACGACGCCGCCCACGGCGACCTGATCCTGCGTCTCGATGCCGACAGCATCCCCGAGCCCACGTGGGTGGCGAGCATGATCGACGCGCTGAGCGACCCCGCGGTCGATGCCGTGACCGGCGGCGCCGTCTTCCACGACGGTCCCGTCGCCGGGCGAGTGGCCATGTCGCGCGCCTTCTTGGGCACGTACGCCGCCTTCGCGTTCCCCGCGCTGGGCCACACGCCGCTCTGGGGGTCGAACATGGCGTTCCGGCGACGCGCCTGGAATGCGGTCCGCGGTGAGGTGCACGTGGACCCCGAGCTTCACGACGACCTCGATCTCGCGTACCACCTCGGCCGACGTCACCGTATCCGCTTCGTCCCCGGCCGGCACATGCGGGTGTCGTCGCGTACGGTCGAGCCGCGCCGCTTCGTCCGCTGCTTCCGCCGCGGGGCGGGGACGGTGTTCGCACACTGGCCGGGCGACATCCCGCCCGCACGGTGGGCGCGGCTCGCGCACCGACGCGCGACCCACGCCGGCCGCGCCCGCGAGGTCGGCGCTCCGGGTCAGTCGCGCAGCACGCGCAGCGGGGCGGGTCGCTGATGGCCGGCATCCTGTTCCCGAACGTCGACGCACCCGACCTGCACGTCATGAGCTTCAACGTGCGACGCCGCTTCGAACGCCTCACGTGGCCGCCCGCCGACCGGTGGCCCCTGCGCAAGCAACGCCTGCGCACCTTCCTCGGCGCGAACCGCCCGCACCTGCTCGGCTCGCAGGAGGCGATGCCCGACCAGGCGCGCTGGGTGCAGGACTCGCTGGGTACGCGCTACGGGCGGGTGGGCCTCGGTCGCGGCAAGGACCGCGGCGGCGAGGGCACGCCGCTGTTCTACGATCGCGACCGCATCGAGCTGGAGGACTGGGAGCAGGTCATGCTCTCCGACACCCCGACCGTGCCGGGTTCGACGGGGTGGGGCAACACCATCCCCCGCGTCGCGGTCATCGCGCAGCTGCGCGACCGCGCGACCGACGCGCGCTTCACCTTCGTCAACACCCACTTCGACGCGTTCTCACGACGAGCCCGCAAGCGTTCGGCCACGTGGCTGCACGACCTGGTCGCCGATCGCACGCGACCGCTGCTGTTCACCGCCGATGTCAACGCGCCCATCCGCTCCGACGAACTCGCCGACATGTTCGCGGCGGGTCTGCTCGTCGACACGTGGTCGTACGCCCCCACCCGACGGACCGCCGAGTGGGGCACCTTCAACAACTACGCGCGCCCGAAGCTCGGCGCTCGGCGCATCGACGCCGTGCTCGCGACCCCCGACGTCGGGGTGCGCGCCGTGGGCATCGACCCCCGGCCGACGGGCACCCAATGGCCGAGCGACCATCTGGCCGTGCAGGCCGTCGTGCGCATTCCCACCGGGGCGGCATGATGGCGCACGGACGAGCTGTCGACACGAGGGAGGGGCACCCGTGATCCGGGCCATGTACGCCAACCTGAAGCGCCCGCCGCGAAGCGTCACGGATTGGGTGACCGATGCCGTTCGTGCGCTCGCCATCGTGCTCGTGATCGTCTCGCTGTTCACCCTGCCGTTCACGGACTTCGCCGTGCTGTCGATGTCGCTGCCCGCGGTGATGCTCTCGCGCATGATCGGCCTGCGTTCGGGCCTCGACCTCGTCACCTGCGTCACCGTGTTCGTCGCCGCCGGCAGCAACGTGCTCGAGCTGTATCGGGCATGGACGGGGTGGGATCTCGTCGTTCACCTCGCCTGCACCGGTCTGCTCGCCGCCGTCGCCCTCGTGCTGCTCGACGATGCCGGAGTCGTCGCGCCGACCGGGCGTCGCCGCACGCCGATCGTCGTGGCCACCCTCGCGGGCCTCGCGCTCAGCGCCGTGTGGGAGATGATCGAGTGGTTCGGCTACCGCTTCATCACCGACGCGATCTTCGTCACCTACGACGACACCATCGGCGACATGATCGCGGGCGGGGCGGGAGCACTCATCGCCGGCGTGCTGGCATCCCGCTTCCGGCTGACGCGCGAGGAGCGCGCGCCGCTCTGAGCCGTGAACCGGCGACGCCCCGCGGGGCGCCGCCGGTCGCCGACCTCAGATCTTCCCCGCCACGTCCGTTCCGACGAGGTCACCGTCGGGGTTCGGCTCGCTCAACTGCTCGCCGGGCGCGGTCGACCCCTCGAGCGGGGGCAGCGCGGCCTCGACGCGGGAGCCGACCTCGGCATCCACGTTCTTCCAGTACTGCACGGCGCGCTCGCGCACCTCGGCGCGGGTCACTCCGCCGACGTGCCCGGTGATCGTCTCGACGAGGCGGTCGCGCTGCTCGGCCGACATGACCTCGCGCACCAACGTGCCCGCCTGACCCCAGTCGTCGTCTTCGGCGTGCAGGGTGGCCGCCGAGCGGACGAGGTCGCCGTCGCTCTGCCAGCCGCCGTCGCCCGCGCGGCGCGGGTCGGCCGCGGGGCCCCCGACCGAGTTGGGCGCGTACACGGGCACCTCGGGCGGGTTGTACTCGTAGCGCATCGCGCCTTCCTTCGAGTACGAGTGCACCTCGGTGTGCGGCCGGTTGACCGGCAGCTGCTGGTAGTTCGTTCCCACGCGGTAGCGGTGCGCGTCGGCGTAGCTGAAGATGCGGGCCTGCAGCATCTTGTCGGGGCTGCCGTCGATGCCGGGCACGAAGTTCGACGGCTCGAAGGCCGCCTGCTCGATCTCGGCGAAGTAGTTGCCCGGGTTGCGGTTCAGCTCCATCGTGCCGACCTCGATCTCGGGGTAGTCGCTGTGCGGCCACACCTTGGTCAGGTCGAAGGGGTTGAACCGGTACGTCTTGGCGTCGTCGTACGGCATGATCTGCACCTTGAGCGTCCACGTCGGGAACTCGGCCCGCTCGATCGCGGCGTAGAGGTCGCGAATGTGGAAGTCGGCGTCTTGACCGGCGATCTGGTCGGCCTCGTCTTGCGTGAGCGTCTTGTGGCCCAGGTCGGTGTGGAAGTGGTACTTGACCCAGAACCGCTCCCCCTCGGCGTTGATCCACTGGTACGTGTGCGAGCCGTAGCCGTTCATGTGACGCCACGAGGCCGGGATGCCGCGGTCGCCCATCAGCCAGGTCACCTGGTGCGCGCTCTCGGGAGACAGCGTCCAGAAGTCCCACTGCATCGTGTTGTCGCGCAGGTGGCTGCCCGGCAGGCGCTTCTGCGAGCGGATGAAGTCGGGGAACTTGATGCCGTCCTTCACGAAGAAGACCGGGGTGTTGTTGCCGACGAGGTCGTAGTTGCCCTCGGTCGTGTAGAACTTCAGCGAGAAGCCGCGCGGATCGCGCCAGGTGTCGGGGCTGCCCTGCTCGCCGGCGACCGACGAGAAACGGGCGAGCATCTCGGTCTCGACGCCGGGCTGGAACAGAGCGGCGCGCGTGTAGGCCGACACGTCGCCGGTGGTGCGGAACGTGCCGAACGCTCCGCCGCCCTTGGCGTGCACGACGCGCTCCGGCACCCGCTCGCGGTTGAACTGCGCGAGCTTCTCGATGAGGTAGTGGTCGGTGAGGGCGAGGGAGCCGTCGGCTCCGACGCTCTGCGAGTGTTCGTCGCTGGCGACCGGGGCGCCGTTGTTGGCGGTGGTCGGGCTCTGCGGGGTGGTCGGCTCGGTCATGGCTCTCCTGACGTCGTGGGCCGCGAAACGAAGGCCCACCTCGACGCTACGCAGGGGCTCCGACATCACTCGGGCATTGCGGTTGCGTGCCCGACCACGTAGGGGCGCACCCGGTGTCAATCCCCCGAGCGCGCCCTCGCGCCGCCGAGAGCATGAGCGCACACCAACGGAAGGACGCAACCATGTCGAAGGATCTGTCGAAGGGCGACCGGGTCAGCTGGAACACTCCGCAGGGGCGCACGCAGGGTGAGGTCGTCGAGAAGAAGACGAAGGATTTCGAGCACGACGGCCAGAAGTTCACGGCATCAGATGACGAACCGGCCTACCTCGTGAAGTCCGAGAAGTCGGGCGCGAAGGCCGCGCACAAGGGTTCGGCACTGAACAAGCTCAAGGGCTGACCGGGCACGCGGTGCCGAACTCCTGAGTTCTCGGCGGTCGGGTGCGTATATCGCCCCGACGCGGCGCGGACGCGCGAAAACTCAGGAGTTCGGCACGCGGCGCGGACGGCTTCGCCGACCGCCGACGAGAGCGCGGCGCCCGAGGGACCGCCCTACCCCTTCGCGTCGCGCCGCTTGCGCATCTGGGCCAGTGCGAGGCTCAACCGGTGGTTGCCCGCCAGCACGTCCTCGTGGCGCTCGAGGAACGCCCAGTACGCCTCGGTGAACACGGAGTCCTTGGCATCCGCCGCCGACGGCCACCACGAGCCCATCCTCTGCAGGTACGCCCCGCCCGACACGTACGGCTTGGTCGCGACGAAACCGCCGTCGGCGAACTGGCTCATCCCCATGACGTTGGGCACCATGACCCAGTCGTACGCGTCGACGAACAGGGCCAGGAACCAGTCGTTCACCTGTCGCGGGGCGTAGCCCTGCAGCAGGAACCAGTTGCCGAGCACCATCAGCCGCTCGATGTGGTGCGCGTAGCCCCACCGGTGCACGCGTTCGAGCACCGTGCGCACGGGGATCGGCAGGGTGCTGGGCATCCGTTGCGCGGTGTACCAGTACTTCTCGATGCGCTGCTCGAGGTGCAGCGCGTTGACGTGCTCCAGCTTCGGGTGCGCCCGGTACATGCCGCGCATGTACTCGCGCCATCCGATCACCTGGCGGATGAACCCCTCGACGGATGCCAGCGGGGCATCGGTCCGCGTCGCCGCGGCGACCACCTCCTCGACGGTCAGCAGGCCGATGTTCAGCATCGGCGAGATGATCGCGTGGAAGAGGAAGGGCTCGTCGGCCTTCATGGCGTCTTCGTAGCGTCCGAAGTCGTTGAGGCGCTCGGCGACGAACACGTCGAGCCACTGCCTCGACTGCTCCGGCGTGACCGGCAGCCAGAACTTCCCCGCCGCGCCGGGCTGGTCGGGGAAGAGCTCGTCGACCTCGGCGATGACCTCCCTCGTGATGTCATCATGCTCGAGCTGCGGCAGTGCCGGGATCTCGACCCCCTTCTTGGGCAGCGGCTTGCGGTTGTCGGCGTCGAAGTTCCAGCGACGCCCCGCGGGCTTCCCCCCGTCCATCAGGATGCCGGTGCGCCGGCGCTGCCAGTGGTAGAAGTCCTCCATGAGCGGCGTCGGGTGCTCGGCGAACCACCGGTCGACCTCGTCTTCGGGGGTGAGGAACAGCCCGTCCGAGAGGATGTCGGTGTCGACTCCCCGCTTCTCGCACAGACGCGCGATGCGATCGTCGACCGGGCGGTTCGGGTCGCTCATCCACCGCAGCGTCCCGACGCCGTGATCGTCGAGCAACCGCGTCAGGCCGGCCGCGAACCCGAGATCGTCGCGCAGGGTGATCCGACGCACGGTGCGCCCCTCGGACTCGAGCCGTGCGGCGGTGTGTCGCATCGCCGAAACGAGCAGCACGATCTTGTGCCGGTGGTAAGGGAGCTTCCGGAACCTCGGCGCGGATTCGATGAAGAAGAACTCGTCGACGTCGGCGTCGGCGTAGGCGGGGTGCTCCTCGAACTGCTGCGTCGCCAGGATGAGCGCCGCGGTGACCTTCGCCGACGCACTCACGCGCTCCTCCGAGCTGCGGCGGCCTTCGCTCGGCATCCGCGCGAGCAGTAGAGCACCTGATCCCACTGATCGCGTCCGCTCCACCGCTTGCGGTCGGTGAAGGGCCGGCCGCAGAACGCGCAGGGCTTGGAACGCACCTCGGGTCGTGACATGCCGTCATCGTCGCAAGACCCGACCGTGCGCCCCGGGGGCTTGCGCCTCGCACACGGGTACGGTCCGCGCAATCCCCGCGCGCGATGAGCACGGGACGTGGTCGGGTGGCGGCATGAACTCGACACCCGGCCACGGCCACGACGACACCGCCGATCAGCCCGACGAACTCGAGACGGCGGACGCCCCCGAGATCCCCGACACCACCGACGGCGACGACGCGCCCGTCGACAACCCCTCCGGCGGCTGAGCCGACACCCCCCGCGCGGCGAGCCGCCGCGGGGGGCGTGCTCTCAGTCGGTCAGGTCGAACGTCTCGTTCTCGCCGCCCCGAGGACGTTCGCCGGTGACCTTCGACGTCACCAGGGCCACCGCCGTGGCGATGCGACCGCCCGCACTCCCCCAGTACTCGCCGGTCAACGCCGACACCTTCAGCAGCGTCACCCCGGGCGACTCGGGCCCCTCCGGGAACCACGCCTCGACGCTGGTCGACCACAGCTCCTTGAGCTTGGCCAGGTCGTCCACCACCTCGCCCTCACCGGCGAGCGAGAGCCAGAGACCGTCGGAGCTGAAAGACAGGCCCACCTTCGGGTCGCGCCGCACGTGCTCGACGGCCGACGCGTGCGTCCCCACGATGAACCACAGGTCACCGTCGGACTCGGTCTCCTGCACCGTGAGTGGGTGGGCGTGCAGGTCGCCGCCCTCGGCCCGCGTGGTGACCATCGCGAACCGGAACTTCTTGAGCAGATCGTTGAGCTTCTCGAGCTCGGACGGGGTGGAGGACATGACGGTTCCTTTCTTCGGAACTCTCAGCAGACCCCGACGGCGCGCGGCACGCTACGGATTGACCTCGCCGCCGGCATCTGCTCCCGAGGCGGGCGGTGCGAGCCCGTCGAGTTCGGCGACGGCGTCGGTCGCGCGACCGATGCGCGCGTCGACCTCCTCGTCCCACCAGCGCGGGCCGCGCTCGCCGAGCCCCGTTTTCGCCAGGCCCACCCGGCGGCGCGCCGCAGCGACCGCGTCGTCGTCGCCCGCGCGCTTCCCGGTGCGCACGGCGGAGCGCGCCCGACCCAGATGCGAACGCAGACGTGCGGCGAGGTCGTCGGGCAGGGCGGGGTCGGTACGCCGCCAGCGACGGCCGTCAATGACGAGCCACCGCTCGTCGTCGGAGGGGGAAGGGTCGCCGGATGCCATGACTCCAGTGCACACGTTCGACGCCGTCAGCATCCTCTCGGGCACAGAACCGGTATCCGTGATAACGTAGAGCCATTAATTCTGGGACTTGCTTCATGGACGACCGCCTCATCGCAGAGATGCCGGGCGCACAGCGCCGAGCCGTGAGTGACAGCATTCCCTCCCCCTACCATCGCGTGCCTCGCTCGACGGCTTCGGTCCTCGCCTCGCACTCGCGGAAAGTTTCTGTGTCCTTGCTTCACCTTTCGCCACTATCGTGGCGCCAGGCCGATCTCGACGTCTTCGTCGCGATGGCCGGATCCGACTACGCCGGTTTCGTCGGCGCGGGCACCTCGGGCTTCGAAGCCCAGGGTCCGCTCGGCGAGAATCTCGGTGTCCACACGTCCGTCGACGCGGCTCAGGCCGCCGTCAACGGGCATCGCGTACGAGCCACCAGTACGGTGACTCGGCGTAACCCGTCCGCTCCGCACGCGCCGGAGCGGCGCCCACGGCCGCGACTGCGGCCCAACATGAATAAAGGAAGAACACGATGGCCACTGGCACCGTGAAATGGTTCAACTCCGAAAAGGGCTACGGCTTCATCGCTCCCGATGACGGCTCCGCCGACCTGTTCGCGCACTTCAGCGCGATCCAGGGCAACGGCTTCAAGGAGCTGCAGGAAGCGCAGAAGGTCGAATTCGACGCCGAGCAGGGCCCCAAGGGCATGCAGGCTGCGAACATCCAGCCCCTCTAAGCTCCGCTTACCTCGGAAGCCGGGACCCGTCGCCTCGCGACGGACCCGGCTTTCGTCGTTCCCGGGGGGCGTCGGCGACCTTCGCGTCCGCGCCGGCGTCGTCTGCGTCTCTTCGCATTTCCCGTGAGCCTCCTGCACATGTGGATGTATTCCGAACGCCCCATACGGTCCCCCGTAGTGTGATCCTCAGACCGGGGTATCCACCTCGGCTCCCGACCACGGTCAACCCGATTAGAGGAGCAGTCCATCGCCTCCACCATCGTCGAGTCCCGCCTCGGCCCCGTTCGTCAGACGTACTCCGGCACCACCGAATTCCCCCCGATCGCGAAGGCCTACACAGAGTTGTCGTCGGTCGTCCGCGAGAGCGGCCTCCTGGCCCGCACCCCCCGGTTCTACCTCGTGGTGGGCATCGCGATCACCCTCGGGTTCGCCGCCACCATCACCGGTTCCATTCTTCTGGGTGACAGCTGGTTCCAGCTTCTGATCGCCGCGGCACTCGGCATCCTGTTCACCCAGGTCGCGTTCCTCGCCCACGAGGCGAACCACCGCCAGATCCTGGCATCCGGTCCCGCGAACGACCGGTTGGCACTGTGGATCGGCAACGGCATCGTCGGCATGAGCCAGTCGTGGTGGGCGTCCAAGCACACGCGGCACCACGCCAACCCCAACCGCGTCGGCAAAGACCCCGACATCGAGATCGACACGATCTCGTTCCTCGACGAAGACGCCGCCAAGGCCCGCGGCATCCAGCGCTGGATCACCCGGCGACAGGGATGGCTGTTCTTCCCCCTGCTCACGCTCGAGGGCCTGAACCTGCACGCCCTCGCCTTCCGCCACCTGTTCTCTCGTCAAGAGGTCAAGGGCCGCTGGCGCGAGTTGGCTCTGCTGGCCGTGCGCCACGCGCTGGTGCTGACGCCCATCTTCGTGTTCCTGCCCCTCGGCATGGCGTTCGCCTTCCTGGGTGTGCAGCTCGCCGTCTTCGGCGTGTACATGGGAGCGTCCTTCGCCCCCAACCACAAGGGCATGGCCGTCATCGAACCCGGAGCAAAGCTGGACTTCTTCAGCAAGCAGGTGCGCACCTCGCGCAACATCTCCGGCGGCTGGTGGGCCACCTGGCTCATGGGCGGTCTGAACTACCAGATCGAGCACCACCTGTTCCCGAACATGGCCCGCCCGCAGCTCAGCCGCGCCCGCGCCATCGTCCGCGAGCACTGCCAGACCCTCGGTGTGCCGTACGTCGAGACGACCCTGCTGCAGTCCTACGGAATCGTCATCCGCTACCTCAACGAGGTCGGACTCGCGGCCCGCGACCCGTTCGACTGCCCGCTGACCGGCTCGTCGCGTCACCTCGCGGTCAAGTAGCAGCACGCAGCACCACGACGGCGCCGCCCCCTCCGGGGGACGGCGCCGTCGCTGTATCACCCGCGGGCTCTAACCAGAGGGCTGTCACCCGCGGGCGTCGGTGCGCGGCTCGGGGCAGTCCTCCCCGTCGCGGGTCGCGCGCTCGAAATGCCACCGCTCGTTCGCGTACGTCTGGCAGAGCCCCCACGCGCGACCGTGCTCGATGAGCCACAGCTGCGCGTCGAGCGAGCCGATGTCCACCGCCCGGCCCGTCACATGACTCGACCGCTCGGGTGTGGCCACGAGCTCCCGCGCCGTCTCTTCACTGCCGGAGGTGGCGATCGCGTCGGCCAGCAGCCACCGTTGATAATCGGCGCTGCGCCACCCGCTCGTGATGTCGAAGGTGACGCCGTCGTCGAGGGCGGCGACCTGCGCCGCGCGCAGGGCCTCACGCAGACCTTCGTCGAGGCGCACCATCGCGGGATGCTCGTCTTCGTCGACGCTCAGCGGGAGTGCCGCGTCGACGACGCCGTCGTCGATCGTGGGGGCGGATCCCGTCGCCGCGAGCACGCCCGAGGTGAACGAGATGGCCGTCGTCGAGGCGGCCAGGGTGATCGCCGCCGTGAGGACGACGACGAGGCCGCCGCCGATGGTGAGCAGCGCCAGACGGCGTCGGTGTCGAGAAGAAGAGGGAGCAGAGGTCGGGGGTGCCATGGACCCAGTCGAGCGCCCGCCGCGTTGCAGGATCGTATGCGACGCCGCATACGACGCCGATACCGCGTTCAGTCGCGCGACACCTCGTGCAGTTCGACGTCGTGCACCCCGGCGTCGGCGAGGGTCAGCGTCATCACCGTGCACGCCGGCTGACGCCGCCGGTCGGTGGGCGACCCGGGGTTGAGCAGTCGCAGGCCTCGCGGAGTCACGGTATTCCAGGGGATGTGGCTGTGCCCGAACACCAGCAGATCGGTGTCGGGGAACGCCGCGTCCATTCGCCGCTCGCGCCCCGCCGCAGCGCCCGTCTCGTGCACCACGGCGACGCGCACGCCGTCGACGTCGGCGCGGGCGACCTCGGGCAGACGCGCCCGCAGGTCGTCGCCGTCGTTGTTGCCCCACACGCCGAGGACCGGTCCGAGGGCGCTCAGCTCGTCGAGGACCGCCGCCTCGACCCAGTCGCCCGCGTGCACGATGAGGTCGACTCCGGATGCCGCCCGCCGCACGGCATCCGGAAGCACGCGCGCCCGCTTCGGCACGTGGGTGTCGGCCAGCAGGAGGAGTCGCGTCGCCATGCCCCCCACGCTACATACGCCCGCAATACACCGGTCGGCCTACGATCGCGGTATGCGTGTGCTGATCGTCGAGGACGAGCCCTACCTCGCCGAAGCGATCCGCGACGGTCTGCGGCTCGAGGCGATCGCGGCCGACATCGCCGGCGACGGCGACACCGCTCTGGAACTGCTCGGGTACACCGCCTACGACGTCGTCGTGCTGGACCGCGACATCCCCGGCCCCAACGACGACGAGATCGCGCGCGAGCTCTCGGCTCGGCCGGCGGCCCCGCGCGTGCTCATGCTCACCGCCGCCGACCGACTCGACGACAAGGCCCGCGGGTTCGAGAGCGGCGCCGACGACTACCTCACCAAGCCCTTCGTGCTCAAGGAGCTCGTGCTGCGCCTGCGCGCCCTCGCCCGGCGCCCCGCGGCCGGGACTCCCCCGGTGCTCGAGCGCGACGGCATCCGCCTGGACCCCTTCCGGCGCGAGGTCTACCGCGACGGACGCTACGTGTCTCTCACCCGCAAGCAGTTCGCGGTGCTCGAGGTGCTGCTGGCCGCGGCCGGCGGGGTCGTGAGCGCCGAGACGCTGCTCGAACGCGCGTGGGACGAGAACGCCGATCCCTTCACCAACGCCGTCCGCATCACGATCTCGACGCTGCGCAAACGGCTCGGCGAGCCGTGGCTGATCCAGACGGTCGCCGGGGTGGGATACCGCGTCGGGTCCGCCGATGAGTGAGCGCCCGGCGGGACTCTCGGTCCGGCTCAAGCTCACTCTCAGCTACGCGGCCTTCGTCGTGGTGGTGGGCGTGGCGGTGTTCGTGCTGGGCTTCCTCGTGCTGCGGTTCCTGCCCGAGGGCAACCTCTCGTCCGAGAGCGGGGCCTTCACCCCCGGCCGGCGCGATCTGGTCGAGGCGTTCGTGCGATACGCCTGGTATACGGTGATCGGCCTCGCGGCCCTCGGCCTCGGCGGCGGATGGTTCGTGGCCGGACTCATGCTGCGCCCGCTGACGCGCATCACCGACGCTGCCCGTGCCGTGCGCGACGGCGACCTGCAACACCGCGCGGCGCTGCCCGGGCGCCGCGACGAGCTCACCGATCTCGCCGACACCTTCGATGCGATGCTCACCCGCGTGGGCGAGACCCTCGACGAAGAGAAGCGCTTCGCGGCCAACGCGTCGCACGAGCTGCGCACCCCCCACGCCACGATGCGCACGCTGCTCGAAGTGGCGCGCGCCGATCCCGCGGGCGTCGACCTGTCGACACTCCTGCACCGCCTCGAGGTCACCAACGAACGGGCCATCGACCTCACCGAGGCGCTCCTCGATCTCGCGCGGGTCGACCTCGCGGGCGCCGGGCGAGCCGGTGAACGGCCGCGGCTCACGACCGATGTCGAAGCCCTGGTCACCGCGGCGGTCGACGACGAACGCGACGGGGCCGCCGCCGCCGGCATCGATCTGGCCGTCCCTGCCGCGACGGGCGTCGTGGCGCGCGTCGATGCGACCCTGGTCCGCCAGGCGGTGGGGAATCTCGTCCGCAACGCCGTCGTGCACAACGTCGCCGGCGGTTGGGTGCGGATCGCGGTGGGCGGCGACGAGACCGACGTCATCGTCGACGTCGCGAACTCCGGAGCCCCGCTCGCACGCGAACTCGTCGCCACGCTCGCCGAGCCCTTCGTGCGGGGAGCGGGCCGCACCCGTGGCCGGTCCGACGGAACGGGTCTCGGGCTCGCCATCGTCGCCTCGGTCGCCCGGGCGCACCGGGGCCGGCTCGAGCTGTGGCCGAGGGCGGACGGCGGGCTTCACGCCCGTCTGCGGCTGCCCCGCTGAGCCGACCCGCGATCCCCGCGGAACATCACCCGCGCGAAGACCACGACGACCGTGCCGACCAGGGCGCCGGCGGCGTTCGCCACCACGTCGCCCGGATCCGACACGCGACCGGGCAGCACCGTCTGCGCGACCTCCACCGTGAGCGACACCGCGGCCGCCACGAGGACGGATGCCGGAGACCACCGCAGCGGCAGCAGGAGCGCGAGCGCGGCGCCGAGCGGCACGAAGAACGCGATGTTGAGCGCGGTGTCGGCGTTGCCGCCGAGCAGCAGGTCGTTCCACCGCGGCGGGAGGTGGTCGAGCGCATCGAGGACGAGCGTGCGCGCGGGCCAGGCGACGGCCCGCGGAGCGAGCGTCAGCCCCGCCACGACGGTGAGCACGGCGGTGGCGAGCAGGATGCGCGCGGTGGTCGGAGAGGGCGCGGAGCGATCGGACACGGAAACCTCCAGCAGAACGGGAACCTCAGTCCATCGCCCGCGGCGTTGCCGGAACGTCTGCGCCCGGCGATACATCCGCGATATCCCGCGCGCGCGTTCTCTCCGCACGAGCCCGTGCGCTCGGTGAGTGCGCGCGGGTGCGTGCGCGCGTTCGCCCTGCGGGGCGAGGACAATGGTGGGGTGCCGACTCCTCGCCGCTCCCCCGTCCTGCCGTTCGTCCTCGACGCCGTGCTCGTGGTCGTCTTCGCCGGCATCGGTCGCTCCACGCACGACGGCGACGTGTTCGGACCGTTCGGCTCGCAGCTCGCGATCACCGCCTGGCCGTTCCTCGCCGCATTGGCCATCGGCTGGCTCGTCACGCGCGCCTGGCGTCACCCGCTGGCGGTCGTGCGCGCGGGCCTGCCGCTGTGGGCCATCACGGTCGCGCTCGGCATGGTGCTGCGCGTGGTGAGCGGTCAGGGCGTCGCCGTGGCGTTCGTCATCGTCGCCGCGATCACCCTGGCGCTCCTGCTCGTCGGGTGGCGCGGCATCGCGCGGCTGGTCGTGCCGTCACGCCGACGCTGAGCGACGGCCCGACGCTCCCCACCGCGGGGAGGAGTCCCCGCCGGCTCCGCGTCCGAACTACTCCAGCAGCGAGACGTCGACCTGGATCTCCGCCGCGAGATGCTCGAGGTCGGCCACCAGGTCGTCGACGACGACGTCGGGGCCGAGCGTGGCGGTGATCACGGCCTCGAACAGGCGACCGCCGGCCATCGCGGCATCCGTCGTCTGCGTCGACATGCGTTCGATGCTGGCGCCCCGCGCACTCAGCGCGGTCGAGATCTCGCGCACGATCCCCGGCCGGTCGTTGCCGACCACGTCGAGAGTGACGGTGCGGGGAACGGATGCCGCCGGCGCGGGCGTGCGGGCATGCACGGTGACGGTGAGGGTTCCGGCCAGGCCCTCGAGGGCGGCGCGCAGGCCATCGGCGCGGTCGGGCGCCACCGACACCTCGACGATCCCGGCGAACGCCCCGGCCAGTTCGGCCAGTTCGCTGTTCTCCCAGTTGCCGCCGTGGGCGTCGACGATGTCGGCGACCGCCGAGACGAGTCCGGCGCGATCGTCGCCGACGACGGTGAGCACGAGGGTGGTCATCGCCCCAGCGTAGCGAGCGGGCCCTGCTAGCGTGGAGCCCGACCGCAGAGGGGGTGGCCACGTGTTCGCATCGCTGATCAGCATGCTCACGGTGCTGTTCGCCTCCGCCGAGCTCGCCCTCACCCCCGGCGACGGCGCACCGCTGCTGGCGATCGTGCTCGCCGCGG
Organism: Microbacterium sp. CFBP 8801; assembly: GCF_014839455.1. NCBI lineage: Bacteria > Bacillati > Actinomycetota > Actinomycetes > Micrococcales > Microbacteriaceae > Microbacterium > Microbacterium sp. CFBP 8801. The sequence goes on along the minus strand of NZ_JACYNU010000009.1, from coordinate 115,353 downwards.
CGGTCGTGGTCACCGCCGTCGTGGTGCTGGTGGTGCTTCCCGCGCTGCTGGCGTCTGTCTCACCGCCGTCGTCGCGGCCGATCGATCCGTCGGCGCCCGTCGCGCAGAGCGACCCCGACGCGGCCGGGCATCCTCGTCCCCGCGCGCCGGGGCACACGGTCCGCACCGCGTAGTCCCGCGCCCCGAGCCGTCTTTCGCGACGGTGTCCTCGGCATCCCGGGATCCGCGATGCCGGTCGCCCGCGCTCACGCGCGCCGCACGCCCGTCCCCGGATGCGTGCCGTCGCGCCCGCGCCCCGCGACCGATCGACCCGTGATCGCCGCACCGAACGGACACCCGTGGACCTCTTCGCCCTTCCTCCCCTCGCCCTTCTCCTCGACCTCACCACGCGAGCGATGCTCGCCCTCACCGCCGCCCTCGATCCCGTCGCCGGCACCGCCGCGGCCGCTCTCGCGGTCGTCGTCGTGACACTCGCCGTGCGTCTCCTGCTCATTCCGGTCGGCGTCTCGCAGGCTCGGGCCGAGCAGACACGCGCGCGTCTCGCCCCGCGCCTGAGGACGCTGCGCGAACGCTGGGGGAAGAATCCCGAGCGCCTGCAGCGCGAGACCCTGCAGCTGTACCGCGACGAGGGAACCTCTCCCGCGGCGGGCTGCCTGCCGATGCTCGCGCAGGCTCCGATCGTGGGGCTGCTCTACGCCGTGTTCCTGCATCCGAACGTCGGCGGTCAGTCCAACGCCCTGCTCTCGCACGATCTGCTGGGCGTGCCGCTCGGACGCAGCCTGATCGGCGCGCTCGGCTCGGGAACGGTGGATGCCGCGACCCTCGCCCTGATCGGAGCGCTCGTCGTGGTGATCGCGGGCGTCGCCGAGCTCACGCGGCGGCTCCTGCGGCCTCCCGTCGACCCCTCGGCCCCCGCGTGGACGACGGGCATGGTGGGCGCGCTGCAGTTCACCACCGCCGTCGTCGCCCTGTTCGTGCCGCTCGCGGCCGGGCTCTATCTCACCGTGACGACGGTGTGGACCCTGGTGCAGCGTGTGCTGCTGCGACGCCGGTACCCGCTGCCGTCGTGACGGCATCCCATCGTGGGGCGGCGGAGGCGTTCAGCGCGGCCATCGCCAGCACCAGCAGGGCCGCGACCGCGGGGAACAGCATCGCGGTCTGCACCGAGACGCTCTCGGCGACGGCGCCCGTCACCGCCGACGACAGCGCCTGCGCGAGGGTGAGGGCCGAGGCGAGGATCGTCATGGTCGACGCCGTGCGCCCGCGTGGTGCGCGGTTTCCGGCGAGGCTGAAGAGCGTTACGAGCGAGGGGCCGACGCCGATCCCCATCAGGCACAGCACGGTGGTCACGGTCGCGACCGAGCCGCCGACCGTGTACGCCCCGGCCGAAGCCGTGAGGACGATCGAGAACGCGACCAGGCGCCACCGGAGTGAGAACCGCACGGGGAGCGCGGCGACGGCCAGCGCGAGCACGGCCGACCCCACCCCCATCACGCCGTACAGCAGTGCCCCCGCCTCGGGTGCCCCCTGCGCCTCCATGAACGCGGTGAGCGAGGTGAGCGTCGAACCGAAGAACAGCCCGACGCCGAAGACCGCGGCCACCAGCACGAGCATGCGCGGTTGCACCAGCTCGCGGAAGGGGGCCATCGCCGCCCGCGCCGAGCGTTCGGGCACGGCCCGCCCGGTCGGGTGCAGCGCGAAGGCGGTGACGAAGACGAAACTCAGCACCGCGGCACCGGCGATGGGCGCCCACGGGGCGATGAGGGCGGCGAGCACACCGACGACGAACGGTCCGATGACGAAGGCCGTCTCATCGGCGGCGGACTCGTAGGCCATGGCCCGCGAGAAGGTGCGTTCGCGACGCGCGGGGTCCACTCGGTCGCCGATCAGGGCCATCACACGACTGCGCGACATCGCCGCCGTCTGCGGTCCGGTCAGGCCGATGGCGGCTGCCGCCGACAGCAGGAGCGCGTCGGCGCCCGCGTTCGCCACGACCAGGGGGAAGATCGCGAGCAGGATGCCGTTGGCCACACCGACCGGCACGAGCACGCGCCGCTGCCCGAAGCGGTCGGCGAGGTCGCCGAGCACGGGACCGGCGATCACCACGCCCAGGCCCACGGCCGCCGAGGTGAGACCGCCGAGAGCGACGGAGCCGCGCATCGCGACGACCAGGGCGAGCACGCCCACCGTCATCATCGCGAACGGCAGTCGTGCGACGAACGCGACGGGGAAGTACCAGAACCCGGTGTGGTGGATCAGCGGGCGATGGGCGGCGACGGGCGTGGTCATGGAGCGTTCTCCGGTGGGGGCGATGGAACGTGCCGCCTTGCCGGTGAGGTAGGTAGTTGCACAATGTGCGGCGGGCGAACCCGCGACCCGATTCTACCGTGGGGCGCGCATGACCGCCCCGATCAGCCGACGAGGGCGGCGATGCCGGCGATCAGGGAGGCGAGCGCGAGGGTCAATGCCAGGGCGATCAGCACGGTGTGCACGACGAGGAACGGCGTGGCCTTGCCCGCGGCGTTCTTGGCACGGGGGTCTTTCGCGACGCGCACGTAGAAGCGCGGCCAGACGACCGCGTTGAAGACGGCATTGGCGAACAGCAGCGTGATGAGCACGGGTTCCATGCGTCGAGCCTACGGGCGTCGCCCGCTCGCGCAGTCGATGCAGCGGCGGGCGAAGGGGCGGGCCTCGAGCCGGGCCTCGGCGATCGGGCGGCCGCAGTTCTCGCAGACGCCGAACGTCGCGGCGGCCACGCGTTCCCGCGCCGCGAGGATCTCGTCGCGCTCGGCCTCGGCGCCGCGCCGCAGCGCGTCGACCTGGGCCCACTCACCCGACAGGGTCGAGCCCTCGGGGTCGTGCTCGTCGTCGGCCGTGGCGTCGGCGCGGTCGTGACGCAGGCTCGCTTCGTCTTCGCGCAGGCGCGACAGCCGGCGGTCGACCTCGCGCTGGCGCTCGTCGAGCATGCGGGCGGCTCGTTCGGCATCCATCCCCCGACGCTAGCCCCCACCTCCGACACCCGGGGTGCGCGAGGATCGGGTCATGAGAGAGCTCCGTCGTCACTGGACCCCGACCGCCGTCGTCTTCCTCGCGTTGGCCGTCGCCGGCCTCGTGGGCACGTGGACCTTCAACGTCTTCGCAATCGTGCAGATGCGCGACTTCGTCGGCGACCTCGTCTCGAGCGGACCGGCCGTGTCGTCGATCACCGTCGACCTGCTGGTCGTCGCCGTGGCGGGGAGCATCTTCGTCATCGTCGAGGCGCGTCGTATCGGAATGCGCTTCGGCTGGCTGTACGTCGTGCTGTCGGGGGTGACGGCGTTCGCGTTCACCTTCCCGCTCTTCCTGGCGATGCGCCAGCGTCACCTGACGGCGCACCCCGACCGCAGAACGGCGTGAGGAGCCGAGAATCGTCGCTTCGCGGGGGGCGCGAAGCGACGAATTCCGGCTCCTCACGCGGTGGTCACCGCGCTCAGCGCGCGGCGAGACCGGCGCGCAGGCCCTCGACCAGCGGAGTCGTGGGGCGACCGATGATGCGCGCGAGCGTGCCGTCGGTGCGCGACAGCGCGCCCCGGGCGATCGCGTCGTCGATACCGGCGACGAACGCCGCCGTACCGGCATCCAGTCCCGCCGCCTGCAGCCCCGCGGTGAGCTGCTCCACCGACACCGACGTGTAGGTAACGGGGCGACCCACGACCTCGGATGCCGCCCGCGCCAGCTCGTCGTAGTCCCAGGCGACGTCGCCGCCGAGCTCGAGCGTCTGACCGCGGAACTCGTCGCCGATGAGCGCCACGGCGTCGGCCTCGGCGTAGTCGCGCCGGCTGGCGCTGGCCACGAGGGCCTCGCCGACGGCGGCGACGATCTCGCCCGTCTCGGTCGCCCGGGCGACGGCGTCGAGGTAGTTCTCGGTGTACCAGTTGTGGCGGAGGATCGTGGCCTCCACCCCCGAAGCGGCGATCGCGGCCTCGGTCGCCTTGTGGTCGGCGCCGAGGGCGTAGTCGACCTCGTCGACGCGCGGGGCGCTGGTGTAGACGAGGCGCTCGACGCCGGCCGCGCGCGCGGCGTCGATGACGTTGCGGTGCCCCGCGACGCGATCCGCATCGGTTCCCGAGATGAGCAGCACACGGGTCACCGACTCGAACGCCGGGGCGAGCGTCTCAGGGCGGGAGTAGTCGAGCTCGACGACGCCCACGCCGCGAGCGGCCAGGTCGTCGGCCTTGGCGGGGGTGCGCACGCCCGCGACGATGTCGGATGCCGAAACCCCGCGTTCGAGCAGGGCGTCGATGACGAGACGGCCGAGGTGTCCGGAGGCGGCGGTGACGAGGAGGGTCATGGGGTGTCCTTTCGATCGGTACGACGAAGCCAACGTCGATCCGTTCAGCGCATTCCGGAATGCAGGTACCCACTTTCTGGTTAGGTACTCACATGAACGTCAGTCTTGCGGATCTCCGCGCCGAACAACCGGGTGTCTTCCAAGACGGGTGCCCCACCCGCACGGTGCTCGACCACGTCATGGGCAAGTGGGGCGTGCTCGTGCTGATGGCCCTGTCCGACGGCACCCAGCGGTGGGGCGTGCTGCGGCGCAACGTCTCGGGGATCAGCGAGAAGATGCTCGCCAGCACGCTGAAGACCCTCGAGGCCGACGGCCTCGTCGACCGCACCGCCTACCCCGAGGTGCCCCCGCGCGTCGAGTACCGCCTCACCGGCCGGGGGCGCGATCTGATGGAACGGGTGATCCCGCTCATGCAGTGGGTCGCCACGCACGCCGACGACATCGTCTCGCGCCGCAGCTGAGGCGTGCGCGCCGCCTAGGCTCGATTCATGCGCGACAGCCTGACGTTCCGCTCCGCCCGGCGCATCCCGCTCCTGCAGGTCGCGAAATCGGCCGTCGCGGTCGTGGCCGCCTGGCTGCTGGCCGGGTGGCTCGTGCAGGGCCCGCCGCCGATCTTCGCCGCCATCGCGGCGCTGCTCGTGGTGCAGCCGAGCATCAACCAGTCGTTCACCCGCGCGGTCGAGCGCAGCGTCGGCGTGATCGTCGGCGTCGTGATCGCCGCACTGCTCGGGCTCGTGTTCGGCTCCCAGCCGTGGGTGGCGCTGCTGTCGGCGGGCGTCGCACTCGTCGTCGCGTGGGCCGCGCGCATCTCGCCCGGAGCCACCAACCAGATCGCGATCAGCGCCCTGCTGGTGCTCGCCCTCGGGACGGCGACCCCCAACTACGCCCTCGACCGCGTGCTCGAGACCCTCATCGGCGCGGCGATCGGCATCGTCGTCAACGCCGCGCTCGTGCCGCCCGTGCTCGTCCCCGCCGCGCGCGAGAAGGTCGAGGTGCTGGGGCGGGAGCTCGCCGAAGCACTCGAACGCCTGGCCGACGCGCTCGAGGCGCCGCAGACCCCCGGCTCGCTCGAGGAACTGCTGCTCGAGGCCCGTCTGCTGCGCCCCGTGCGCGACGGCGCCGCCGATGCGATCCGCGATGCGGCGGACTCCCTGGCCCTGAATCCCCGCAGCGGCCGTCACCGCAGCGATCTGGCCGCCATGGGCGACCTGCTCGAGCGGTTCACCCCCGTCGTCACGCAGACGATCGGCATGACCCGAGCGGTGTACGACGGGTACGAGAACACGATCGTCGACGAGCCCGCCGTGCGCGCGATCGCCGAGCAGCTGCACCGCGCGGCGCACGACGTCCGCCTCGCGTTCGCCCTCGACGCGGGTCCCGAGCGGGTGGTCGTCGAGGAACCCGCGCTCACCCGCCCCCTGCAGATCCGCACGCCCTCGACGGCGCACTGGGTGCTCGTCGGGTCGCTGCTCATGGATCTGCACCGCATCCACGAGACCCTGCGCGACGTCGACGCGTGACCCCGCTCGCGCGGACTGCTCGCACCGCGGATGCCGCAGCCGCGGCCCCGACGCGCACGCACGCTGGTTGACTGGAACCATGGGTACCGCGATGTTCCCCCTGGGCGCCGTCCTCTTCCCGCACACGCCTCTGGCGCTGCGCATCTTCGAGGAGCGCTACCTCGTCATGCTCGGTCGGCTGCTCGATGAGACCGATCCCTCGTTCGGCGTGGTCCTCATCGAGCGCGGCAGCGAGACCGGTGGGGGCGACCAGCGCTTCGCCGTCGGCACGATGGCGCAGCTGAGCCACGTCGTGCCGCAGGCCGGCCAGATGCAGATCGTCGCCCGCGGCACGGAGCGCTTCGAGATCACGGGGTGGCTCGACGACGCACCGTACCCCCGGGCCGATGTGCGGGCCCTCCCCGACCTCGAGTGGAACGACGCGCTCGCCCCTCTGCTCGAGGAGGCCGAGCGCATCGTGCGGCGGGTGCTGGGGCGTGCTCAGCAGTTCGGCGGCACCCGGTGGGATGCCGAAGTCGAACTGTCGGAGGAGCCCCTGCCCCGGGCCTGGCAGATCGCCGCGATCGCGCCGCTCGGCGAGCTGGACCAGATGGAGCTGCTGCGCTCGGCGACCCTCGGCGGTCTGCTGCGCGCCACGATCGACCTCACCCTCGCCGCGGAGCCCCTGCTGGCCGATCCCGTGCCCGATGGCGTGATCGTCGTCGACGACGAGGACGACGACAGCCTTTGACCCCCGGCGCGACGGGCTCCGTCCTCCGCGGCACCGCGACCCCCCACGACGACGGCGAGGCCGGCCCCGGGTTCGGGACCGACCTCGCCGTACAGATGAGTCGTCAGTTCAGTGCGCGCACCGAGGAGGGGATGACGCCGTCGCCGTAGAGGTCGATCGCGAGATCCTGCAGGGCGGTCAGGGCGACGCGCTGGGTCTGCGGACCGTACGAGATGCGGGCGACGCCGAGCGCCTCGTACTCGGCCGCGGTGAGCGCGCCCGGCACGCCGATGACGCTGAGCGTGCGCTCCCCCAGCCCTTCGACCAGGCGCCGGGTGGTCTCGGCATCCAGTAGTCCGGGCACGAACACCGAGGTCGCCCCGGCAGCGAGGAAGGCGCGGCCACGCTCGATGGCATCCGCCACCTTGTCGTCGAGCGGACGGTCGGCGCCCGTGAGGAACACGTCGGTGCGGGCGTTCAGCACGAACGGCACGCCCTCGGCCTCACCCGCCGCGATGACGGCCTCGACCGCGGCGACCGCGTCGGCCAGCGGCTTCACCTTGTCTTCGACGTTGGCGCCGACCACACCCACGCCGATGGCGCGGCGGGTCGTCTCACCGAGGTTGCCGAAGCCGGAGTCGAGGTCGGCCGTGACCGGCACATCGACGGCGGCGACGATGCGACCGACCATGTCGAGCATGAGCTCGACGGGGATGTTCTCGCCGTCTTCGTAGCCGAAGGTCGCGGCGATCGAGTGACCGGCCGTCGCGAGGGCCTTCGTCTCGGGCAGGGCGGCGATCGCCCGCGCCGAGACGACGTCCCAGATGTTCACGACCCGCAGGATCTCGGGGGCGGTGTGCAACCGCGCGAACGACTGCGCCTTGTCGCTGAGAGCGCTCATGCCTGCACGCTCCCGTCGTTGTCCGAGCCGTCGACGAGGGCTTCGGCGATGAGGGTCTCTCCCCCGCCGAACCGGATGAACCGACCGATCGTGGCGGGCTGCACGAGCGCCGCCGCGGCGACGGCGGCGACATCGGCGCGGCCCACCTCGGCCTTGCCCTGCGGCGCGGTCGTGATGCGCCCCGAGGCGGGGTCGTCGGTCAGGGTCCCGGGGCCCAGGATCGTCCAGTCGAGGTCGCTCGCGCGCAGGTGGTCGTCGGCGGCGAGCTTGGCGTCGGCGTACGCGTAGAACGCGTCGTCGGGGTCGATGCCGTGGTCGGGGGTCGATCCGATCCACGACACCATGACGAACCGGCGCACGCCCGCGCGAGATGCGGCGTCGACGGCGCGCTGCGCAGCGTCGCGGTCGACGGCGTAGGTGCGCTCCGCGCTGCCTCCGCCCGCTCCCGCGGACCAGATCACGGCGTCGGCGCCCGAGAAGGCCTCGGCCATCTCATCGGTGTCGGCGTTCTCGACGTCGAGCACGAGCGGCGTCGCGCCGGCCTGCTCGATGTCTGACGCCTGGTCGGGGTTGCGGATGACCGAGGTGGCCTCGTCTCCGCGCTCGGCCAGCAGCCGAGCGAGATGCAGGGCCACCTTTCCGTGGCCCCCGATGATCACGATGCGTTCCATGTCGTTGTCCTCCCGCGTTGTCGATCGTCGTTCGTGATCGACCGTACGCCGCACCACCGACAGCCGCGGGCGGGGTTGACGCCCTTACTCGACGTCTCCGTCCACGTAGACCCAGCGGCCCCCGCGGCGGACGAACCGGCTGCGTTCGTGCAGCTCCCCCGCCCGCCCGTCGTGGCTGTACCGGGCACGGAACTCCACGATCGCGGCATCCCCGTCTTCGCGGGCCTCGACAACCTCGAGAGCCGTCCACTCGGTGCCGTCGTCGGCGACGACCTCGTCGGGGCGGGTCCGCGGATGCCACGACCGCACCAGGTGCGTCGTGTCACCCACGGCGAAGGCGGTGTAGCGCGAACGCATGAGCCGCTCCGCGCTCGGCGCCGCTCCCCCGTCGAGGATCGGCGCGCAGCACGTGGCGAAGATCCCACCGCCGCACGGGCAGGGTGCCGCCGCGGGAGGACGACGGGATGCCGAGCCGAAGGACATCCCGACAGCCTAGGACGAGGGCCGTGCCCCCGTGCCAGGATGACTCCCGTGACCGACCGCATCATGCTCCTCGACACCGCGTCGCTGTACTTCCGCGCCTTCTACGGCGTTCCCGACAAGGTCACGGCGGCTGACGGCACCTCGGTGAACGCCGTGCGCGGCCTGCTCGACATGATCGCGAAGCTCGTCTCCACCTACGAACCCACGCGTCTCGTCGCCTGCTGGGACGACGATTGGCGCCCGGCGTGGCGCGTCGACCTGATCCCGAGCTACAAGGCCCACCGCGTCGTCGAGGCCGTTCCCGTCGGCGCCGACGTCGAAGAGGTCCCCGATCCGCTCGAGGCCCAGATCCCGCTCATCCGTGAGGCTCTCGCCGTGCTCGGCATCCCCGTCGTCGGCGCGGCCGAACACGAGGCCGACGACGTGATCGGCGCCCTCGCGACTCACGCCGACGTCCCCGTCGACATCGTCACGGGCGACCGTGACCTGTTCCAGCTGATCGACGATGAGCGCGGTGTGCGTATCGTCTACACCGCCCGCGGCATGAGCAACCTCGAGATCGTCGACGACGCGGCCGTGCTCGGCAGGTACGGCGTGCACGCCGCGCAGTACGCCGACTTCGCGGTGCTGCGCGGCGATCCCTCCGACGGCCTGCCCGGTGTCTCGGGCATCGGCGAGAAGTCGGCGGCGTCGCTGCTCACCGCCCACGGCTCGCTCGACGGCATCCGGGCGGCGGTCGCCGACGGTTCCGCGGGCACCCCGAGCCAGCGCGCGAAGATCGCCGCCGCCGCCGACTACCTCGACGTCGCGCCCACCGTGGTCCGCGTCGCCCGCGACCTCACCTTCGCGCCCTTCGACGATCACCTGGGGGCCGCGGACGAGACCGCCGCTCACGCGCTGGCCGAGAAGTGGAACCTGGGATCCTCGATGACCCGCGCGCTGACCGCGCTCGACCGCTGAGTCTCAGCGCGAGCGCTCCAGCCACTCCCGCAGGCGGTCGAGGGGCCACGTCGTGACGATGCGGTCGACGGGCACCTTCGCCGCCTCCGCGCGCGCGGCTCCGTAGTCCAGCAGCGACAGCTGCCCGGGCGCGTGCGCGTCGGAGTCGATCGAGAAGAGGCACCCCGCCTCGATCGCCAGTGCCAGCAGCTCGTCGGGCGGGTCCTGACGCTCCGGACGCGAATTGATCTCGACCGCCACCCCCGAGGCCGCGCATGCCGCGAAGACCGCCTCGGCGTCGAAGTCCGACGGCGGACGCGTCCCCCGCGCCCCCTCGACGAGCCGCCCGGTGACGTGCCCCAGCACGTCGACCCGCGGGTCCCCCGCCGCGGCGACCAACCGTCGTGTCATCGGACCGCGTTCCATGCGCAGCTTCGAGTGAGCGGATGCCACCACCACGTCGAGCTCGTGCAGCAACGCGTCTTCCTGGTCGAGGTCGCCCTCGTCGAGGATGTCGACTTCGATCCCGGTGAGCAGCGTGAAACCGTCACCGCGGTGCCCCCGGACGATCTCCATCTGCGCCCGCAGACGCTCGGGGGAAAGGCCATTGGCCACGGTGAGGCGCGGCGAATGGTCGGTGAGAGCCAGGTACTCGTGACCCAGCCCCCGCGCGGCCTCGACCATCGCCTCGATGGGGGTGAGCCCGTCCGACCATTCGCTGTGGCTGTGCAGGTCGCCGCGCAGCTTCGCCCGCACGTCCGCACCGCCCACCGGCGCGTTCTCGGCCCGCAGGGCCGCCAGTCGCTCCGGGACACCGCCCGCCAGCGCCTGCTGGATCACCGCGAAGGTCGACTCGCCGATCCCCGCGCGTCGCCGAAGACCCGGGTCGCGCAACTCGTCGTCGCTCAGCCCCTCGATCGCGGCCGCGGCGGTGCGGAACGCCTTCGACTTGTATCGCGACGACCGTTCCCGCTCGAGCAGATAGGCGATCTCGGTGAGCGCGTCGAGCGGGTGCACGATGGCCTACTCCGCCAGAGCCTTCGTGGTGTCCACCCAGTCGGTGAGCTTGGCTGCGGCACGGCCGTCGTCGACGGCGGCGGCGGCGTCGGCCATCGCCTCGGCGAGGCGTTCGATGATCGGACGCTGCACCTCGGCGGCATCCTGGAACAGTCGGTACGACACCAGACCCGCGGCGGCGTTGAGCAGCACGATGTCGCGCACCGGACCGGTCTCGCCTCCCAGCACGCGCCGCACCACCTCGGCGTTGTGATCGGGGGAACCACCGAGCAGGTCGTCGATCTCGGCGAGGGGGATGCCGAGATCCCGGGGATCGAGATCGTGCTCGTGCACGTCGCCGCGACTGATCTCCCAGACGCGACTGTGGCCGGTCGTGGTCAGTTCGTCGAGGCCGTCGTCGCCGCGGAACACGAGCGCCGTCGCGCCGCGGGTGCGGAACACGCCGGTGATGAGGGGAACGCGATCGAGGTGCGCGACACCGACGGCGTTCGCCTCGGCGCGCGCCGGGTTGCACAGCGGCCCGAGGAAGTTGAAGACGGTGGGAACGCCCAGCTCCGCGCGCGTCGAAGCCGCGTGGCGGAACCCCGGGTGGAACGCCGAGGCGAAGGCGAAGGTGATGCCGGTGCGCTCGAGCGTCTCGGCGACCTGCTCCGGAGTCAGCGTCAGCGCGACGCCCAGCGACGAGAGCACGTCGGAGGATCCGGATGCCGAGCTCGCCGCCCGGTTGCCGTGCTTCACCACGGGGACTCCCGACGCCGCCGCCACCACCGCCGCCATGGTCGACACGTTCACGGTGCCGTACCTGTCGCCACCGGTGCCCACGATGTCGAGCACCTCGGCGCGCACGGGAAGCGGCACGGCCGCCTCAAGGATCGCGTCGCGGAAGCCGACGATCTCTTCGACCGTCTCGCCCTTGGCCCGCAGGGCCATCAGGAATCCGCCCAGCTGCGAGGGCGTCGCCTCGCCCGCCATGACCTTGCGCATGGCCCACGTCGACTCGGACACGCTGAGGTCGTTGCCGGCCAGCAGCGCCGAGAGCAGATCGGGCCAGGTGAAACGTTCAGCCATGCCATGATCCTTCCACACGCGTGTCGCCGATCCGCGCGGTCCGCGCGTCTGATGGAACCCACGCCGTACCGGGGATTCCTTGCAGATTCTGAGGCTTCCCTAAGTCTCGACGATGGAATATCTCAAGTTGAGGATGGGAATATCGGGCTCCGTCATCGCGCATAATGGAACGGTGACGACCTCAGCGACGTATTCCCAGGCCGTGCGTGCCGTGAAGCGGCCCGACCCGGTCGCGGTGGGCACCATCGTGTGGCTGGGCAGCGAGGTCATGTTCTTCGCCGGCCTGTTCGCGATCTACTTCACCCTGCGCAGCACCTCCGCGCCCCTGTGGGCCGAAGAGACGCAGCTGCTCAACGTCCCCTTCGCGACCGTCAACACGATCATCCTCGTGTTGTCCTCGGTCACGTGCCAGATGGGCGTCTTCGCCGCGGAGCGGTACCAGCCGTACCGCACCGGCAAGGCCACCGGCATCCTGAAGTGGGGAATGGTGGAGTGGTTCTACCTCACCTTCATCCTCGGCGCGGTCTTCGTGTCGGGTCAGGTGTGGGAGTACGCGACGCTGGTCGCCGAGGGCATGCCCATCAGCGCCAACCCCTACGCCTCGGCCTTCTACATCACCACCGGCTTCCATGCCCTGCACGTGACGGGTGGCCTCATCGCCTTCCTGCTCGTGATCGGTCGCGCCTACGCCGTGAAGAACTTCGGCCGCAAAGAGATGACCACCTCGATCGTCGTGTCGTACTACTGGCACTTCGTCGACGTCGTCTGGATCGCCCTGTTCTTCGTCATCTACTTCCTCAAGTAAGAGAGCTGCACTTCACATGGCACGCGAGAAGAAGACTCGTCGGGCGTCCGGACGCCGTAGTCCCCTGGCCGCCGCTGCACTGATCGGCATCGGACTCCTCCTCACCGGAGGCGTCTACGCCGGCGCATCGGCCGCGATGGCGGCGACCAACGCCGCCCCCACGAGCGAAGCGAACTCGGCGACGGCGGTCGAAGAGGGCCAGAAGCTCTTCCAGGCCAACTGCGCCACCTGCCACGGCCTCGACCTGCAGGGCAGCCAGCAGGGCCCGTCGCTGTTCGGCGTCGGTGAGCTGTCGGTGCACTTCCAGGTGTCGACCGGCCGCATGCCCCTGCAGGCGCAGGGTCCCCAGGCTCCCGTGAAGCCGGTGCAGTTCACCGACGAGCAGATCAACGCGATCGCCGCGTACGTGCAGTCGTCGGCCCCCGGCCCGACGTACCCCACCGACGAGCTGGTCGACGGCGAGGGCGACCTGTCGCACGGTGCCGAGCTGTTCCGCATCAACTGCGCGATGTGCCACAACGTCGCCGGCGCCGGTGGCGCGCTCACCGAGGGCAAGTGGGCCCCCGACCTGCACACCGTCAGCCCGGTCAACATGTACGCCGCGATGGTCACCGGCCCGCAGAACATGCCGGTCTTCAACGACCTGAACCTCACCCCCGAAGACAAGCGCGACGTCATCTCGTACCTGATGTACCTCCAGAAGTCCGAATCCCCCGGCGGTTACGCCCTCGGGTCGTTGGGTCCGGTCTCGGAGGGTCTGTTCATCTGGATCTTCGGTATCGGGGCGTTGATCGCCCTCACCGTGTGGATCACGGCGAAGTCCAACTGACCGTCGTTCTCGACATTACGTAAACGCACGAGGAGCACCATGGCACACGAGGACGACGCACTCGAGCACGAGAGGGCTTCCTGGAAGCCCGGCTCGGGGCTCGCCGTCGCGGTTCCCGACGCCGTTCAGAACCCCGGCCTCCCGGGGCACCGTCAGCGCATGACCGATCAGGACCCTCAGGCGATGAAGCGTGCGGTTCGCACGGTCTACACCCTGTTCTACTTCTCGGTCGCGGCGAGCATCTGGGCGAGCATCGCCTACATCATCTTCCCGATCGAGTCGGGCGCGTTGATCGACATCCGCTACAACAACCTCTTCATCGGTCTGGGCATCGCCTTCGCGCTGCTCTCGATCGGCATCGGCGCCATCCACTGGTCCAAGTCGGTCATGTCCGACAAGGAGTACATCGAGGACCGCCACGCCACCCGTGGGCGCGACGAGGTGCGCGAAGCCGCCATCAACGTGTTCGTCGAGGGCGACAAGGAGTCCGGCTTCGGCCGTCGCGAGATCATCCGCAACTCGCTGTTCGCCGCTCTCGCCGCCTCCGTCATCCCCGGCATCACGCTGTTCCGCGGCCTTGCTCCCCAGGATCAGGACCCCGTGAAGCTCCTCAGCCACACCATGTGGAAAGAGGGCTCCCGCCTGTCGCACGACCCGTCCGGTCGTCCGATCCGTGCGGCCGACGTCACCATCGGCTCCGCCTTCCACGTCATCCCGGAAGAGCTCGCCAGCCTCGGCCACGACGAGGGCTACCTCGAAGAGAAGGCCAAGGCGATCGTGCTGCTGATGCGTCTGCAGCCCGAGCAGCTGAACCCCGACACCAACAACATGGACTGGTCGTACGACGGCATCGTCGCGTACTCCAAGGTCTGCACGCACGTCGGCTGCCCCGTGGCGCTGTACGAGCAGCAGACCCACCACCTCCTGTGCCCCTGCCACCAGTCGCAGTTCGACGTCGCCAATGGCGCGGCCGTCATCTTCGGCCCGGCCGCCCGTCCCCTGCCGCAGCTCCCCATCTCCGTCGACGCCGAGGGCTACCTCGTCGCGCAGAGTGACTTCCACGAGCCCGTCGGCCCCAGCTTCTGGGAGCGCTCATGAGCACCGGTACCCATCCCACCGAGAACGTCACCTCCGCGCCCGCGGTGCACGCAGGTGCCCCGGCGACCGCCGGCCGCGACGGCAAGCCCCTGGGCGGACGCTTCGTCGGTGCCGCCGCGAACTATCTCGACGAGCGCACGAGCATCTCGGGCATCGTCAAAGAGATGGGTCGCAAGATCTTCCCCGACCACTGGTCGTTCATGCTGGGTGAGATCGCGCTGTGGAGCTTCGTCGTCGTGCTGCTGTCCGGCACGTTCCTGACGTTCTTCTTCCAGGCGTCGATGGTCGAGACGCACTACAACGGCGCCTACGAGCCCATGCGCGGCATCGCGATGTCGGCGGCCATGGAATCGGCGCTGCACATCTCGTTCGACCTCCGCGGTGGACTGCTCGTCCGTCAGATCCACCACTGGGCCGCCCTGGTGTTCGTGGCCGGTATCGGCGTGCACATGCTGCGCGTGTTCTTCACCGGTGCGTTCCGCAAGCCGCGCGAGCTCAACTGGGTCGTCGGCTTCATCCTCTTCATCCTGGCGATGGCCGAGGGCTTCACCGGCTACTCGCTCCCCGACGACCTGCTCTCGGGCAACGGCCTCCGCATCATCGACGGCATGATCAAGGGACTGCCGATCATCGGCACGTGGACCTCGTTCCTGCTGTTCGGCGGGGAGTTCCCCGGCACCGCGATCGTGGGCCGTCTGTACACGCTGCACATCCTGCTGCTGCCGGCCATCCTGGTCGCACTGCTGGCCGTGCACCTCATGTTGATGATCATCAACAAGCACACGCAGTTCGCCGGCCCCGCCCGCACGAACAGCAACGTCGTCGGCTACCCGATCCTCCCCGTCTACGCGTCGAAGATGGGTGGCTTCTTCTTCATCACGTTCGGTGTGATCGTCTTGATCGCCGCGCTCGTGACGATCAACCCGATCTGGAACTACGGACCGTACGACCCGTCGCCGGTGTCGGCCGGAACCCAGCCCGACTGGTACATCGGCTTCGCCGACGGCATGCTGCGCCTCATCCCGCCGCACCTCGAGTTCGTGCTGTTCGACCACACGTTCTCGTGGAACATCATCATCCCCGTCGGCGTGCTGGGCCTGTTCATCGTGCTCGTGCTGATCTACCCCTTCATCGAGGCGTGGGTCACCGGCGACAAGCGTGAGCACCACATCGCACAGCGTCCGCGCAACGCGGCGACCCGCACCGCCATCGGTGCGGCGGGTGTGACGTTCTACGCGGTCATGTGGGCGGCGGCGTCGTCGGACATCATCGCCACGCACTTCCACCTCACGATGGAAGGTGTCATCCACGTCCTGCAGGCCCTGCTGATCGTGGGCCCGATCCTCGCCTACTTCGTCACCAAGCGCATCTGCATCGCGCTGCAGAAGAAGGACCGCGAGATCGCACTGCACGGCTACGAGTCCGGACGCATCGTGCGCCTCCCCGGTGGCGAGTACATCGAGGTGCACCAGCCCGTCGACGAGTTCGAGCGCTGGAAGCTGGTCGACAACGAGGAGTACGCTCCCCTCGTCGTCCGTCCGAACGCGAACGGGCAGATCCCCTGGCACGAGAACCTTCGTGCGTCGGTGTCGCGCTGGTTCTTCGAGGACCGTCTCGCGCCGCTGACGCAGGCCGAGCTCGACGCCGCGGTCGCTCACCAGCACCACGAGCTCGACCACATCGCGCACGAGGAAGCCGACGAGATCGCCGGAGCCAACGCCCGTGCCGACGAAGACGGCCGCCCGCCCATGGCGATCGGTGAGCGCACCGAGGTCGAGCTTCCCGCTCCGAAGGGCCTCGAGGAGCGCAACCGCCCTCAGGGTGACAAGAGCGAGTAAACCCTCGATACGAAACCCCGGTGCTTCGGCACCGGGGTTTCGTCGTTTCTGCCAGCATGCTCCGATGCACGGCGGACGCATCCCGGCGCACGTGCACACCGGCGTGCGCGTGCCCCACCCGGCGTCGCGACGCACGTTCTTCGGCATCCGCGGGCCCGCACACCCGCGACGGCGCGCGAGACCGACGTGGCAGGATGCCGCCGAGGGCTGGCACATACACCCCTCCCCTGCGTCGGCTCCCGACCGTAGCGTGTGGGCATGGCCCTCGCACACGAGTACTTCTCGACACGCCTCGCCTTCGAGACGGACCCCTCCGATGTCTACGCGGCGCAGAAGGCGGGAGAGCGCTTCGTTCTCGTCGACGTGCGAGGACATGACGCGTGGCTTCAGGGCCGCGTCTCGGGCGCCGTCCACATGCCGTACCGAGACATCGCCGAGCGGGCCGCCACCGAGATCCCGGCCGACATGCCCGTCGTGGTCTACTGCTGGAGTCCCGGGTGCAACGCCGGGCAGAAGGGCGCACTCGAGTTCTCGCGACTGGGCTACGAGGTCCGCGAGATGATCGGCGGGTACGAGTACTGGGTGCGCGAGGGGCAGCCCTTCGAGAACGACGAGGGTCCGTGCGAGCGGGTGTTCGACCCGACCGTCGTGGTGGTGCGTCGCTGACACTGACCGGCGGCTCCTAGGAGACCGGGGCCCCGTTTCCTCGCAACGCGCCAGGGCGGGCCGCCGCGTCCATCAGGGAAGGCGGCGCACGGCCTCTGAGAGCATCGCCGCATCGTCTCGTCGGCGCTGTCACCGCCGCACTCCTCGCCACCGAACTGACAGAAAGTCAGTGACGCAAAAGCCGCGCGGACGCGATGAGCAGTACTGACCGAGCTACCTCAGCACGTCGACTGGGCAACTCCACCTGCCAGGACGATGATGATCGACACAATGAAGGTCCACACCAGCGAGGAGACGACCGTGCGCCGCAATGACCGCGTCGCGAGAAGCGCAATCACGTTCGCACCCACGAGCGCGAGCGACGGTGCCACGGTGACGAGTGCGCCCGACATCATTTCCGGCCACCGTGACGAACCGCCGCTGAGACCGAAGGACAGCGAAGCGGTTATCACCATGCCGTAGAGACCGAGCACGATGATGGAGCAGACAAGGGCGTACCCGCCGATCCACGCCGCCCCGCTAACGCGGGCGGCCACCATCGGCATCACACCCGCGCACACAGCGAGGACGCTCACTCCGATCGCGGAGCCTCCGAGCGTCACCGGGTCGAGCAAACTGCACTGTGCCACCCCGCGCCACACGAGTATGCCCGCCCACCAGAGACCCGCAGCCGCACCCACCGACCACAGGGCTCCTGCAGCTGCGACCACGAATCTCAAGACCGACCGCGTGCGCGCTTTCCCCGCGGAGGTGCTCATGGATTCCGTTCCGGGCTGACCGCGACCGGCCTCGCCGACCTCTTTGCATCCCGCGTTGCCTCCTCACGCGGCAACAGCGCAGTGTCGTGAAAGCGTTCTCCACGCGGGATCGTCAGGCCCACCGTCAACCCGCCGACCACCAGCCCGATGGACAACAGGCCGATCATGGCCGGCAGCAGGATAGTCGGTGCCGCCGCCTGGTCTTCCAGATCAAGGGACGACCCGATCTCGTCGAGCCATGTACCGTACTGCGTGCCGTAGATGACGAGCAGCACAATCATGGTCAATCCGATTGCCGCAGTGAGTAGCCCCCAGATGATCCCTCGCACCTGGACAGCTTTGCAGGACGAGGGGCGATGCGGAACCGATCACACCACCGTCATCGCATGATCAGCCCGATAGGCCCGCCAGAGCCTGTACGCCTCAGGCCGTCTCGACGTCCTCGGCGAACCAGCGCGCAGCAGAACCGGAGAAGACCGGCTCGCTTGCCACCGGCTCGTTGTCGTCGACGACGTCGCACACGACGACCGTCACGTTGTCACGCGTTCCGGCTTCGAGAGCGAGCGCGACGGCGGAGGCGGCCGCGGCGCGGGGATCCGAGGCCTCGGCGATGATCCGGGCGACGTCTGCTTCCGGAACGTAGTCGGTCAACCCATCGCTGCACAGTACCCAGCGATCGCCGACGACCGGAGGGCGCTCGGCGACGGACACGACATCGCCCTCGGCGCCCCCCAGCGAGGCCGTGATGATGTTACGACGCGGGTGGGCCGCGGCGGCCTCCGGCGGGATGATGCCGTGATCGACGAGAGCCTGCACGTACGAGTCATCACGCGTCTCGCGAGTGAACTCGCCGTCGCGGAGCAGGTAGGCGCGAGAGTCGCCGGTGTGCGCCAGCAGCAGGTCGCCGCCCGTGCTGAGGAACAGACCCGTGAAGGTCGTCGCCATGCCCTGGAGCGCGGGGTCACGCTCGACATGGGCGCGGATGTCCCAGTTCGCCTCGCGAATGCGCACCAGGAGTCCATCGGCGTCGAGGCCACCGCCCCGAGTCGCGACGAGTCTATGCAGGAGCGCCGCGGAGGCGAGGTCTCCCGAGGGGCCTCCCCCGACGCCGTCTGCCACCGCCGCACCCCAGGACGCCGCGAAGGCGGCGTCCTGGTTGGTGGGACGGTGGGAGCCGGCGTCGGAGACGGCGGCCGCGATCAGCCGAACGGGCACAGGATCAGCGTGCGAAGTACCCGCGGTAGTACTCGTACACCCATCCGACGATGGCGATGACGAAGACCAGGAATCCGACGGGGACGAGCCAGCTACCGACAGCGAGACCGATCACGGCGATCGCGGCGGAACCGGCCAGGACGATGGGCCACCACGACCACGGGCTGAACTCGCCCATCTCGGGGTCACCGTCGTCGATGTCGGCCGTCAGAGTGTCCTCGGGCAGCTCGCCGTTCTGTGCCTTGAGCACGCGGCCGATGTAGAAGGCGATCATGGTCGACATGAGGCCGAGGAAGGCCAGGGCGACCGTTCCGACCCACTCGACGCCACCGTGCTGGAGCAAGCTCCACGCGGTGTAGACGCCGGCGATCACGAACGCGAAGACGGCCAGGAGCCACCAGAGTCCGACATTGGTACGCATCGTTACTTGACCTCTCCGGCAGCGGCGTCGACGACAGGCGCGTCGGGGGCATCCTTGGCCGGACCCACACCGACCGGAATGCCGGCCTCGGGGTGGTTCAGGTCGAAGGCGGGGCGCTCGCTACGGATACGCGGGATGGAGGTGAAGTTGTGACGCGGCGGCGGGCACGAGGTGGCCCACTCGAGCGACGCTCCGTAGCCCCACGGGTCGTCGACCGTCACGCGCGGCGCCTTGCGCGCGGTGATCCAGACGTTCAGCAGGAACGGGATCATCGACGCACCGAGGATCATCGATCCCACCGTCGACAGCTGGTTCTCCCACGTCCATCCGTCTGCGGCCGCGTAGTCGGCGTAACGACGCACCATGCCGTCGACGCCCAGCCAGTGCTGGATGAGGAAGGTCATGTGGAAGCCGACGAACAGCATCCAGAAGTGCACCATGCCGAGACGCTCGTTGAGCATCTTGCCGGTCCACTTCGGCCACCAGAAGTAGAAGCCCGCGAACATCGCGAACACGACGGTTCCGAAGACGACGTAGTGGAAGTGCGCGACGACGAAGTACGAGTCCGACAGGTGGAAGTCGAGCGGGGGCGACGCGAGGATGACACCGGTCAGACCGCCGAAGACGAACGAGACCAGGAAGCCCAGGGCGAAAACCATCGGGGTCTCGAAGGTCACCGAGCCGCGCCAGAGCGTACCGATCCAGTTGAAGATCTTCACGCCGGTCGGCACCGCGATCAGCATCGTCATCAGGGCGAAGAACGGCAGCAGCACGCCCCCCGTGACGTACATGTGGTGGGCCCACACGGCCACCGACAACGCGGCGATCGCGATCGTGGCGTAGACGAGGGTCTTGTACCCGAAGATCGGCTTGCGGCTGAAGACCGGGAAGATCTCGGAGACGATGCCGAAGAACGGCAGCGCGATGATGTACACCTCGGGGTGACCGAAGAACCAGAACAGGTGCTGCCAGAGCAGGACGCCGCCGTTCTCGGGGCTGTAGATGTGCGAGCCGAGCACGCGGTCCGACGCGGCGGCGAAGATGGCCGCGGCGAGCACGGGGAACGCCAGCAGGATCAGGATGCTCGTGATCAGCGTGTTCCACGAGAAGATCGGCATGCGCCACATGGTCATGCCGGGCGCGCGCATCGTGAGGATCGTCGTGATGAAGTTCACCGCGCCGAGGATCGTGCCGAAACCGCTGATGCCGAGTCCCAGCATCCAGAGGTTTCCACCGACGCCCGGCGAGAAGCTCGCATTGGCGAGCGGCTGATAGGCGAACCATCCGAAGCCAGCCGCACCCTGCGGGGTGAGGAAGCCGGAAACGGCGATCGTGGATCCGAACAGGAACAGCCAGAAGGCGAAGGCGTTCAGACGCGGGAACGCCACGTCGGGCGCTCCGATCTGCAGCGGCAGCAGCGCGTTGGCGAAGCCCGCGAACAGCGGCGTCGCGAACATGAGCAGCATGATCGTGCCGTGCATGGTGAAGAGCTGGTTGTACTGCTCTTTCGTCGGGATGATCTGCATGCCGGGCTCGAAGAGCTCGGCGCGGATGATCAGCGCCATGACGCCACCGAGCATGAAGAACATGACGGAGGCGATCAGGTACATGTACCCGATGGTCTTGTGGTCGGTGGAGGTGATCCACTTGACGACCAGGTTGCCTTTCTGCTCAACACGCGTGGTGCTCAGCAGTGCGGCTTGACGCGGCGGGAGAGTCGTGGGGCGCGAGGCCCCCTTCTCCTGGAGCGGAAGCGTCGTGGCCATGATCACTCGTTCCCTTCGGTGCCGGCCGTGCTCAGGTTCTGCAGGCGCGACAGGTCGCTGATGTCGCCCACGTCGCCGGCCGAGCGCAGCGAGTCGAGGTAGTCCTCGTACTCGGCGTCGCTGACGACCTTGACGTTGAAGAGCATGGCGGAGTGGTATTCACCGCACAGCTCGGCGCACTTGCCCTCGTACGTGCCCTCACGGGTGGGCGTGAACGACCACTCGTTGTCACGGCCGAGGTACATGTCTTTCTTGTAGAGGAAGTCGATGATCCAGAACGAGTGGATGACGTCGCGCGAGCGGAGGTCGATCTTGACCGTCTTGTTCACCGGCAGGTACAGGGTGGGCACGTCCTGCAGGTCGTAGCCGTCGGACGTGGCCTTGGCCTGGACACCCATCGAGTAGACGGCGTCGGAGTTGTCTTCCTGCGTGCCGTTGTACTGGAAGTCCCACGCCCACTGCTTGCCGTACGCCGTGATCGACACGTCGGGGTCGTCGTACTGCGTCTCGAGCGTGTTCTGGTCGCGCGCCGTGAAGGCGAAGAAGCCGACGACCAGGATCAGAGGAACGATCGTGTAGAAGATCTCGACCGGCATGTTGTAGCGCAGCTGGACCGGCAGACCAGACTGCCCCTTGCGACGGCGGTACGCGATGACCGACCACAGCATGAGGCCCCAGGTGACGACACCCACGGCGAGGAGCACGATCCACGAGTTGACCCACAGACCGGCGACCATGTCGGTGTGGTTGGTGGCGGGCGTACCGTCATCGACGAAGCCGGGCAGGAAGCCGTGGAGCTGTGTCGTGGTGCAGCCGGACAGGAGCGCAACCGAGGCGATCCCGACGGGGAGCGCAGCCCAGCGAAGGCGACGTTTGGAGGGCACAGTGCACCTTTCCGGGTCGTGGATGAAGCTTTGACAGTCTACGGCAACCTCTCACCGTTCTCAGGCCATTCGTCCAGTGCCGAGACATCGAGAACCCCCGGGTTCCGCGGTGTGATCCGGGGTCCGGGGGTTCTCGATGGGGCGCCGTGAAACGGCGGCTGAGATCAGTGGAAGCTGTCGCCGCAGGCGCAGGAACCGCCGGCGTTGGGGTTGTCGATCGTGAAGCCCTGCTCCGAGATCGTGTCCTTGAAGTCGATGTTCGCACCGTCGAGGTACGGAACGCTCATGTCGTCGACGATGACCTCGACGCCGTCGAAATCGGCGACCTTGTCACCGTCGAGGTAGCGCTCGTCGAAGTAGAGCTGGTAGATGAGTCCGGAGCATCCGCCGGGCTGAACGGCCACGCGCAGACGAAGGTCGTCGCGACCCTCCTGCGAGAGCAGGCTCTTCACCTTGTCGGAGGCGGCGGCGGTGAGGCCGACACCGTGCTCGCGGGTCTCGGCGGAGGACGACAGTGTGGTGTCGGTCATGGCGATGCCCTTCGGTTGATCGGTCGCGGGGACGTGACGAGTCTACGCCCGCCACGGCCCCGCGGTCCGCTCAGACGGTGCGCTCGTTCAAACGCGTCAGCAGGAGGGCCTCCGACACCAGGGCGTTGCGGAACGTGTCGAGGTGCAGCGACTCGTTCGGGCTGTGCGCGCGGGCGTGCGGATCCTCGACACCGGTCACGAGGATCTGGGCGCTCGGGAACTCGCGGACGAGGTCGGCGATGAAGGGGATCGATCCGCCGACGCCGACGTCGACCGAGTCCACGCCATACCCGTCGGCGAACGAGGCGCGAGCGTCTTCGACGGCCCATCCGCTCGTGTCGACGAGGAACGCGTCGCCGCAGTCGACGTCGGTGAACTCCAGCTGCGCGCCGAACGGCGCATGGGCGCGCAAGTGCGCCTCGATCGCCCGGTAGGCCTCGTGGGCGTCCTGCCCCGGGGCGACGCGGGCGCTGATCACCACGCGGGTCTGCGGGGCGAGGGTGTTCGACGCCGAGTCGACGGGCGTGGCGTCCCAGCCGGTGATCGTGACCGACGGCTTGTTCCAGATCCGGCTGAGGATGGCGTCGCGGCCGATCGGCCGCACCCCGTCGAGCAGTCCCGCCTCGGCGCGCAGGGTCTCTTCGCTGTAGTCGGGCGTGGGGGCGTCGCGCTCGAGGAGACCGTCGACGGCGACGGCACCGTCGTCGTCCCACAGCGTCGCGAGCAGCTTCACCGTGGCGAGCATGGCATCCGGGACGGCGCCGCCCATCATGCCGGAGTGCGATGCGTGCTCGAGGGTGCGCACGGTGAGCGTGAAGCGCGCGTTCCCGCGGAGCGACACCGTGAGACCGGGGGTGCGGTCGTCCCAGTTGCCCGAGTCGGCGACGACGATCACGTCGGAGCGCAGCACCTCGGCGTTGTCGGAGAGGAACTGCCCGAACGAGCGCGAGCCGTACTCCTCTTCGCCCTCGATGAACACCGCGATGCCCAGGTCGAGGTCGTCTCCGAGGACTTCGCTGACTGCGCGGATGGCACCGACGTGGGCCATGACCCCCGCCTTGTCGTCGGCGGCGCCGCGGCCGTAGAGGCGGCCGTCGCGAACGGTGGGTTCGAAGGGCGGTGAGTCCCACAGGGCTTCGTCGCCGGGAGGCTGGACGTCGTGGTGCGCATAGAGAAGAACGGTGGGCCGACCGTTGCGAGCGGCTCGCGACGCCAGCACGGCGGGCTGTCCCATCTCGTCGGTGCCGGGGATCGCGGCACGCGCGACCTCGACGGAATCGAAGACGCCGGTGCCCCTCAACAGGGCGGCGACGGCGTCGGCGCTCTCGACGAGGGTGGACTGATCGAACGACGGCCACGCGATCGACGGGATGCGTACGAGGGAGCCGAGATCGGACAGGGCGGCGGGGATGCCGGCGTCGGCTGCGCGATGCACAGCCTCGTGCCGGGACAGGTCGGGGGTCATGCGGGTAATCTTAGATCTCCCGATCCGCGAACTGCCGAGGTAACCCGTGGCCAAGTCCCCCGCCCCCGCCCCCAACGACACCCCCGTCGAGCCGACGGTCCTCGGATCGGGCAAGGGTCGCGCGACCCCGTCGCGCGCCGAGCAAGAGGCCGCCCGCAAGCGCCCGCTCGTCCCCGACACCAAAGAGGCCAAGGCCCGCGCCCGAGCCGAGCTCGCCGCCCAGCGCGAGAAGGCCCGCGTCGGCATGGCCGCCGGCGAGGAGCGCTACCTCCCGGTGCGCGACCGCGGTCCGCAGCGCCGCTTCGGACGCGACTTCGTCGACGCGGGCTGGCACCTCGGTGAGGGCGTCATGCCGTTCATGGTCCTCGTGATCGTGGCGACGCTGATCCCCGTCGCGTTCTTCCAGTACTGGTCGTTAGTGGCGCTGTGGATCTTCATCCTGTTCGTCGTCGGCGACATGATCATCACCTCGATCCGCGTCAAGCGCGCCGCGAAAGAGAAGTTCGGCGAGAGCAAGCTCGAGAAGGGTCTCGGCTGGTACGCGGCGATGCGCACCGTGCAGATGCGGTTCATGCGTCTGCCCAAGCCGCAGGTCAAGCGCGGGCAGTACCCCGTCTGACACGACCGATCTCCTCGAAGCGGCGCGCCTCCGGGCGTGCCGCTTCGTCGTTTCCGGGGCTGCCACCGGCGCGCTCCGGGTCAGCGAATCGCAGCCCGCGCACTCCGGGTCGGGAAATCGGACCGGCGCGCTCCGGGTCAGCGTCGCGCGGCGAGACCGCGGCTGATCTGCCGGGCCCACAGCGGACCGCGATACAGGAAGCCCGTGTAGCCCTGCACCAGCGTCGCGCCGGCGGCGAGGCGGTCGCGCACGTCGTCGGCGGTCTCTACTCCCCCGGCCGAGATGACCACGAACTCGGCCGGGACGGCGGCCCGCACGAGTCGAAGCACCTCGGCGGCACGCGCTCTGAGGGGCGCCCCCGACAGGCCACCCGCTCCCGCTGCCTCGACCTTCGCGGCATCGGTGGAGAGCCCCGAACGCGAGATGGTGGTGTTGGTGGCGATGATCCCGGCGAGTCCCGCATCGACCGCGAGGCGCGCGATGTCCTGCACCTCGGCGTCGTCGAGATCCGGAGCGATCTTCACCAGCAGCGGGGTGTCGCCCGCGGCATCCCGAACCTCCGTCAGCAGGGGGCGGAGCGTCTCGACCGCTTGCAGTCCGCGCAGGCCGGGGGTGTTCGGCGACGACACGTTCACCACGAGGTAGTCGGCCAGCGGCGCCAACAGGCGGGCACTGCGCACGTAGTCGGTGGTGGCGTCGTCGACGGCGACCACGCGGCTCTTGCCGATGTTGACGCCGATCACCGGACGACGCCGCGCACGACGCAGCCGCCGCAGCTTCGCCGCCGCCGCCGCCGCGCCGTCGTTGTTGAACCCCATGCGGTTGATGACCGCACGGTCGGCGACGAGGCGGAACAGACGCGGACGGGGGTTGCCGGGCTGCGGCAGCGCCGTGACCGTTCCGACCTCGACGTGTCCGAACCCGAGCGCGCCGAGTCCCCGCACCATGGTGACGTTCTTGTCGAAGCCCGCCGCGACTCCGAACGGCGAATCGAAGTGCAGTCCGAGCGCATCCACTCCGTGGCCCGCGGGGGGCGCCGTGAAACGACGGACGACGGATGCCACCGGCTCGACGCCCGCGACACGGATCACGAGCGCACCCAGGTGGTGGGCGAACTCGGGGTCGAGGCGGGTCAGGACCGTGCGGAAGAGAAGGGGATACATCCCCGCCAGGTTACTGGACGTCGTCGCTGTCGTCGGGCGCCGCTGTCGGTCGTGCCGCGTGGTCGGCGCGCAGCTGCGCGATGGCCGCGTCGAAGTCGTCGAGCGAGTCGAACGCCTGGTAGACGCTGGCGAAGCGCAGGTAGGCGACCTCGTCGAGCTCGCGGAGCGGTCCGAGGATCGAGAGGCCGATCTCGTTGGCCTCGATCTGCGACGACCCCGTCTGGCGGATGGCCTCTTCGACCTTCTGGGCGAGCACGGCGAGGTCGGCGTCGGTGACGGGTCGACCCTGACAGGCCTTTCGGGCACCCGACATGACCTTCTCGCGGCTGAAGGGTTCGACCACGCCCGAGCGTTTGATGACGTTCAGGCCGGCCGTCTCGACCGTCGAGAAGCGCCCTCCGCAGTTGGGGCACTGACGACGACGACGGATGCTGAGACCGTCGTCGCTCGTGCGCGAATCGATGACGCGGGAGTCGGGGTGGCGGCAGAACGGGCAGTGCATGACGGAGCCAGACTACGCGTCGAAACGCGCGGTCACGGCCTCGCCGTGCGCGGGCAGCGCCTCGGCCTCGGCGAGGACGACGATGGCGTCGCGCACCTGGGCGAGCGCCGCGCGGTCGTACTCGATGACCTGCTGAGGTCGCAGGAACGTCGACGCCGACAGCCCGGCTCCGTACCGGGCCTGTCCCCCGGTCGGCAGCACGTGGTTGCTGCCCGCCAGGTAGTCGCCGAGGCTCACCGGCGTGTAGGGGCCGACGAAGACGGCACCCGCGTTGACGAAGTCCTCGGGGCGGGGGTCGGACAACTGCAGCTCGAGGTGCTCGGGCGCGTAAGCATTGCTGAACGCGGTGGCCTGGGCGATGTCGTCGACGAGCACCACGGCCGACTGCGGACCGTCGAACGCGGCGATGACCCGGTCGGTGTGACGGGTGGCGGCGACCCGGTCCGGCAGCGCCGCCCGCACGGCATCGGCGAGCACGACGGAGTCGGTGACGAGGACGGCCGAGGCCTGCTCGTCGTGCTCGGCCTGGCTGACGAGGTCGGCGGCGACCAGATCGGGGCGCGCCGAGGCATCGGCCACGACGAGGATCTCGGTCGCACCGGCCTCGGAGTCGGTTCCCACCCGGCCGGCGACCGCGCGCTTGGCCGAGGCCACGAAGTTGTTGCCCGGTCCGGTGACGACATCGACCGGGTTGAGACCGATCTCGGCCACGCCGTACGCGAAGGCGCCGATGGCACCGGCCCCGCCCATCGCGTACACCTCGGTGACGCCGAGCAGACGCGCGGCGGCCAGGATCACGGGGTGCACACGCCCCCCGAAGGCCGATTGCGCGGGAGAGGCCAGCGCCACCTCGCGCACGCCCGCGACCTGCGCGGGAACGACGTTCATCACCACGCTCGACGGGTAGACGGCCTTCCCGCCCGGAACGTAGAGACCGACGCGGCGCACGGGTTGCCACCGCTGCGCGACACGCGCGCCCGCGCCCAGCTCGGTGACCACGGGGGCCGGAATCTGAGCGGCGGATGCCGCGCGCACACGCGAGATCGCCTCATCGAGGGCGGCCCGGATCGCCGGGTCGAGATCGCGCAGGGCCTCGTCGAGGTGCGCGGCGGGCACGCGGATGACGTGGTCGCTGACGCGGTCGAAACGGGCGGCCTGTTCGCGGAGCGCCTCTTCGCCGCGTCGTGCGACATCGTCGACCAGACGGGCGGCGGTGGCGAGGGCCTCATCGCGGGCGGCCTCGGCGCGCGGAACCACAGCGAGGAGCTCGGCCGGCGAGAGCACGCGGCCGCGGAGATCGATCGTGCGAAGCATGAGTCCAGGCTACCGGCCGCCTGCGAGCCGCTCCGCGCGCGGCGGGCGGCTCGCAGGCGGTCCTCAGCCGCGCGGGTCAGCCGCGGGTGACGCCCGAGACGTCGTGGAGGTAGCCGATGCGACCGTCGTCGTGACGGATGACGAAGGTCTCGCCGCGGTCCTCGACCACCAGGGCCCAGGCGGTCGGCCCGACCCGGAAGATGGGCGTGCCGTAGTCGTCGACGACCTCGCGCTCGACCGGGGCCAGCGCCCAGAAGGCCTGGGCGTGGTGGGGTGCGTGCCGGTGGTCGTCCTGAGCGTCGTGGCTCGGCGCGTCGGACGCGTGATCGTGCCGGGGATCTTCGTCGCGGACTCCCCGGCCATCGTGGTCGTCGCCGCGGAGGGGAGCGAAGACGTCGGTGTCGTTGTGGTCGTCGGCGTGCGTGGGGAGCACGCTGGTGGCCGGGGCGCCCTCGTGCGTCAGGTCGGTCGAACCGGTGTAGCTGCCGGGCACCGGCGCCTCGTCGTGCGCCGACACGGAGTCGGGGCGCGACCCGTCGTGGTCGTCGGTCACGGGCGCACCGGCGGCGACGTGCACGGGCCGCGGGGTGCGCGGGCGCGGCACGACCGGGCGGATCGGGCGCGCGTTGCGGTGCGCGGCGACCTCGTCACGACCGCGGAAGTCGCGCGAGAACGGCGGGATCCACGGACCCGCCACGGTGAGCACCACACCCGCGAGAAGGAGCACGGCCTCGACCCAGACCACCCAGGAGCGCGTCCAGATGCCCGTGTCACCGAACACCGCGACGGTGTCCCACACCCACGCGACCCACACGAGGGCGGAGATCGAGAACGCCACCGAGGCGAACTGGTCGATCCCGAGCGAACCCACACGGCGGATGCCCTGGGGCGACAGGCGACGCAGCGCGATCAGACCGACGGCCGCCGTCGGCAGAGCCATCGCCGGGATCCACCACAGCCCTGAGGACCACACGTTGACCCCGCCGACGAGCACTCCCGACGGCGAATCGAGGATGTTGGTGCGGAAGAACGAGACGAAGAAGGCGAGGATCCACGTGCCCAGCAGTGCGACTTCGCGGACCGAGAACGGTCCGACACCGAACTGCGGTGCGTCGCCCGGGTGCGCGGTGCCGCCGACGGCGGACGCGTGGCGCGGCGCGCCCTCGTCGACGCGGTCGCCGGTGGAGGCACGCCCGGCGTCGCCGTGCGGGTCGTCGCCGTCGGATGAGGGGTTCGCCGCCCCATCCCGCGCGTGGTCCGCGGCGTCGGGGGAAGCGTGGTCGAGGGAGACGTTCTCGGAGGAGGCGTCGGCAGTGAAGGCGCTGTCGGAGAAAGCCGTGTCGGCGGAGGCGGACGCGTCGTACGCCGGGGCGTCCGGCGCGAAGATCTCGTCGACGTCGCGGGCGGTGCCGGGAGTACCCGGCGCCGTCGCGCGGTCGTGGGGGGTGTGATCGGTCACGGTGGTCCTTTCCGAAGGGCGGCGGAACGCCCGGTCATCGTAACCAGCGGGGGTTCGGCACCGCCGGGGATTGCGGCGCGCGCGTTTCGGCGCGCGAAGTGGTCGTCAGCCGAGGCAGTTGGGGCCGAGCAGACCCTTGAGCTCCCCGAACAGGTCGGCGGTCACCCGCACCGGCATAGGCACCTCGAAGACCTTGGCGGTGCTGCCCTTGTGGAGTTTGAGAACGACCTCTGTACTGCCTGAGTGGCGACGCAGCATCTGCGCCAGTTCTCCGACCAGCGCCTCGCTCGCCCGCTGCTCGGGCACCATCAGCGTGAGCCCGCCGGTCTCGTCGAGACCTTCGAGATCGGGCGCGAAGGCGCTCTGGGCGTGCAGGTTGAGACCGTCGTCGCGTCGCGATACGCGCCCTCGGATGACCATGATGCCGTCGGCCACGAGCGCCGGCGAGAACTCGGCGTACGTCTTGCCCATGAACATCACGGTCACCTCACCGTTGAAGTCCTCGATGGTGACCATGCCGTAGGGGTTGCCGCTCTGCTTCGCGACGCGGTGCTGCACGCTCGTGAGCAGACCCGCGACGGTGACCTGGTCGCCGTCCTGGACGTCTTCGGAGGCCAGCAGGTCGTGGATCGAGGTCGACGCGTGCTTGGCCAACGGCACCTCGAGCCCGGCGAGCGGGTGATCGGACACGTACAGGCCGAGCATCTCGCGCTCGAAGGCGAGCTTGTCCTTCTTCGTCCATTCCGGCCGCTCGGGAACCTTCTGCACCTGCTGCGGTTCGTCCCAGAGCGAGTCGAAGTCGAACCCGACCTCGCCGTTGGCTTCTCGCCGCTTGTCGAGCACGGCGCCCTCGCAGGCGTCCTCGTGCACCTCGATGAGCGACCGTCGCGTCGACCCGAGCGTGTCGAAGGCCCCGGCCTTGATGAGCGACTCGACGGTGCGCTTGTTCGCCACGTGCACGGGCACCTTCGACAGGAAGTCGTGGAACGAGGTGTACTTGGCGTCTTGGCGCGCCGAGACGATGCCGTCGACGACGTTGGTGCCGACGTTGCGGATCGCGCCCAGGCCGAAGCGGATGTCTTCGCCGACGGCCGCGAAGAACCGGATCGACTCGTTGACGTCGGGCGGCAGAACCTTGATGCCCATGCGACGGCACTCGTTGAGGTACACCGCCATCTTGTCTTTCGAGTCGCCGACGCTCGTCAGCAGCGCGGCCATGTACTCGGCCGGGTAGTGCGCCTTGAGGTAGGCCGTCCAGTACGAGACCAGACCGTAGGCGGCGGTGTGCGCCTTGTTGAAGGCGTAGTCGGCGAACGACTCGAGCACCTTCCACAGGGTCTGCTGCGCGGCGTCGCCGAACCCGCGCTCGGTCATGCCACCGAAGAACGTCTCTTTCTGCTTGTCGAGCTCGCTCTTCTTCTTCTTGCCCATCGCGCGACGCAGCAGGTCGGCCTGGCCCAGGGTGTACCCGGCCACGCGCTGCGCGACGGCCATCACCTGCTCCTGATAGACGATCAGCCCGTACGTCGTGTCGAGGATGTCGGCGAGGGGCTCCTCGAGTTCGGGGTGGATCGGCTCGATCTCTTGCTGCCGGTTCTTTCGCAGGGCGTAGTTGATGTGCGAGTTCACGCCCATGGGGCCGGGGCGGTACAGCGCGAGCACCGCCGAGATGTCCTCGAAGTTGTCGGGGCGCATGAGCCGCAGAAGCGAGCGCATGGGACCACCGTCGAGCTGGAACACGCCGAGCGTGTCGCCGCGGGCGAGCAGCTCGTACGAGGCCACGTCGTCGAGCTCGAGGTCTTCGAGCACGAGGGGGTGCCCGCGGTTGGCCTCGATGTTGTCGAGGGCGTCGTTGATGATGGTGAGGTTGCGCAGCCCCAGGAAGTCCATCTTGATCAGGCCGAGGGACTCGCACGCGGGGTAGTCGAACTGCGTGACGATCTGGCCGTCCTGCTCGCGGCGCATGATCGGGATGATGTCGATCAGCGGCTCGCTCGACATGATGACGCCGGCCGCGTGCACGCCCCACTGGCGCTTCAGGTTCTCGAGGCCCAGGGCGGTGTCGAAGACCGTCTTCGCCTCGGCGTCGGTCTCGATCAGCGTGCGGAACTCGCTCGCCTCTTTGTATCGCGGGTGCTCGGGGTTGAACATGCCGTCGAGCGGCATGTCTTTGCCCATCACGGCGGGGGGCATGGCCTTGGTGAGCCGGTCGCCCATGCTGAAGGGGAAACCGAGCACGCGCCCGGCGTCTTTCAGCGCCTGCTTGGCCTTGATCGTGCCGTACGTGACGATCTGCGCGACGCGCTCGTCGCCGTACTTCTCGGTGACGTACTGGATCACCTCGCCACGACGACGGTCGTCGAAGTCGACGTCGAAGTCGGGCATCGAGACGCGGTCGGGGTTGAGGAAGCGCTCGAAGATGAGGCCGTGCTGCAGCGGGTCGAGGTCGGTGATCTTCATCGCATAGGCGACCATGGAGCCCGCGCCGGATCCACGGCCGGGGCCGACGCGGATGCCGTGGTCCTTGGCCCAGTTGATGAAGTCGGCGACGACGAGGAAGTAGCCCGGGAACCCCATCTGCAGGATGACGCCGGTCTCGTACTCGGCCTGCTTGCGCACGGCGTCGGGGATACCGCCCGGGTAGCGGTCGTGGAGGCCGTTCTCGACCTCTTTGATCATCCAGCTGTCTTCGGTCTCGCCCGCGGGGACCGGGAAGCGCGGCATGTAGTTGGCCGAGGTGTTGAACTCGACCTCGCACCGCTCGGCGATGAGCAGCGTGTTGTCGCAGGCTTCGGGGTTGTCGCGGAACACCTGCCGCATCTCGGCGGGCGACTTGACGTAGTACCCGTCGCCGTCGAAGCGGAAGCGCTTGGGATCGTCGAGCGTCGATCCCGACTGCACGCACAGCAGCGCCGCGTGACTCGTGGCGTCGTGCTGGTGGGTGTAGTGGAGGTCGTTGGTGCCGACCAGGGGGATGTCGAGGTCCTTGGAGATCTTGAGCAGATCGCTCATGACGCGACGCTCGATCGAGAGTCCGTGGTCCATGATCTCGGCGAAGTAGTTCTCTTTGCCGAAGATGTCCTGGAACTCCGCCGCCGCGGCGCGCGCGGCCTCGTACTGCCCGAGTCGAAGACGCGTCTGCACCTCGCCCGAGGGGCACCCGGTGGTGGCGATGAGCCCCTTGCCGTAGGTCTGCAGCAGCTCGCGGTCCATGCGGGGCTTGAAGTAGTAGCCCTCCATGCTCGCCTTGGACGACAACCGGAACAGGTTGTGCATGCCCTCGGTGGTCTCGGACAGCAGCGTCATGTGCGTGTACGCACCGGAGCCCGAGACGTCGTCGCCCTGCTGCTCGGGGGTGCCCCAGCGCACGCGGGTCTTGTCGGAACGATGGGTGCCCGGCGTGACGTACGCCTCGATGCCGATGATCGGCTTGATGCCGGCGTCTTTCGCGGTCTTGTAGAACTCGTAGGCCGCGAAGGTGTTGCCGTGGTCGGTGACGGCGATGGCCGACATGCCCTGCTTCGCCGCTTCTTGGACCATCGGTCCGATGCGGGCCGCACCGTCGAGCATCGAATATTCACTGTGAACATGAAGGTGAACGAAGGAGTCTGCTGCCACGTACCGAGTGTACGTTCGGCCTCCGACATCGGTTCCGGAAGTTCGCGGCGGACGCCCAGTTCGCATGTCGTCCCCGGGCGCGTCGCCGGGGTCCGGCATCCTGTTCGCGCCCGATGTCGAGATCAGATCGAGTCGGAGAGGATCTCGAGCGCGCTCGCGAGGTCGGCGGGGTACGGCGACTCGAACGACACCCACTCCCCCGTACCGGGGTGGCTGAAGGCCAGCCGATGCGCGTGCAGCCACTGCCGCGTCAGCCCCAGGCGCGCCGACAGGGTCGGGTCGGCGCCGTAGAGCGGATCCCCCGCGCACGGATGCCGGTGCGCGGCCATGTGCACACGGATCTGATGCGTGCGTCCGGTCTCGAGATGGATCTCGAGCAGCGACGCGCGGGGGAACGCCTCGAGGGTCTCGTAGTGCGTGACGGAATCTTTTCCGTCGGGGGTCACGGCGAACTTCCACGAGTGGTGCGGATGCCGCCCGATGGGTGCGTCGATCGTTCCCGCGAGGGGGTCGGGGTGCCCCTGCACCACCGCGTGGTAGATCTTCTCGACCTCGCGCTCTTTGAAGGCGCTCTTGAGGAGTGTGTACGCGCGCTCGGTCTTGGCGACGACCATGAGCCCGCTCGTACCGGCGTCCAGACGATGAACGACGCCCCGGCGCTCGGCCGGGCCGCTGGTGGCGATGCGGAAGCCCGCCGCGGCCAGGGCGCCGAGCACCGTGGGCCCGTCCCACCCGACGGAGGGGTGCGCGGCGACGCCCGCCGGCTTGTCGACCACGACGATGTCGTCGTCGTCGTGGACGATCCCCAGATCGGGCACGGCGACCGGGATGATCTCGGGGTCGCGCTTGGGCTCCCATTCGACGCTCAACCAGGTGCCCGCGCGCAGGCGGTCGGACCGGCCGGCGGGGCGACCGTCGACGCTCACTCCCCCGGCGTCGGCCACGTCGGCGGCGAAGGTGCGGGAGAACCCCAGCATCTTGGCGAGCGCCTGGTCGACGCGCGTTCCGTCGAGCCCGTCGGGGACGGGCAGGCTCCGCGACTCCATGTCAGCGCGCGCCCGTGTCGGTCGACGCGTCGACGACGCCGTCGTCGGCAGCCGCCTCGGCGGCGCGCGACGCGCGGGTTTCACGGGTGCCGTCGAGTCGCAGACCCGAGAGGACGAGGATCGCCACCGAGATCATCATCGACACGATGAAGATGTCGGCGACGTTGTAGATGGCCGGCATCATCCACGGGGTGGAGATGAAGTCCACGACGTGACCGACCGGGAAGCCGGGCTCGCGGAGCAGGCGGTCGGTGAGGTTGCCGAGGACACCGCCGAGGAGCAGGCCGAGCACGACGGCCCACAGGCGCGAGCGCACCCGTCGCACCGCGAGGTACGCGATGACCACCGCGACCACGGCCAGAGCGATGGTGAACACCCAGGTCACGCTCTCGCCGAGCGAGAAGGCGGCTCCGGGGTTTCGGACGAGGTAGAACTGCAGGGCTTCACCGATCACCGGGACGACGCGCTCCGGGGGGAGGTTGTCGATGGCGACGGTCTTCGCCAACTGGTCGGCGGCCAGCACCACCACCGCGAGGATCGCGATGACGATGCCGGCCGCCGCCGGACGCAGAGGAGATCGACTGCGCAAAGAGTGGTCCTACAGACCGATCGCCGACACCGGCGTCGAGCCCGAGGACGATGCCGTGGTGTCGAGGTCGCGGAGCTGACCCTCGATGTAGGAACGCAGCTGCGAGCGGTAGTCGCGCTCGAAGTTGCGGAGCTCGGTGATGCGTCCCTCGAGCGTGGTGCGCTCCTTCTCGAGACGGGCGCGCTCTTCGCGGCCCTTCTGCTCGGCCTCGGCGACGATGGACGCCGCCTGTGCCTGCGCCTCGCCGATGAGCTGGTC
Source organism: Microbacterium sp. CFBP 8801 (assembly GCF_014839455.1). NCBI lineage: Bacteria > Bacillati > Actinomycetota > Actinomycetes > Micrococcales > Microbacteriaceae > Microbacterium > Microbacterium sp. CFBP 8801. Next base: position 80,872 of record NZ_JACYNU010000009.1, on the reverse strand, counting down.
GCGCTGGGCCTTACCCTCGGCGACGTGCTCGTCGTGCAGACGCTGAGCGAGCTCGATGATGCCGGCGCTCTGGGCCACGGGGGCCGCGTCGTCGGCGGTGGAGGCTGCGGGCGCGGCGGCGACGGGAGCCGGAGCCGGCACCTCGGAGACGACGGGCTCCTCGACCTGGGCGGTCTCGGCCACCGGAGCGGCAGCGGCGGGCGCGGCCTCACCGGACTCGAGAGCGGCGAGCTTCGTCTTCAGCTCTTCGTTCTCAGCGATCGTCTTGCGCCACTCGACGACGATCTCGTCGAGGAAGTCGTCGACCTCGTCGGGGTCGAAGCCCTCCTTGAAGCGGACGTGCTGGAACTGCTTGGTGACGACGTCATCGGGGGTCAGTGCCATGGTGTTTCCTCTTTCGAGAGCTCTGAGTCGGAACTGTTAAGGGTGTCGCACCGGGGCGTACCGCTTCGGAACAGCATAGCCGTCGCCCTTCGTCGGTGTCGAAGGGCGACGGCTATGGATGTCAGGCGGCCGCGAGCGACCGGGTGACGCTGAGAAGCATGAAGCAGACGAACAGGGTGATCGCGAAACCGAAATCGAACGCGATACCCCCGATGCGCAGGGGGGGAATGATGCGGCGGATCAGCTTGATCGGCGGATCCGTCACGGTGTAGACGATCTCTGCGGCCACCAGGGTGGCGCCACGCGGACGCCATTCCCGGTTGAACATCGGGATGTACTCGAGCACGAGGCGCGCGAGAAGCAGGACGATGTAGATGAACAGGATCGCGCTGAGGATCGAGCCGACCAGGCTCAGTACGGCCACGAGGGGTTACTGGGGCGCGAAGGGCGCACCCTCGGGGTCGGCCTGCGCGATCGCTCCATCGCCGGAGACGGCGATGTTCTCGGGCGAGAGCAGGAAGACCTTGCTCGTCACCCGCTCGATACGGCCGTACAGCCCGAGCGACAGGCCGCTCGCGAAGTCGATCAGGCGACGCGCGTCGGCGTCGCTCATCTGCGACAGGTTGATGATGACCGGGATTCCCTCGCGGAAATTCTCGGCGATCGTCTGCGCATCCCGGTACTGCTTGGGGTGCACGGTGAGGATCTCGCTGACGGGGCCCACCGAGGGCTGACGCACCACGGCGGGACGGTGCAGCGGGGTCACCGGAGCAGCCTTCTCGACCGGAGCCGTCTGCTGAGGCTGCTTCCGCGCAATGGGCTGCGGCGCAGTCTCCTCATAGGTCTCTTCCTCGTCGGCGAGGCCCAGGTACACCATCGTCTTCTTGAGGGGGTTCGACATCGCATCCTCCGTTCGCTCGTCTGATCCGAGGCTAGTCGCGCGGGGGCCTCGGGCCCGTGATTGCGGAACCGATCCTCAGGTGTGTCGCGCCCATTGCGACGGCTTCGGGGAAGTCACCGGTCATTCCGGCCGAGATCCAGTGCGCGTCGTCGACCACCCGACGCACGACGTCGGACGAGCGGCGCAGACGTTCGAAGGCGCGAGCGGCCGCTTCGTCGAGCGGGGCGACGGCCATGACACCCCGCAGGCGCACCGTCTCGAGCCCCGCGACATGGGCGGCGAGCATCTCGACCCCGTCGGGTGCCACCCCTCCGCGACCGGCGTCGTCGGTGAGGTTCACCTGCAACAGGACGTCCAGGATGCCGTCGCCCTCGGCCGCGTCGAGGGCGTCGGCGATCCGCGTCCGGTCGACGGAGTGCACGGCGTGCGACGCCGCCCGCACCGCGCGGGCCTTGTTCGTCTGCGCCTGGCCGATGAAATGCCAGACGAGACCGTCGAGCCCGCCGGTCTCGGCACGCTTGGCGGTGAGCTCCTGCTGGCGGTTCTCCCCCACGTCGCGTACCCCGAGGGCGTACAGGTCGGCGATGAGCGACACGGGATGGAACTTCGTCACGACGATCCGCGTGATCTCGTGCGGGTCACGATGCGCCGCGCGGGCGGCATCCGCGATGCGGGCGTCGACGGCGGCGAGGCGATCGGACAGGGCGGCATCCATGGTGCTCCTTCGACGACGCAGCGGGCCCGGTGATCACCGGACCCGCTGCATCTAACGCTCGTGCTTACTTGAGGAAGTCCGGCACGTCGAGGTCGTCGTCGGCGTAACCGCTGTCGTACGACGTCTCGGGAACGCGGGCGGCGACCGGGGCCGGCTCCGGGCGACGCTCGGGGGCGCGCTCGGCGGGGCGATCGGTCGAGGCCTTCTGCTCCTCGGCGGCGTCGAGATCGCGCGCGACGTCGTCGCTCGGGATCACGGGCACCACGGGGGCGGCGACCGAGCGCTGCGCTCCGACGGCGTCGATACGCAGCGAGGGCTCTCCCCCGTCGAATCCGGCGGCGATGACCGTGACGCGCACCTCGTCGCCGAGGGTGTCGTCGATGACCGTTCCGAAGATGATGTTGGCCTCGGGGTGCGCGGCCTCCTTCACCAGCTGGGCGGCGTCGTTGATCTCGAAGATGCCGAGGTTTGATCCGCCCTGGATCGACAGCAGCACGCCGTGCGCACCCTCGATCGAGGCTTCGAGAAGGGGCGATTCGACGGCGAGCTCGGCGGCCTTGATGGCGCGATCCGCTCCCCGCGCCGAGCCGATGCCCATGAGGGCCGATCCCGCGCCCTGCATGACCGACTTCACGTCGGCGAAGTCGAGGTTGATGAGACCGGGCGTCGTGATGAGGTCGGTGATGCCCTGCACACCGGCGAGCAGCACCTGGTCGGCGGTCGCGAAGGCCTCGATCATCGAGATGCCGCGGTCGCTGATCTCGAGCAGACGATCGTTGGGGACGACGATGAGGGTGTCGACCTCTTCCTTCAGGCGTCCGACGCCGGCCTCGGCCTGGCTCTGTCGGCGACGCCCCTCGAAGGAGAACGGCTTGGTGACCACACCGATGGTGAGGGCGCCGATCGACTTGGCGATCTTGGCGACCACCGGCGCACCGCCGGTGCCCGTGCCGCCGCCCTCGCCCGCGGTGACGAAGACCATGTCGGCGCCGCGCAGCGCCTCTTCGATCTCTTCCGCGTGATCCTCGGCGGCGCGACGGCCGACCTCGGGGTCGGCGCCGGCACCGAGGCCGCGCGTGAGCTCGCGTCCGACGTCGAGCTTGACGTCGGCGTCGCTCATCAGCAGCGCCTGCGCGTCGGTGTTGATCGCGATGAACTCCACGCCGCGCAGGCCGAGCTCGATCATGCGGTTGACGGCGTTGACGCCGCCACCGCCGACGCCGACGACCTTGATCACAGCGAGGTAGTTCTGGTTGTGGCTCATGCCGGCCTCCGTTTGTCCCCGAACCCGAAACTTTAAACCTCATGTTGAGGGTTAAAGAATTGCCCGGTATGCAATTCCTTAGCTCGAAGGTATGCGGCCAGCCCGACGCCACCGGGGCGACACGCGGGGCGCCCGACGATCATCGGGAAAATCCCTTCGGCGCGCGCGGACGCGGCAGCGGTCGCGCGCAGACGGTCGCGGAGACCGAGGCGGAATCAGCGGACGACGCCCGCCTCGGGCGAGGTCACGTCGTACTCTTTCGTGCGGTCGGGCGGGCTCTTCGCCATCAGTCGGTCGAGCACGACGGCTTTCTCGGCCGAGCGGTCGGAACTGCCCCAGGCCACACGCGATCCGGTCGCGCCGAGCGTCAGTGTGACGTCGTCGGGGGTCGAGGCCGACACCCCGGTCACCTGCGCGCGCACGGCATCGGGCAACGCCCGCATGACGCGCCCCGCCGCGCGGAACGCGTCGGAATCGGTGCCGCCGGCGATCTCGAGCAACGGCTGGCCCGCGGGCGCGTCGGGCGTGGTCGACAGGGCGACGCCCGCGGCATCCACCACCGTGAAGCCGGCGGTGCTCTGCAGCACGCCGATGGGAGTGCGTTCCACCACCCGCACGACGAGGTCGTGCGGGGGCCGCGCCTCGAGCGTGTACGACTCCACGAGCGGGAAGCGCACCAGCGCCGCCTTCACGGCGCTGTCGTCGACCAGCGCCAGGGGCGTACCGACCTGCCCGTCGAGGGCGTCGGTGACCGCGGCGACATCGAGCTGGGACGCGCCCACGACCTCGATGCGCTCGACCGCGAACAGGGGGCTGTACGCCGCGCCCGCCGTGCCGAGCACCATGACGAGGAACGCCGCCGCCACCCCGATCCACACGCGCCGGCGCCGACGCTGACGCACCGTGAAGCGCCGCACCTCGGCGGAGAGCGCACGACGACGGGCGCGCGAGGCACGCCAGACGTCGCGCAGGCTCGCGCCCTCGGCATCCGGAGTCGCCGCGAACGACGCGGAGCCGGTCGGCTCGGAACCGTTCGCATCCGAGACGCTCGGCCGCACGAGCGGCACCACGGGCGCGGTCTCGTCGGCGGGATCGGGATGCCGCGTCGGCGGTGCGGAGACGGGCTCTTCGACCCGGCGGCGGGAGGGCTGCTCCGACGCCGGGGGCGGGGGCAGGGGCGACGGCCGGCGCACGCTCAGACCGCCGCGGCCTCGGTGCGGGAGAGCGCCTCGAGCACCTGCGGGATGATCTGGTAGACGTTGCCGCACCCGAGGGTGATGACGTAGTCGCCGGGGCGGGCGATGTCGGCCGTGTAGTCGGCAGCCGCCTGCCAGTCGGGCACATAGTGCACGTGCGCCGGATCGGCGAAGGCGCCGCTGACGAGCTCGCCCGTCACTCCCGGCACCGGGTCTTCCCGGGCGCCGTAGACGTCGAGCATGACGGTGTGGTCGGCGTGCGTCTCGAGCACCTCGGCGAACTCGCGGTACATCTCCTGCGTGCGCGAGTACGTGTGCGGCTGCTGGATCGCGATGATGCGCCCCTCTCCCACGACCGTGCGCGCGGCGGAGAGGGCCGCGGCGACCTCGGTGGGGTGGTGCGCGTAGTCGTCATAGACGCTGACGCCCTGCGACACCCCGTGCAACTCGAAGCGACGCACCGTGCCGCCGAAGCCCTCGACGGCGCGGGCAGCGGCGGCGAGCGGGTGGCCGAGCACGCGCAGCACCGCGACGGCACCCGCGGCGTTGACCGCGTTGTGCGCACCGGGGACGCGCAGCTGCACCTCGACGCTCTCGCCGTCGGCGGTGAGCGTGAAGGCGACGGGGCCGTCGGTGCGGATGCCGGTCAGCCGGACGTCGGCGGAGGGATCCTCGCCGAAGGTGACGACGTGGGCATGCGTGATGCGCTCGCGCACCGCGCGGGCGCCGGCGTCGTCGGACGAGATGACGACGGCCTCGCGCGCGGCATCGGCGAAGCGGGCGAAGGCGGCGTCGAACGCATCGCGCGAGCCGTAATGGTCGAGGTGGTCGGGGTCGACGTTGGTGATGAGCGCCACCGAGGTGTCGTACAGCTCGAACGTGCCATCGGACTCGTCGGCCTCGATCACGAACAGCTCGTCGCCCCCCGTGCCGCTGGAGGCGCCGAGGTCGGCGATCACGCCGCCGTTGACGAACGTCGGGTCCTCGTCGAGGGCACGCAGCGCCGTGACGATCATGCCGGTCGACGTGGTCTTGCCGTGCGCGCCGGCGACCGACACGAGACGGCGACCACCGATGAGCCAGTGCAGCGCCTGCGAGCGGTGGATGACGTGCAGCCCCCGCTGCTTCGCCGTGACGAACTCGGGGTTCTCGGGCCAGATCGCCCCCGTGTGCACGACCGTGTCGGCGTCGCCGAGGTGCGCCGCGTCGTGGCCGACGTGCACCGTGGCTCCGCGCGCGGCGAGGTCGCGCAGCGCCGCGCTGTCGGAGCGATCGGACCCGGACACCCGGATGCCGCGGTCGAGGAACATGCGCGCGAGTCCGGACATGCCCGAGCCGCCGACACCGATGAAGTGCGCGGAGGAGATGGACTCGGGGAGGGGGAGACTCAGGTCGGGTCTGATCATGGCGAATGCGAGTTTACGTCGCCCACCCGGGGCCCAGGCCTCGGCGCGCCCGGGAGCGTGCGTCAGCGGGCGAGCGCCTCGTCGACGAGGGCGATGACGTTCTCGGTCCCGACCCGGATGCCGGTGCGTGCGGCCGCGGAGCGCATGGTGTTGCGGCGCTCGTCGTCGCGCAGCAGCGGCACCACCTCGCTCCGCACGCGCTCGGGGGTGAGGTCCGCGTCGTCGATGAGCAGAGCGGCGCCCGCGCGGACCGCCGCCGCGGCGTTCAGCCGCTGCTCGCCGTTGCCGACGGCGTAGGGCACGTACACGGCGGGGATGCCGAGAGCGCTGATCTCGCTCACGGTGGCCGCACCCGAGCGAGAGACGATGAAGTCGGCGAGGGCGAACGCGAGGTCCATGCGGTCGACGTACCGCACGACGGCGTACCCGTCGACGCCGGGGTCGGGCAGGTCGGAGTTCTGTCCGGTGACGTGCAGCAGCTGCCAACCGGCGTCGAGCACGTCTCGCCATGCCTCTCCGAACGCCGCGTTCAGTCGCAACGCCCCGAGCGAGCCGCCGAAGACGAGGAGCGTGGGGCGGGCGGCATCCAACCCGAAATGGGTGGCGGCCTCGTCGCGGAGGGCCGCAGGGTCGAGCTCGACGATCTCGCGCCGCAGCGGCATGCCCACCACGCGCGCGCCGCGCAGCGGTGTGTCCTCGAAGGCCACGCCCACCCCCGCCGCCCCCCGCGCTCCGAGCACGTTCGCCAGCCCCGGCTTGGCGTTGGCCTCGTGCACCACGAAGGGCACCCGCTCGCGGCGCGCCGCGACGTACGCGGGGGCTGCGGCATAGCCGCCGAAGCCCACCACGACGTCGACACCACGCTCGCGGATCAGGCGGCGCACCACCGCGACCGCCCGGAGGAACTGGGCCGGGAACACGGCCGCTGCCCGGTTGGGTCGACGCGGGAACGGCACCTTCGCCACCGTGAGCAGCTCGTAGCCCCGAAGCGGCACGAGGCGGGCCTCGAGACCCTCGCGGGTGCCCAGCACCAGCACGTCGGCCGACGCATCGCGCGCGCGCAGACCGTCGGCGACGGCGAGGAGGGGGTTCACGTGCCCGGCGGTACCGCCGCCGGCGAGGAGGTAAGTCGTCACCGTACGACCCTAGCCAGAACCGCGGAGCGTTCCGCGCGGGTGGACGCCGGGTGCGCTGGTTCGCCGACTCAGCGACGCGGGAGCGCGTTCCGGGCGGCGTGGGGCGGACGCCGGGTGCGCTGTTCGCCTACTCAGCGACGCGGGAGCGCGTTTCGGGCGACCCGGTGCAGCCCGGCGCCGGCTCCCCGCGTCTCAGCGCGTGCGGGTCTTCGTCGCCGGGGCGGTCGCCGCACGGCGCCGCGGGGCACGCGCGGGAAGCTCGGCGACGGCGCGCCGGTCGGGCAGCGTGCGCGCGCACGACAGCAGCACACCGCAGGCGATCAGCACCGACAGCAGCGAGGTTCCGCCCTGCGACATGAACGGCAACGGCACACCCAGCACGGGGAACACGCGCAGCACGACCGCGACGTTGATCAGGGCCTGGCCGATGATCCAGATGGTGATCGCGCCGCACACGATGCGCACGAACGGGTCGTCGGTGCGGCGGATGATGTGGAACGCCCCCACGGCGAAGAGCGCGAACAGCGCGAGCACGACGATGCAGCCGATCAGACCGAGCTCCTCGCCGACGATGGCGAAGATGTAGTCGTTGGCCGCGGCCGGGAGCCAGTCGTACTTCTCGGCCGAGTTGCCCAGGCCCACCCCGAACACTCCCCCGGCGGCCAGACCCCAGATGCCGTGCAGCGGCTGGTAGCAGTCGCCGAGGTAGTTCGCGATGCAGTCCTGGTCGAGGAAGCTCATGATGCGCCGCATGCGGTCGGCGCTGGTGATGGCGAGCATCGCCACCGCCCCGATCGCCCCGATCGCCGGCAGCAGGAAGATGCGCAGTCGCACCCCCGAGAAGAACAGCGCCCCGAGCAGCACGAGCACGAGGATCATGGCGGTACCGAGGTCTTTGCCCCCCATGACGGTGGCGATGACGAGCGCCCCCACCGGAACGATGGGGATGAAGACGTGGCGCCAGTTGCCGAGCAGCGTCTGCTTGCGGAAGAGCACGTAGCCCAGCCACAGCGCGAGCGCGAGTTTGAGGAACTCCGCGGGCTGGGCCTGGATACCCGCGAGGTTGATCCAGTTGCGGTTTCCGTTGGCCGAGATGCCCAGCGGGGTGAACACCAGCAGCTGGAACATCGTGGCCAGGATCAACGCCGGCCACGCCATGCGCTTCCAGAACTTCAGCGGGGCGCGGCTGAGCACGAACATGAGCGGGATGCCGATGACGGCGAACACGCCCTGCTTGAGCACGTGCTCGAACGGGCTCTGCGCACCGTCGAGAGCCGAGGTGGCCGACAGCACCATCACCAGGCCGAAGCCGGTGAGCAGGAGCGCCGCCGACGTGATGAGCAGGAACTCGCTCGGCACCGGCCGGAAGGCCCGACCGAGCGACACCCGCGCCGCGAGACCCGCGCGGGCGGGCTCGTCGGGGGTCTGCCGGGAACGAGGCGCCGTCGTGGTCACGCGTGTCCCCTCAGTCCTGCGATCGAGATGCTCCGTCGTCGTGCCGCGAGATCCACGTCCGCACCGCGTCGGCGAAGCGTTCGCCGCGGTCGGAGTAGGACGAGAACTGATCGAACGACGCCGCTGCCGGGGCGAGGAGAACCGTGTCTCCGTCCCGGGCGACGGCCGCCGCCAGTTCCACGACCTGCGCCATGACGTCTTCAGTCTCGGCGTGGTCGACCTCGAACAGCGGCACCGCGGGGGCGTGTCGCGCGAACGCCGCGACGATATCGTCGCGCACCGTGCCGATCACGATCGCGGCGCGCACCGCACCACCGCGGGCGCGGACGAGTTCGCCGAGGTCGACGCCCTTCAGCAGACCCCCGACGATCCAGACCGAGCCCGGGTACGCGGCGAGCGACGAGGCCGCCGCGTGCGGGTTGGTCGCCTTCGAGTCGTCGACCCAGGTGACGCCCGCGTGAGCGCCGACGACCTGGATGCGGTGCGGATCGAGACGGAACCGCTCGAGCGCGTCGTGGATCTGCGCCGGCGTCGCGCCGAGCGAGCGCGCGAGGGCGCTCGCGGCGAGGATGTTGGAGACGACGTGGGGGGCGGCGAGGCCGCGGGCGGCCAGGTCGGCGACGGTCGTCAGCTCGAGGGCCGAGGTGGCGCGCTCCTCGAGGAAGGCGCGGTCGACCAGGATGCCGTTGACCACACCGACGTCGCTCGGCCCCGGAACGCCCAGGTCGAAGCCGACGGCGCGGGCGCCCTCGACGACCTCGGCGTCTTCGACCATCTCGCGGGTGGCATCGTCGGCCTTGTTGTAGACGCACGCCACGCGCGTGCGGGCGTAGACGCCGGCCTTGGCGTCGCGGTAGGCGTCGGCCCCGCCGTGCCACTCGAGGTGGTCGTCGGCGAGGTTGAGGCACACCGCCGCGTGCGGCGACAGCGCGTCGTCGCCGGTCTGCAGGTTGAGGTACCAGAGCTGGTGGCTCGACAGCTCGACGACGAGCACGTCGAACCCGTTGGGATCGCGCACGGCATCGAGCACCGGGGTGCCGATGTTGCCCACGGGAGCGGCGCGCAGGCCCGCCGCCACGAGCATCTCGGCCGTGAGCCGGGTCGTGGTGGTCTTGCCGTTGGTGCCGGTGATGAGCACCCAGTCGGCGGGGCGGCCGTCGGGACGCACCACCTTGTCGCGCACGCGCCACGCGAGCTCGACGTCGCCCCAGAGCGCGATGCCCTGCTCCTGAGTCCACCGGATGACGGGGTGGTGGGGCGCGAATCCGGGCGAGGCCACGACCACGTCGGGCGCGAACGCGGTGAGCTCGTGCGGGACGGTGTCGAGCGGGCCCTCGTGCAGCCGCACGCCGAGCACGGGCAGCAACCGCGAGTACTCGGCATCCGCCCGCTCGGTCACCACGAGCACGTCGGCGCCGAGCTCGCTGAGCGTGTCGGCGGCCGAGAACCCGGTGACCGACAGGCCGAGCACGACGACGCGCAGGCCCTTCCAGTCGGCGTGCCAGCTGGTGAGGGAGGCGAGAGAGGTCATACGCGTGCGAGCCATTCGACGTAGAAGAAACCGATGCCGGAGACGGCGAGGAGCCCCGCGATGATCCACATGCGCACCACGATGGTGACCTCGGGCCACCCCCTCATCTCGAGGTGGTGGTGCAGCGGACTCATGAGGAACAGGCGCTTGCCGCGCGTGATCTTGAAGTACGCGCGCTGCAGGATGACCGACCCCGACGCGATGACGTAGACGCCGGCGATGAGCACGAGCAGCAGTTCGGTGCGGGTGAAGATCGCCATCGCGGCGATGACGCCGCCGATGGCCATCGACCCGCAGTCGCCCATGAAGACCTTGGCCTTGGGGGCGTTCCACCAGAGGAATCCGACCAGGGCGCCCACGAACGACGCCGAGACGATGGCGAGGTCGAACGGGTCGCGGACGGCATAGCATCCGGCCTGCACCGAGGCGTCGAGCACGTCGGCGCACATCTGCTTGTTCTGCCAGAAGGCCATCAGGCTGTACGCGCCGACGACGAAGATGCCCGATCCCGCGGCCAACCCGTCCAGGCCGTCGGCGACGTTGACGGAGTTCGACGCCGCCGTGCCGATGAGCGAGATCCACGCGAGGTACAGCAGCCACCCGAGGATCGGGCCGAGGGCGAACAGCGACAGCACCTGGATGTCGCGGAAGACCGAGATGTACTCGGACGCGGGGGCCTGGCCGAAGGCGTTCCGGGCGTTCAGCGCCACGATCGCGAAGGGTACGACGACGATGACCTGGCCGGCGATCTTGCGCCAGCCCGAGAGGCCGAGACTGCGCTGCTGGCGGATCTTCATGTAGTCGTCGATGAAGCCGACCACGCCGAAGCCGAGCATGAGCCACAGCACGAGCAGGCCCGAGATCGTGGGCGGGTTGTTGCCCGCGTACGAGCCGATGAAGTAGCCGATCATCGTGCCGAGGATGAAGATCGTGCCGCCCATGGTGGGCGTGCCGCGCTTGGCCCCGTGCGAGGGGTTGTGCACGTTCTCGGGCGTGCGGATGACCTGGCCCCAGCCCCACTTCCGGAACCACCGGAGGAACACCGGGGTGAGGAAGAGGGTGAAGGCCAGCGAGATCGCCGCCGACGTCAGAAGTGATCTCACGCGAACAAGTCTCCCAGACGGTCGCCGAGATGCCGGAGCCCCGCCGAGTTCGACGACTTCACCAGCACGCGGTCACCGTCGCGCAGTTCGGTCGAGAGGTAGTCGTAGGCGGCGTCGGCGTCGGCGAAGAAGACCGCCTCGCCGTCCCAGGACCCCTGGGCGATGGCCTCGAGGAACATGCGCCGCGCCTCGGGCCCCACGATGACGATGCGCTGGATGCGCAGGCGCACCGCGAGCAGACCCACGCGATCGTGCTCTTCGTCGGCGTACTCGCCGAGCTCGCTCATCGCTCCGAGGACCGCGACCGTGCGCTCGTCGGGCCCGGTGATCTGCGCGAGGGTGCGAAGAGCCGCCGCCATGGAGTCGGGGCTGGCGTTGTACGCGTCGTTGATGATGCGCACCCGGTCGGAGCCGAGCGGCTGCATGCGCCACCGTTCGGCGATCTCGACGGTCTCGAGACGCGCGATCGCGTCGGCCGCCGACACGCCCAGGGCGATGGCCGCCGTGAGGGCCGCGAGAGCGTTCATGACGTGGTGCTCGCCGAGCACGTGCAGGGTGAGGGTGTGGGGCTCGCCGTCGACCAGCAGATCGGCGCGGGTGCCGGATGCCGAGACCTCGACGTCGACGGCCCGCACCTGCGCGCGCTCGCCCCGGCCGAACCACCGCACCTCGAGGTCGCGCTCGCGCGCGATCGGCTCCATCGCGGCGACCCGGGGGTCGTCGGCGTTGAGCACGGCGAGGCCGCCGGGACGCGTCGCCCGCACGAGCTCGCTCTTGGCGTGGAAGGTCGACTCGATGCCGCCGAAGCCCCCGGCGTGCGCCATGCCGACCATCAGCACGACGCCGATGTCGGGGGTGACGAGGCCGGCGAGGTGGGCGATGGCCCCGGGGCCGCTCGCGCCGAACTCACTCACGAGGTAGCGGGTGTCGTCGGTGACGCGGAGCATCGTGAGAGGAGCGCCGACCTCGTTGTTGAACGAGGCGCGGGGCGAGACGGTGTCGCCCTCGTCGGAGAGGATGCGGGCCAGCAGGTTCTTGGTCGTCGTCTTGCCGTTGGAGCCGGTGATGCCGACGATCCGCAGGTCTCCCCCGGCGCGCACGCGACCCACGACGTCGCGGGCGAGGTCGCTGAGCGCGGCCACGGCGTCGGCGACGACGATCTGGCTCACCGCGTCGTCGAGCTCGCGTTCCACGATCGCCAGCGCCGCCCCGCGCTCGACCGCGGCGGCGACGAACAGGTGGCCGTCGGTGGCCTCGCCGGGCTTGGCGACGAAGATGCCGCCGGGCTCGATCAGGCGCGAGTCGGTGTCGACGTCGCCCGAGACGGTGGTGTCGGGGGTGTCGGTGCCGCGGACGACGAGGCGCCCGCCGAGGACGTCGGCGAGGTGGGAGAGGCTGGTGGAGATCATTGCTGTGCGGACGCCCTTTCCGTGTCGCATTCGTTACCGAGACGAGACCGGCGTCGGCGGTGTCTCAGCCGAACTTGGGCAGTTCGGGGGTCGTGGTTCCGGACGGGATCACGCGGTAGGTCTTGAGAACCTGCGTGAGGGCCTTCTGGAACGCGGGGGCGGTGGCCGCCGACGATTTTACCGTCCGCGGTTCGTCGAGGTTGACCGCGACGACGTACTGCGGGTCGTCGGCGGGGGCGAAGCCGATCATGGTCGTGAAATACGCGTCGGGCTTGTACGCCCCGGTGTTCTCGTCGACCTTCTCGCCGGTTCCGGTCTTGATCGCGATGCGGTAGCCGGGGATGGCGATCTTCGAGGCCAGCTCCCCCTGGGTAGCGACGTTCTCGAGCATGAGCGACACCGCCCGCGCGGTGTCGGTGGAGACCACCTGCGTGCCCTCGGTCGACGGGACGTCGGTGACGGTGCCGTCGGCGGCGGTGCACCCCTCGACCAACGACAGCGGCATCTTGAGCCCGCCGTTGGCGATGGTCTGGTACGCGCCCACGAGCTGCGGCACGGTGACCGACAGGCCCTGACCGAAGGTCGTGTTGTAGAAGGTCTGCGTGTCCCAGTCCTGGGCCGGGTGCAGGATGCCGCCGGATTCGCCCGGGAAGTCGATCGCGCTGAGCGAGCCCATGCCGAACTTCTGCAGGTAGTCGTAGCGCGTCTCTTTGGGGATCATCTCGCCGAACTTCGAGATGCCGACGTTCGAGGAGTCGATGAGCACGCCCGCGGGCGTGTAGACGTTGGGGCCGTGCGAGAACGCGTCGGAGACGCGGGCGTCGCCGCCGAGCACCTCGCGCGACGACGCGGTGACGGTCGTCTCGGGCGTGTACGAGCCGCTGTCCAGACCGATCGCGGTGGTGAGCGCCTTGAACGTGGAGCCCGGCTCGAAGGGGCTCGAGAACGCCCGGCTCCCCCGGTCTTCCGACGGGGTCGCGGTGGGGTTGTTCGGGTCGACGGTGGGGTACTCCGCCAGCGCGCGGATCTTGCCCGTCTTGGCCTCGACGACGGTGATCGTGCCGCGCAGCGATCCCGTGTTCTGCACCTGCTCGGCGATGAGCTGGCCCATGTACCACTGCAGGTCGCGATCGACGGTGAGCTTGAGCGTGCCGCCGTCGACCGCGGGCTCGGCCACGGTCTCGGTGCCCGGCAGCACCACGCCGTCACGGCTCTGCTGGAAGACGACCTTGCCGTTGGTGGAGGCGAGGCAGTCGTTGTCGGCCGCCTCCAGCCCGGCGAGGGGCTGACCGTCGCTGCCGACGAAGCCGATGAGGTTTCCGCCGACGGCGCCGTCGGGGTACACGCGGCCGGCCTGGGGCGGGAAGCTCAGGAACGGCAGACCGAGGGCGACCAGCGCGCGGTACTGCTCGGTCGAGACGTTCTTGGTGATCATCGCGTAGCGCGAGTCGGGGTTCTCGGCGACGGCGTCGGTGACGCTGGCCTCGACGTCGGCGGCATCCTGCCCCGTGACGGCCGCGATCTTCGCGGCGATCTCGGGCCATCCCGTCGTGGTCTCGTTCTCGTCGTCGTCGCGGGTGGTCACGCCCTTGATCGCGAGCATGGGGTCGACCTGCACGTCGTAGCGGTTCACGCTCGACGCCAGGATCACGCCGTTCTCGTCGACGATCGAGCCGCGCGAGGCGTACTCGACGCGGGAGTTCTGGAGCCCCATGGCGAGCGAGTCGTCGACGTGCTCCTTCGCGTTGACGACCTGGATGTCGACGAGGCGCACCACGAAGGCGAGCAGGACGGTGAGGACGATCGCGAGAGCGACGACGGTGCGACGCCGAGGGGACCGGTGGGTAGTCGTCGTCATGGGTCTCATCGTGTCGCGGGAGTCGGCAGACCGTCGCTGATCGACGGGGGTGTCGCCGATTCGGCGGGGGGCGTGGCGTCGGTGGGGGCCGCCGGGTCCGTCGGCGCCGCCGCCGCCGGGTCCGTCGGCGCCGCCGCCGCGGGGTCCGTCGGCGCCGCGGCCGCGGGGGCGACGGGCGCCTGCGGGTTGGTCACGAGCGGCTTGTCGGCGATCAGGGCGTTGCGCACCGAACCTCGGCCCATGGCATCCACCGACGAGACGGCGTCCGCGGGCTTGTCGCTACCGATGACGGCGCCGTCGCTCAGGCGCAGGTAGGTCGGCGACTCGTCGATGACCATGCCGAGGGCGGCGGCGTTGGCCGCGAGGTACTGGGGCGAGCTGAGCCCGGCGTTGTCGTCGGCGAGGATCTGCTTCTGGTACGTCAGGTCGCGCTGCTGCTGGGTGAGCGACGCGATCTCGAACGAGCTCTGAGTGGTCAGGATGCCGAGACCCATCTGCACGAGCACGATGGCCAGCGCGCCGGTGACGGCGATCACGCCGAACAGGCGGCGCGGAGCGCGGCGACGCGCGGGGGCGACGACGTGGAGTCGGCGCGGTTCGCGCACCGGCGCCGGGAAATCCGGGAGGAAGTCCGCATCGACGGTCTGGGTGGCACTCATGCGTCCTCCTGGATTCGCTCGGCCGCGCGCAGACGCACCGGGGTGGCACGGGGGTTGACGGCCCGCTCGTCGTCTCCGGCGAGCTCGGCTCCGCGGACGAGCAGGCGGAACTTCGGCGCGTGCTCGGGCAGCTCGACGGGAAGCCCCCGGGGGGCGGTCGAGGTCGAGGCGTCGGCGAACACGCGCTTGACGAGGCGATCCTCGAGCGACTGGTACGACAGCACGACGATGCGCCCGCCGACCGAGAGGGTGCCGAGGGCCGCGGGGATCGTGCGTTCGAGGACCGACAGCTCGGCGTTGACCTCGATGCGCAGCGCCTGGAAGACGCGCTTGGCGGGGTGGCGCTCACGCAGCACGGCGGCGGGGGTCGCGGCCTGCAGCACGTCGACCAGCTGACCCGAGCGCTCCAGGGGCGCGACGGCGCGAGCGGCGATGATCGCCCGGGCGTAGCGGCCGGCGAGCTTCTCTTCGCCGTACCGCTCGAAGATGCGACGCAGATCGCCCTCGCCGTAGGTGGCCACCACGTGCGCGGCGGTGATGCCGCTGGTCTGGTCCATGCGCATGTCGAGCGGGGCGTCCTGCGCGTAGGCGAAGCCGCGGGAGGCCTCGTCGAGCTGCAGCGACGAGACTCCGAGATCGAAGAGGATGCCGTCGACCTTCTTCACCCCCGCGGATGCCACGGCCTCGGCGATGCCGTCGTAGACGGTGTGCACGAGGGTGACGCGGTCGCCGAAGCGGGCCAGCCGCTCCCCCGCGATGCGCAGGGCGTCGGTGTCGCGATCGAGGCCGATCAGGCGGGTCGTCGGGAAGCGCTCGAGGAAGGCCTCGGAGTGCCCGCCCATGCCCAGCGTGCCGTCGACGAAGACGGAGCCGGGGCGCTGGAGCGCGGGCGCCAGCAGCTCGGCGCAGCGTTCGAGAAGAACGGGGGTGTGGATGTCGCGGATGTCCATGATGTCGGGCTCCGAATCCTCGGGCTCTGATGCCCATCCGCAGGACCTGGCGCCGGGGAAGTGCGTCAGGGCGTGCGGCTGGACATCACAGCCGGAGGGTCAGAACAGTCCCGGGATCACCTCCTGCTCCATCTCGGCGTACGTGTCTTCGTTGCTCTCGGCGTAGGCGTTCCAGGCCTCGGCATCCCAGATCTCGGCGTGGGCGCCGACACCCGTGACGACCAGCTCGCGACCGAGCCCGGCGTAGGCGCGCAGCGCCGGGGGAACGGTGATGCGGTTCTGGCTGTCGGGCTTCTCGGCGCTGGCCCCCGAGAGGAACATGCGCAGGAAGTCGCGGGCCTGCTTGTTGCTGAGCGGGGCCTCGCGGATCCGCTCGTGCACGCGCTCGAATTCCTCGGTGCTGAACACGTAGAGGCAGCGGTCCTGCCCCCGGGTGATCACCACTCCGGCTCCGAGATCGTCACGGAACTTCGCGGGCAGGATGACGCGCCCTTTGTCGTCGAGCTTGGGGCTGTGCGTTCCGAGCAGCATCCGAGCGTCCACCCCCTTCGTCCGGCCAGCGAAGTTTCCCCCACTTTACTCCACTGCCCTCCACTTAGCTATCGAATCCTGCGATCTTCCGCGAAGGAATGCCGCCGTGTACTGTTGCTGGCCCTCCCTCGACGGCGCGACGAGATCCGCGTCTTTCCGCGGCTCGAGAACGGTCGAACACCGTGTGAAGACGGCCGGTGGAGCAAAAGGGAGGGGGCACGGCGAAAAAGGGGCACTCCCCCACTCGCCCCATTCCGTCGCAACCCGCTCCCCGGGCGCACGAAAAAGCACCGGCTCGGAAGAGCCGGTGCTGATTCAGGATGCGGGAGGGTCAGTGCCCTTCGCGGCGGCGGTCCCACCGATCGTTCATGCGGTCCATGAACGACGTGCTCGCCGCGCGAGGGGCGCGAGCACCCGGTGCGGAGGCGACGGGCGCCGTGGGAGCGGAGCCGCGCATCGGCGTGACGGCGAAGACGACGCCGCCCACCATGAGCAGGAATCCGACGACCCCGATGGCGATGCCGAGGAACCCGGTGTTGAAGCCGATCGACACACCGACCACCAGCGCTCCGAGCCCCGCGAGAACGAGGATCGAGCCGAGGACGATGTTGCGATAGCTCAGGGCGCGACTGGGGGCGGTGACGACATCGGTGTCGTTGCTCATGAGATGGCGCTCCATCTCATCCAGCAGACGCTGCTCCTGTTCGGAGAGTGGCATGCATCCCCCTCTGTTGTTCGGTGCGGACGATTCTACGCGCGGCGTGGATCACTAGGCTAGGCCCGTGCCAGCCTCCCCGGAACCGATCGAAGCTGTTTCCCAGCGACTCGACAAGTTCCTCTCTGATCAGCTATCGTACGCGGCCATGCTCGGCCCCGAGGCCGAGGCGCTCACCCGCTCCGGTGCAGCCGCCCTTCGCGGTGGAAAGCGCCTGCGCGCGCGCTTCTGCCTCACCGGCTGGCGCGCGGTCGACGAGCTCGACCACCCCGACGCGCACGGCCTCGACGACGCCGCCCTCGCGGTGGCGTCTTCGCTCGAGGTGTTCCACGCCGCGGCCCTCGTGCACGACGACCTCGTCGACAACTCCGACACGCGACGGGGTCAGCCCGCCGCGCACCGCGCCCTGCAGAACGCGCACGGCGAAGCCGGGTGGACCGGCGACCCCGAGACCTTCGGACGCTCGGGCGCCATCCTGTTGGGCGACCTCCTCGTCGCCTGGAGCGACGACCTGCTCGAAGAAGGACTCGACGGAGCCGCGACCGCCGGCGCCACCCGGCGGGCTTACGCGCGGATGCGCCGCGACGTCACGATCGGGCAATTCCTCGACGTCACCGAGGAGTCGGCCCACGTCGTCTACCCCGACGACACCCACGCCGAGCGGGCACTGCGCATCGCGTCGTACAAGTCGGCGCGCTACAGCATCCAGCAGCCGCTGCTCATCGGCGCGGAACTCGCCGGGGCCGACGACGCGCAGCTCGAGGCCCTCGGGCATTTCGGGCACGACGTGGGAATGGCATTCCAGCTGCGCGACGACGTGCTGGGCGTGTTCGGCGACAGCGCCGTCACCGGCAAGCCCGTCGGCGACGACCTGCGCGAGGGCAAGCGCACCGTGCTCGTCGCCTACGCCCGGGAATCGCTGCCCGAGGCCGAACGCCGCGAGATCGACGCGTTGCTCGGCGACGCCACCCTCGACGCCGACCGGATCGCGGGCCTGCAGCGCACGATCGTCGACACCGGCGCGTTGGCTCGCACCGAGGAGCTCATCGCGGACTACGCCCGTCGGGCCGACGCCGCCCTGACCGACACGCGCCTGGGCGCCTCGGCCGTCGGCGAACTGCGTGCGTTGGCGCGGGCGGCCACCGAACGCTCCGCCTGACGCGGCGACATCCGGCGCCCGAGCGGGCGGTGGGCTCAGGCGAGCGACGCCGCGACGCGGCGCACTTCGCTCTTGCGACCGGCGCGCAGCGCCTCGATGGGGGCGACGCCGATGCTGTCCTCGGGCGTCAGCAGCCAGTCGATCGTCTCGTCCTCGTCGTACCCGGCGTCGTGCAGCACGATGATCGTGCCGCGCAGCGACGCGAGGGGACGACCGTCGACCAGGAAGACCTCGGGAACACGCAGCGCACCGTGCCGACGCGAGCCGACCAGGTAGTTCTCGTCGAGCAGACGACGCACCCGGCCGAGGGGCTCGTCCAGGATCTCCACCAGATCGGGGAGGGTCAGCCAGGCGGTCTCATAGGGGGAAGTGTCGGTCACGATGCCACTATCTCACCCTCCGCGCGGGCAGGAGTGCCAGCGCCGCCAGGCCCGGGCGGGTCACACGCGTCACACGAGCCCCACGCGTTGACATCTCTCACAGCCCGTGCGAGCGTCGAAGGAAGTCGGAAGAACGGACATCCCCCACCATGCAACGACTCCCCTCTCTCGCCGCGCCGGCCCCGGCCGCGTCGACGCCGCCCACCGCGAAGATCTCCACGGCAAAGCGGGTCGCCGCGATCTGGCCGGCCGCGGTGGCCGGTTCCATCGCCCTGGCCCTCACGGGCGAGCACGCCGCGCACGCGGCACCACCCGCCCCGCCCCTCGCGGCGCTGCCGCCGGCGCCCCGCGCGCTCGACGTTCCCGCCACGGCCGCGCTCGCGGCATCCGCCACCTACACCGTGCAGCCGGGCGACACCGTCTGGGGCATCGCCCGTGCCCACGGCCTCGACACCGCGGCGGTGCTCGCGGCCAACGGGCTCGACGCCTCCGCCGTCATCCGCCCCGGGCAGGTCCTCGCCCTCGTCGCCGCGATCGCGCCACCGGCGGCTCCCGCTGACGCCCCGACGCCCACCTACGAGGTGCGACCGGGAGACACCGTCTCGGCGATCGCCGCCGCCCACGGCGTCTCGATCGACGCCGTCCTCGCGGCCAACGACCTCACGCGTTCGTCGATCATCTACCCCGGCGAGGTGCTGCGGATCCCCTCCGGCTCCGCTCCGGCGGCTCCCGCCCCGGCGGCGCTCCCCCCGGCGACCGCTCCCGGACTCGACGCCGAGCAGTCCGAGAACGCGCGCCTCATCATCCGGATCGGGCGGGAGCTCGGCGTGTCGGATCACGGCATCCGGATCGCCCTCGGCACCGCGATGCAGGAGTCGTGGCTGCGCAACCTCGACGGGGGCGACCGCGACTCGCGCGGTCTCTTCCAGCAGCGGCCCAGCACGGGGTGGGGCTCGCCCGAGCAGATCCTCGACCCCGACCGGTCGACCCGGGCCTTCTACGGCGGATCCGCCGACCCCAACGGCTCCGACACGCGCGGACTGCTCGACATCGAGGGCTGGGAGCAGCTGTCGTACGCCGACGCGGCTCAGGCCGTGCAGATCTCGGCCTACCCCGATCGCTACGCGCAATGGGAGCAGCCCGCGACCACCTGGCTCGCCGTTCTCGGCTGAGGTGGCGGTGAGCCGTTGCCCGGGCTCCCAGGGGGCGCTCCGTAGACTCGACCCGTGAGCACGAGTCAGCAGGCCGACCCGCTGATCGGCCGTCTCGTCGACGGCCGGTACCGGGTCCGCGCGCGCATTGCGCGCGGCGGCATGGCGACCGTGTACGTCGCGACCGATCTGCGCCTCGAGCGCCGCGTCGCGCTGAAGGTCATGCACGGGCACCTCAGCGACGACACCGTGTTCCAGAGCCGGTTCATCCAGGAGGCCCGCTCGGCGGCGCGCCTGAGCGACCCGCACGTGGTGAACGTCTTCGACCAGGGCCAGGACGGCGAGATGGCCTACCTGGTCATGGAGTACCTGCCCGGCATCACGCTGCGCGAGCTTCTGCGCGAGCACAAGCGCCTCACGGTCGATCAGACCCTGACGATCATGGATGCCATCCTCTCGGGGCTGGCCGCCGCGCACCGCGCCGGCATCGTGCACCGCGACGTGAAGCCCGAGAACGTGCTGCTGGCCGAGGACGGCCGCATCAAGATCGGCGACTTCGGTCTCGCCCGAGCCACCACGGCGAACACCGCCAGCGGCGCCCAGCTGATGGGGACGATCGCCTACCTGGCTCCCGAGCTGGTCACGCGCGGCACCGCCGACGCCCGCAGTGACATCTACTCGCTCGGCATCATGCTGTACGAGATGCTCACCGGCGAGCAGCCCTACAAGGGCGAGCAGCCGATGCAGATCGCCTACCAGCACGCCACCGACTCCGTGCCCCGCCCGAGCGCGAAGAACCCCTCCGTCCCCGAGCAGCTCGACGAGCTCGTGCTGTGGTCGACCGAGCGCGAGCCCGACGACCGGCCGCTCGACGCCGCCGTGATGCTCGAGCGCCTGCGCGCCGTCGAGAAGGAGCTGGGCCTCGCCCCGCAGGTGGCCCGCGCCGTCTCGGTCGGCACGACGAGCCCGGCGACCGCGGCGGAGTCTCGAGAGCTCACCAAGGTGCTGCCCCAGACCGCGTCCCTGCCGTCGGCGCCCGCCGACGAGCCCGACAACGCCGCCCGGCTCCGCACGAAGACCCGCCGCCGCACCGCCCGCGGCATCTGGATGCTCATGCTCGTGCTGCTGCTCGCCACGGGCGCCGCCGGCACGGGCTGGTACTTCGGTTCCGGCCCCGGATCGCTCGTCGCCGTGCCCGACGTCTCGGGGCGCAGCTTCGCCGACGCCGAGGCGCTACTCGTGCAGGAGCACCTGCGCGGACAGGCGCAAGAGGTCACCGATCGTGAGATCCCGGCGGGAACGACCGTCGGAACCGACCCGGCCGCGGGAGAACGACTCGACAAAGACACGGTCGTCACCGTCTTCGTGTCGATCGGGCCCGCGACCCATCAGATTCCCGAACTGGCCGGCAAGAGCGCCGACGAGGTCACCGGCATCCTCCAGGCGGCCGTCGTGGGCGTCGGCGACCCGACGCGGGAGTTCGCGGATGCCGGCGACGGCACCGTGCTATCGGCGTCGGTCATCCCCCGCTCCGGCGCGAACGCGATCGACTGCACCTCGGGCTGCACGGTCTACGAAGGCGACGCGGCCTCACTGGTCGTCTCGCTCGGGCCGATCCCCGACGTCACCGGCCGCTCGCAGTCGCAGGCCGAGCGGGCGCTCAACGCCGTGGGACTCGAGACGTCGACGACCGAGGAGTACAGCAACTCCGTGGCATCCGGGAACATCATCGGCATCGGCGACCGCGACGGCGGCGGCAACTGGCGCCCCGGCGACACCGTTCCCCTGAGTGTCTCGATCGGGCCGCGCCCAGTGGAGATCCCCGGCAACATCGTGGGCATGACGATCCGCGACGCGGTGAACGCGCTCGAGAACCTCGGATTCCAGGTCAACGCGGGCATCGACGACGGCACACTGCCGCTCGGGTTCAAGTACTGGGACATCTACAAGGTGCGCGCGACGAACCCGAAGGCCGGCGGCACCGCGCCCCAGGGCTCGACGATCACCCTGACCCCGACGCTGTAGCGCGCGGGTCCGTGCGCTGATCGGCGCGCGCGGGCTGCGACACCACACGCACACGCACGACGCCCCCGACCACAGCGGATCGGGGGCGTCGAGGCGACAGAGACGCGGCTCAGCGCTTCTCGAGCTCCTCGGCGACGAGGAACGCCAGCTCGAGGCTCTGCCGGTGGTTCAGACGCGGGTCGCACAGGCTCTCGTAGCGGGTCGCGAGGGTGGCCTCGTCGATCATCTCGGAGCCGCCCAGGCACTCGGTGACGTCGTCGCCGGTCAACTCGACGTGGATGCCACCCGGGTGCGTGCCGACGGAGCGGTGCGCCTCGAAGAACCCGCGCACCTCGTCGACGACGTCGTCGAAGCGACGCGTCTTGTACCCGGTGGGCGTGGTGATGCCGTTTCCGTGCATCGGGTCGGTCACCCAAAGCGGTGTGGCGCCCGAATCGCGGACGGCCTCGAGCAGCGGCGGCAGGGCGTCGCGGATCTTGCCCGCGCCCATGCGCGTGATGAACGTCAGGCGACCGGGCTCGCGCTCGGGGTCGAGCTTGTCGATGAGGGCGAGCGCCGTCTCGGGCGTGGTCGAGGGGCCGAGCTTCACCCCGATGGGGTTGCGGATCTTCGAGAAGTAGTCGACGTGCGCGCCGTCGAGCTCGCGCGTGCGCTCACCGATCCACTGGAAGTGCGACGAGGTGTTGTACGGCATGCCCGTGCGCGAGTCGATTCGCGTCATGGGGCGCTCGTAGTCCATGAGCAGACCCTCGTGGCCGGTGTAGAACTCGACGCGCGTGAGCTCGTCGAAGTTGGCGCCGGCGGCCTCCATGAACTTGATCGCGCGGTCGATCTCGGTCGCCATGCTCTCGTAGGCCTGGTTGGCCGGGGTGCTGGCGAAGCCCTTGTTCCAGCTGTGCACCTCGCGCAGGTCGGCGAAGCCGCCCTGCGTGAACGCGCGGATGAGGTTCAGCGTCGAGGCGGCCGTGTGGTAGCCCTTGAGCAGCCGCGCCGGGTCGGCCTTGCGGGACTCCTCGGTGAAGTCGTACCCGTTGACGATGTCGCCGCGGTAGGCGGGCAGCGTCACGTCACCGCGCGTCTCGACGTCGCTCGAACGGGGCTTGGCGAACTGGCCCGCCATGCGGCCCATCTTCACCACCGGCATCGACGCCCCGTAGGTGAGCACGACGGCCATCTGCAGGACCGTCTTGATGCGGTTGCGGATCTGCTCGGCGGTCGCGCCGGCGAACGTCTCGGCGCAGTCACCGCCCTGCAGGAGGAACGCTTGACCGGCGGCGGCGCGCGCGAGGCGATCGCGCAGATTGTCGACCTCGCCGGCGAAGACCAGCGGCGGGAGGGTCGCCAGCTCTGCGGATGCCGCGTCGACCGCGGCCTCGTCATACCACCGGGGCTGCTGCTTGATGGGCAGGGTTCGCCAGTGGTCGAGGTCGTGGAGCTGCTGATTCACCCCTGAAGTCTAGTGGCGCGCCGCGGGCGCCTTCGCCGCCTGCGCGGTGGCCAGGCGGTCCTTCACGGTCGACGCGTACACGTCTTCGTACCGCTGTTCGCCGAGGCGCTGCAGCGCCACCATGATCTCGTCGGTGACCGACCGCAGCACGTAGCGATCGCCCTCCATGCCCTCGAAACGCGAGAAGTCGAGCGGCTCGCCGATGACGATGCCGACGCGTCCCACCCGCGGCAGGCGCTGACCGATGGGCATGACGGCGCCGGTGTCGACCATGACGACCGGGACGACGGGGACGCGCGCCTCGAGCGCCATGCGCGCGATGCCCGTGCGACCCCGGTACAGGGTGCCGTCGGGGCTGCGGGTGCCCTCGGGGTAGATGCCGAGCAGCTCGCCCCGGCCGAGCACGCCGAGACCGGTGTTGAGCGATGCCTCCGACGCCTTGCCGCCGGAGCGGTCGATGGGCAACTGGCCCGTGGCGGTGAAGAACAGGCGGGTGGCCCAGCCCTTCAGACCGCGCCCGGTGAAGTAGTCGCTCTTGGCGAGGAAGGCCATGCGCCGGTCGATCATCAGGGGCAGGAAGATCGAGTCCGAGAACGACAGGTGGTTGCTGGCGAGGATCGCCGCGCCCTCGACGGGGATGTTTCGCCGGCCCACCATCCACGGGCGGAAGATCGCCTTGATGATCGGTCCGATCACCACGTACTTCATGAGCCAGTAGAACATCGTCAGCGTTCCTTCCCGGCGAGGTCGGCGACCCCGATGAGACCGGCGTCGTTGCCCAAGCGTGCGATCGCGAACTCGGCGACCGGACGTTCACCGTATCCCGGCAGCGACGTCTCGTACGCGAGTTTCACCGGTTCCAGCAGGTCGGCGCCGAGCTGCGCGACTCCCCCGCCGATGACGAACACCTCGGGGTCGAGCACCGCCTGGAAGCCTCCGCAGGCCTCGCCGAGGGCCGTGGCCACCCGGCGCAGCGCCTCGACGGCACCCGGGTCGCCCGCGAGCACGAGTCGCGAGACGGCGGGACCGGGGATGGCCCCCTTCTCGTCGCGGACCGCCGCGAGAGCCGCGCCGATCCCGCCCTCGTCGGCGATGGCGTTCGCCTCGCGCTGCAGCGCGCGGCCCGAGGCGTACTGCTCGAGGCATCCGTTCTGCCCGCAGCCGCAGGGGTGTCCCCCGCGCACGAAGCGCAGGTGTCCGAGCTCGGCTCCGATGCCGTGTCCGCCGCGGAAGAGCTCGCCGTCGGTGACGACGGCGCCGCCCACTCCCGTGCCCATCGTCAGCATGACCATGTCGCGCACGCCCTGGCCCGCGCCGAAGCGGTACTCGCCCCAGCCCGCGGCGTTGGCGTCGTTCTCGATGGTGACGGGGGCGTCGAGGCGCTGCTCGAGGCGCGCGCGCAGCGGCTCGTCGCGCCAGTCGATGTTGGGCGCGTAGATCACGGTGCTGCGGTCGCGGCTGATGAAGCCCGCCGCCGCGACGCCGATGGCGTGCACCTCGTGGGCACGACGCAGGTGGTCGGCCATGTCGACCACGGCATCCACGAGGGCCGACGGGTCGATGGGGGTGTCGACGCGGAGCTTCTCGATGATCGTCCCGTCGGCGTCGACGACGCCGCCCGCGATCTTCGTGCCCCCGATGTCGATGCCGACGTTCTGCACCGCGTTCCCTTCCGGGCCCACCGCTCGGCCGGCCCGGAGCAGTCTAGCCACCCGGGACACCCGTGCGAGGAACGCACTTCACCCGGGGCAGGGAAAGACGTGCGGATAGACTCGACGAACCGCTCGACGTTCTTCCGGTGCCAAAGGAGTTACCGTGATCCAGTTCGACCTCTCCCCCCTCGTCGCCGCCGACCCGGACGCCAACACGTCCGACCTGCTGGCCGACCGCGTGCGGGCGACCCCCGACCGCGCGTTGTTCGCGGTGCCCGATGCCGACGGATGGCGCGACGTCACCGCCTCGGAGTTCGAACGGCAGGTGATCGCGCTCGCGAAGGGATTCGTCGCCGCGGGCATCCAGCCCGGCGAGAAGGTGGCGTTCATCGCGCGCACGACCTACGACTGGACGCTCGTCGATTTCGCGCTGTTCTACGCCGGCGCCGTGATGGTGCCGGTGTACGAGACGAGCTCCCCCGCGCAGATCTCGTGGATCCTCTCGGATTCGGGCGCCATCGCCGTCGTCCTGGAGTCGGCGGAGCACGCCGAACGCCTCGACGAGGTGCGCAGCGACGTGCCGCTCATCCGCGACGTGTGGCAGATGCACACGGGCGCGCTCGACACGCTCGTGGCCGGGGGCGGGCACATCACCGACGAAGAGATCGAGCGCCGCCGCCACCTGGCCAAGGCGTCGGATGTCGCGACCCTCATCTACACCTCGGGGTCGACGGGACGCCCGAAGGGCTGCGTGCTGGTGCACAGCAACTTCGTCGAACTCGCCCGCAACTCCGCCAAGGCGCTGCACGAGGTCGTCGAGACGCCCGGCGCCTCGACGCTGCTGTTCATCACGACGGCGCACGTCTTCGCCCGCTTCATCTCGCTGCTGAACGTGCACGCCGGTGTCAAGACCGGCCACCAGCCCGACACGAAGCAGCTGCTTCCCGCGCTCGGCTCGTTCCGGCCCTCGTTCCTGCTGGCCGTGCCGCGCGTGTTCGAGAAGGTCTACAACTCGGCCGAGCAGAAGGCCGAGGCCGGCGGCAAGGGCAAGATCTTCCGCGCGGCCGCCGCCGCGGCCATCGAGCACTCCGAGCGTCTGCAGGACGGCCGGTCCATCCCGCTGGGCCTCAGAATCAAGTTCGCACTGTTCGACAAGCTCGTGTACGCGAAGCTGCGGGATGCCATGGGCGGGCGGATCGTGTACGCGGTGTCGGGGTCGGCTCCGCTCGGCCCCCGGCTCGGTCACTTCTTCCGCAGCCTCGGCGTGGTCATCCTCGAGGGCTACGGCCTCACCGAGACCACGGCGCCGGCGACGGTCAACCTCGCCACGAAGTCGAAGATCGGCTCGGTCGGTCCGGTGCTGCCCGGCGTGGGCGTGCGTCTGGCCGACGACGGCGAGATCCAGGTGCGGGGCATCAACGTCTTCCGCGAGTACTGGCAGAACCCCGAGGCCACCGCCGAGGCGTTCGACGGCGAGTGGTTCAAGACGGGTGACATCGGCGCCTTCGACAGCGACGGCTTCCTTTCGATCACCGGTCGCAAGAAAGAGATCATCGTCACCGCCGGCGGCAAGAACGTCGCCCCCGCGGCTCTCGAAGACCCCATCCGCGCGAACCCGATCGTCGGCCAGGTCGTCGTCGTCGGAGACCACAAGCCGTTCATCTCGGCCCTCGTGACCCTGGACTCCGAGATGCTCCCCACGTGGCTCGCCAACAACGGCCTGCCCTCCGACATGACGCTCACCGCCGCCGCGGCGAACGAGAAGGTGCGCGCCGAGGTGCAGGGCGCCATCGACCGGGCCAACGCGCGGGTGTCCCGCGCGGAGTCGATCCGCAAGTTCACCATCCTGCCCACGGAGTGGACCGAGGCCAGCGGCCACCTCACGCCGAAGATGAGCATCAAGCGCAACGTCATCGTGGCCGACTTCGCCGACGACATCGAGGACATCTACGCGGTGCCGGTCAACACCACGAACGTCTCGCTGCCCTGACGGGCGCGACGCGAACGGCCCGGTCCCCCGCGTGGGGGCCGGGCCGTTCTCCGTCGACGGCGCATGACCTCCGCGACGCGCGCGACCTCAGTCCCTCCGCAGCGGATCGGATTCACCCCGCGCGCAGCGCAGACGATGCGCCCGACCGGATGCGACGGCGTGCGGGTCAGAACCAGTCGCTCTCGCGCACCTGGCGCATGGCCTCGCGGCGCGTGTCGGCGGGAAGACGCGACAGGTACAGCATGCCGTCGAGGTGGTCGGTCTCGTGCTGCAGCGCCTGGGCGAGCAAGCCCTCACCCTCGAGCACGACCGGTTCGCCGTCGAGGTCGATGCCCTCGACCCGCGCCCAGGGGAATCGCTGCGCGTCGTGCCAGAGGCCCGGAACCGAGAGGCAGCCCTCTCCCACCGGCTGCGGCTCGCCACGGGTCTCGACCAGCACGGGGTTCAGCACGTAGCCGATGTCACCGTCGATGTTGTAGCTGAAGGCGCGCAGGTTCACCCCGATCTGGGGGGCCGCGACTCCGGCCCGGCCGGGGAGCGCGACCGTGTCGAGCAGATCCCGCACGAGCGAGCGGATGCCGTCGTCGATCGTCTCGATGGGCGCGCTGACGGCGCGGAGCACGGGGTCGCCGAACAGCCGGATCGCACGGACGGTCATGCCGCGGCCACCGGAGCGCGAAGCCCTTCGACCACGGCCGCCGCGAGCTCGCGGGCCGCCTGGCGGGTAGCCGGCTGCAGCTCGCGGAACGTGATCGCGCTGCCCGCGGCGATGCGCGCGTCGTACGGCATGCGGATGACGGTGCGCACGCGCGAGCGGAAGTGCGCCTCGAGCTCGCTCTCGCGCACGAGCGGTGCACCGGGCCGCGAGTTGTTGAGCACGACGACGGCATCGCGCACCTGCGTCGTGTACCCGTTCGTCTCGAGCCACGTCAGCGTCTCCGACGCCAGGCGGGCCTCGTCGACCGAGAGGCCGGCGACGATGACGAGCGTGTCCGCGAGCTCGAGGGTGGCCCCCATCACCGAGTGGACGATGCCCGTGCCGGTGTCGGTCAGCACGATCGAATAGTAGTGCGCGGCGACGTCGGCGACCTGACGGTAGTCGTCGTCGCTGAAGGCCTCCGACACCCGCGGGTCGGTATCGGATGCCAGCACGTCCAGGCGCGTGGCATCCCGGGCCACGATCGAGGAGACGTCGTTGTATCCCGACATCTCGTCGTGCGCGCGGACGAGGTCGCGCACGGTGCGGCCGTTGGCGCTCCCGACACGATCGGCGAGGGTTCCGCGGTCGGGGTTGGCGTCGACCGCGATGATGCGGTCCTCGCGGGCGTCGGCCAGGGCCATACCCAGCAGCGACGTCACGGTCGTCTTGCCGACGCCGCCCTTGCGCGAGAGCACCGGCACGAATCGCGCACCGCCGACGAGCGGGGCCGAGATGCGGCGGTCGAGCTCTTTGCGCTGGCGCGCACGACGGCCGTCGCCGAGGTTGATGCGGTGACCCGACACCGAGTACACCAGCTGACGCCACAGGCCCTCGGGCTCGGGGCGGGCGATCTGCCGCGGATCGAGCAGCCGGTCGGCGGTGAGCAGGTCGGCGCTCTCACGCGTGTCCCCCACCTGGCCGAGACGCTTGCTCGTGAGCGACACCTCGGGCTCGGGCGTCTTGACGCGTTCGAGCGCGTGGGCGCGCCCGACGCGCGCGGCCTCGTCGGCCTGCTGGGCGCTGCGGCGGGTGAGCGGCACCGTTCCGATCACGCCGGTCGCCGCGCGCTCGGCGCGGGTGGTCGGGACCGTCCCGGTGGCCGGGGCGGTGGCCTTCCGCGGTGCGACCTCGGCCTGTGCGACCTCGTCCGCGTGGGACGCGGGCTCGGGGGTCACTGTGGTCGACGCGGTGGTCGACGCCTTCGGCTCGATCGGGGTGGCGCCGGTGGCGGACGGGGCACCGGTGGATGCCGCGGCCGCCGCGACGTCATCGGTGGGGGTCTCCATCACGATCGACGTCGAAGACGTTTCGAACTCGCGGACGACCGGGCGCGCGTCGAGCTGCTCGGCGTCGGGCACATCGGCCTGTTCCGCGGACGTGCTGGCGGAAGCCTCTGCGGCGGTGTCACCTGCCTCGACGGGAAGGTCGGTGTCGACGGCCGCGGCGATGTCCGCGTGCGCGTCGGTGCCGGTGTCGGTGTCGGTGTGCGCGTCGTCTTCGCCGGGCGCCTCGGCCTCGGCACGGGGTCCGCCCGCCGCGGGGGCGGGAACCCACGGAGCACGCGTGAGCGACGTCGAGGCGTCGACGTCGGAAACGACGGCGGCCTCACGCGCGCTCTCGTCGTCGGCGCGCAGCCCGACGGCCTCGGCCGCGGTGTCGGAACCTGCGGACTCGGTGACGTCGTCATCGATCTCGGTGCGCGCGACGTCGGTCGACTCGGCCTCCCGCTGCGCATCGCCCTCGGGATCGGCGGGCGCGGCCAGCGCCGGATCGGCGGTCAGCTCGGTCTGCTCGACGTCTCCGTCCGCGGCATCCGCGGCGAACAGTTCGGCGTCGTCGACGATCTCGACGTCGTGGAGGTCGTCGAGGGCGGCGGAGCTCTCGTTCACGCCGCTCTCCTCGTCGTCGGCCGACGACGTCACTCCGTCGAACGCGTGAGCTTCCGCGCCGTGCGTGTCCGGGGCGTGAGCGTCGTCGTCGTGGTCCGCAGCGTCGTCCTGCGGGTCGACGGCGGGCGCATCGCCGCCGTGCGCATCGCCGCGGTGCGTATCGCCGCGGTCGGTCTCGACGACGTCGCTCTCGACGACGTCGTCCTCCGAGTCCTGACCGCCGACGTCGTGGCCGTGCTCCGCCTCGCCGCGGTCTACGTCCGTGCTCTCGGGCTCCGAGGTCTCGTCGACCTCCGACTCGGCGGCATGAGACTCGTGCGCGTGCGACGGCGCGGAATCCTCCCGCGCGTCGGTGGCGCCGGCATCCCCCTCGTCGTCCGCCGTCGCGTGAGCGACGGCCACGTCGACCCACGTATCGCCCACCGACGCATGACCGGTCTGGTCGTCGTCGTGCACGATCTCGGCGTCGTGGATGTCGTGATCGCCGTCTTCGGCGTCGCCGACAGAGGCCTCGTCATGGTGCGGTTCGAGGATGATGTCGCCGGTCGGCAGCTGCTCGACGTGCGGCTCGTGGACGATCTCGGTGGAACGCTCGAGGGGAGAATCGCGGAACTCGGGCGCCTCGAGGGGGCGCAGGTCGGCGTCGTCGATCACGACCTCGTCCTCGATGACGTCGTCGTCGAGGTCGTCGTCGTCGGACACGGTCGGCAGGTCGACGTTGACCTGGGCGATGTGTCCTCCGAGGATCGTGATGCTGGCGGTGTCGAGGTTCCCGCTCTCGTCGAGGACGCCGTGTTCTGCGTTCTCGTCGGGGTTCGCGTCGGTGCGGTCGGGGGTCACTGCAGTCTCCAAACGGGAAGAGGGCGCGAAAGCGCCCCCTCCCAGGTTACTGCGCGTGGCGGATTACCAGCAAAAGGTCTCCCGCTTCCACCTGCTGTGTGGTAGCGATGGCGACACGTTCGACGACACCGTCGACGGACGCCGCGATCGCGGCCTCCATCTTCATCGCCTCGATCGATGCGACGGCCTGACCCGCGGTGACCTGGTCGCCGACCGCGGCCTTGATGGTGACCACGCCCGAGAAGGGAGCCGCGACCTGCCCCGGCGTGGACGTGTCGGCCTTCTCGGCCTGACGCGCCTCGACGTTGACGGAGCGATCACGCACGAACACGGGGCGCAGCTGCCCGTTGAGCGTGGTCATGACGGTGCGCATGCCCTTGTCGTCGGCGTCGCCCACGGCCTCGAGGCCCACGAACAGCTGCACGCCGCGCTCGATCTCGACGGTGTGCTCCCCGCCCGCGCGGAGTCCGTACAGGTAGTCGGCCGTGTCGAGCACGCTGAGATCGCCGTACGACGCGCGCATCTCCTCGAAGATGCGCGTGGGCCCGGGGAACAGCAGATGGTTGAGGCGCGCGCGGCGCTCGGCCGGGGCTCCCGCGAGGGCGGCCGTGTCGTCGTCGGAGAGGGGCGTGACGCCGATCTTCACGTCGCGACCGGCGAGCACCTTCGATCGGAACGGCTCCGGCCACCCACCGGGCAGGTCGCCGAGCTCGCCCGCCATGAACGACACGACCGAATCGGGGACGTCGTACTTGTCGGGGTTCTGCTCGAAGTCGGCGGGGTCCGCCTTGACCGCGGCGAGGTGCAGGGCGAGATCGCCCACCACCTTCGACGACGGGGTGACCTTGGGAACGCGCCCCAGGATGCGATCGGCGGCGGCGTACATGTCCTCGATGAGCTCGAAGTCGTCGGACAGGCCCAGCGCGATGGCCTGCTGACGCAGGTTCGACAGCTGGCCACCCGGGATCTCGTGACGGTACACGCGGCCGGTGGGGCCCGAGAGGCCCGACTCGAACGGACGGTACAGGTGGCGCACGGCCTCCCAGTACGGCTCCAGGTCGCTCACGGCCTCGAGATCCAGCCCGGTGTCGCGCTCGGTGTGCGCGAGGGCGGCGACCAGGGCCGACAACGACGGCTGGCTCGTGGTGCCCGCCATGGGAGCGGCGGCCGCGTCCACGGCATCCGCCCCCGCCGCCGAGGCGGCCAGCAGGGTGGCGAGCTGTCCCCCGGCGGTGTCGTGGGTGTGCACGTGCACGGGCAGGTCGAACCTCTCGCGCAGCGCCGTGACCAGGCGCGACGCCGCGGCCGGGCGCAGCAGACCCGCCATGTCTTTGATGGCGAGGATGTGCGCGCCCGCGTCGACGATCTGTTCGGCGAGCGCCAGGTAGTAGTCGAGCGTGTACAGGGTCTCGGCCGGGTCGAGAAGGTCGCCGGTGTAGCAGATGGCCACCTCGGCCACCGCGGTTCCGGTCGCGAGCACCGCGTCGATCGCCGGGCGCATCTGCGAGACGTCGTTGAGGGCGTCGAAGATGCGGAAGATGTCGACACCGGATGCCGCTGCCTCGGCGACGAATGCGTGGGTGACCTCGGTGGGGTACGGGGTGTACCCGACGGTGTTCCGCCCGCGCAGGAGCATCTGGATCGCGACGTTCGGGAGCGCGGCGCGGAGGGCGTCGAGGCGCTCCCACGGGTCTTCGCCGAGGAAGCGCAGGGCGACGTCGTACGTCGCGCCGCCCCAGGCCTCGACCGACAGCAGGCCGGGCGTCATGCGCGCGACGTACGGCGCGACGCGGGCGAGGTCACGGGTGCGCACGCGGGTGGCGAGCAGAGACTGGTGGGCGTCGCGGAACGTCGTCTCGGTGACCGCGAGAGCCGTCTGCTCCCGCAGCGCTCGGGCAAAGCCGACGGGCCCGAGCTCCTGCAGGCGCTGGCGCGAGCCCGCGGGCGCGGGCTCCACGAGGTCGAGCGCGGGGAGCTTGGCACCCGGGTCGATCGACAGCGGGTTCTCGCCGTTCGGTCGGTTCACCGTGGTGTCGACGAGCCACGACAGCACCTTGGTACCGCGGTCCTTCGACTCGCGGCCCGCCAGCAGCTCGGGGCGCTCATCGATGAACGAGGTGCTGAGGTCGCCCGCCACGAAGGCGGGATCGTCGAGCACCGCCCGCAGGAACGAGATGTTCGTCGACACCCCGCGGATGCGGAACTCCGCCAGGGCACGGCGGGCGCGGGCGACGGCTGCCGGGAAGTCGCGGCCGCGGCAGCTGAGCTTCGACAGCATCGAGTCGAAGTGCGGGCTCACCTGCGAGCCCGCGGCGGTCGTGCCGCCGTCGAGACGGATGCCGGCGCCGCCCGGCGAACGGTACGTGGTGATCTTGCCGGTGTCGGGGCGGAAGCCCTGCGTGGGGTCCTCGGTGGTGATGCGGCACTGCAGGGCGGCACCGCGCAGGTGCACCTCGTCCTGCGTGAGGTGCAGGTCGGCGAGAGTCTCGCCGGCAGCGATGCGCATCTGCGACTGCACGAGGTCGACGTCGGTGACCTCCTCGGTCACGGTGTGCTCGACCTGGATGCGGGGGTTCATCTCGATGAAGACGACCTCGCCGGTGCGCGGCCCCGCGGTCTCGAGCAGGAACTCGACGGTTCCGGCGTTCTGGTAGCCGATCGACCGGGCGAACGCGACCCCGTAGCGGTGCAGGTCCTGTCGCACCGTCTCGTCGAGGTTGGGCGCGGGGGCGATCTCGATGACCTTCTGGTGCCGGCGCTGCACCGAGCAGTCGCGCTCGAACAGGTGGATGGTCTCGCCCGTGGCATCCGCGAGGATCTGCACCTCGATATGGCGGGGACGCTGCACGGCCTGTTCGAGGAACATGCGCGCGTCGCCGAAGGCGCTCTGCGCTTCGCGCATCGCCTCGGCCAGAGCCGGGGCGAGTTCGCCGAGTGCCTCGACGCGACGCATGCCGCGCCCGCCGCCGCCGGCCACGGCCTTGGCGAAGAGCGGGAAGCCGATGTCGTCGGCCTGCGCGACCAGGGCGTCGATGTCGTCGGAGGCCGCGGTGGAGCGCAGCACCGGAACGCCGGCGGCGACCGCGTGCTCTTTGGCGGTGACCTTGTTGCCCGCCATCGACAGCACCTCGGCGGGCGGGCCGATGAAGGTGATGCCGTGGGCGGCGGCCTTCTCGGCGAGCTCGGGGTTCTCGGAGAGGAACCCGTAGCCCGGGTAGATGGCATCCGCCCCGCATTCGCGTGCGACGCGGATGATCTCGTCGACGTCGAGGTACGCGCGCACCGGGTGGCCGCGCTCGCCGATCTGGTAGGCCTCGTCGGCCTTCAGGCGGTGCAGCGACGCACGGTCCTCGTAGGGGTAGACCGCGACCGTGCGCGCGCCGACCTCGTAGGCGGCTCGGAACGCGCGGATGGCGATCTCTCCCCGATTGGCGACCAGAATCTTCGAGAACATGCGCACCTCACGTCAAGCTGGCGGAGCTGAATGTGCTCACAGCCTAGGGGACGGTAACGTGGACTCTCGTGCACGTACTCTCCGTCAGCTCTTTGAAAGGCGGGGTCGGCAAGACGACCGTGACGCTCGGGCTGGCATCCGCTGCCTTCGCACGTGGCGTTCGCACTCTCGTCGTCGACCTCGACCCCCAGTCCGATGTGTCGACCGGTATGGACATCCAGGTCGCCGGCCGTCTCAACATCGCCGATGTCCTCGCGAACCCGAAAGAGAAGGTCGTCCGTCAGGCGATCACCTCGAGCGGCTGGGCGAAGGTCCACCCCGGCACGATCGATGTGCTCATCGGCAGCCCCTCGGCCATCAACTTCGACGGTCCGCACCCGAGCGTCCGCGATGTGTGGAAGCTCGAAGAGGCGCTCGCGACGATCGAGGCCGACTACGACCTCGTGCTCATCGACTGCGCCCCGTCGCTGAACGCCCTCACGCGCACCGCGTGGGCGGCGAGCGACCGCGTCGTCGTGGTGACCGAGCCGGGCCTGTTCTCGGTGGCCGCCGCCGACCGCGCGCTCCGCGCGATCGAGGAGATCCGCCGCGGTCTCTCGCCGCGACTGCAGCCCCTCGGCGTCGTGGTGAACCGCGTGCGCCCGCAGTCGATCGAGCACCAGTTCCGCATCAAGGAGCTCCGCGACATGTTCGGCCCCCTCGTGCTCAACCCGCAGCTGCCCGAGCGCACGTCGCTGCAGCAGGCGCAGGGTGCGGCCAAGCCGCTGCACGTCTGGCCCGGCGACAGCGCGCAGGAACTCGCCGCCGACTTCGATGCCCTGCTCGACCGGATCGTGCGCACCGGCCGCATCCCCGTCGAGAACGAGGCCCCGCAGGCCTGACCGACGCCGCTTTTCCGACGAGACGCCGTCCCGCTGCTCCGCAGCCGGGCGGCGTCTCTCGTCTCGCTCCCCCTGGTCACCCCCGCGTGAGTCGCCGAGCATTGTCGCCTCGGGTCGGGGCGAAGCGACAGAACGTGGCCCCTCGGGCGCGGGACAAGCGAAACCGGGATGCCGTGGCATCCGGGGGGGCGGAGAGGTGCGGGGTGCGGTCAGGCGGTGCGGGCGGCACGACGGGCCGCCAGCTCGTCGACGGAGTCGGACGTGGCCGACTCGAAGTCGACCAGCGTCGACTCGACCTCGCGCAGCACCTTGCCGACCGCGATGCCGAAGACGCCCTGACCCCGGCTGACCAGGTCGATGACCTCGTCGTTCGAGGTGCACAGGTAGACCGAGGCCCCGTCGCTCATCAGCGTGGTGCCGGCGAGGTCGCGGATCCCCGCGGCGCGGAGCTGATCGACGGCGGTGCGGATCTGCTGCAGCGAGATGCCGGTGTCGAGCAGACGCTTGACGAGCTTGAGCACGAGGATGTCGCGGAAGCCGTACAGACGCTGCGAACCCGAGCCGCTCGCCCCGCGGACGGTCGGAACGACGAGTTCGGTGCGGGCCCAGTAGTCGAGCTGACGGTACGTGATGCCGGCGGCACGGGCGGCGACGGCGCCGCGATAACCGGTGTCGTCGTCCATCTCGGGCAGACCGTCGGTGAAGAGGAGATCTGAAGCGAACCGGGGTTCACCGAGTGCGTCGCCAGCGTTCATGCTCGCGTTCCTCCTCATCGGTTCGTTCCTTCCACGCTAGATCAGCGAGGGTCCCCCGGCAATGACATCCGCGTCGGGGGCTGCGGCGTGTCGCAATCAGGACAGGATCCGCTCGAGCGCTTCGCGCACGAACATCCCCCGCACCTCGTCGAGACGGGTGGCGAGCTCGGGCGCGAGCTCGCTCGCACGGGCTCGGGATGCCGCGTCGGGACGCCGCAGCAGGGCCGACATCGCCGACTCGACGAGTGCAACCTCGCGCTCCGCGCTCTGTCGCAGCGCCCGCACGTGGCGGGGCTCGATCCCGTGACGGTCGAGGGCGACCAGGGCGCGCAGAAGCGCGACGGTCTGCTCCGGGTAGGTCTCGGCCGCCGTGATCACGCCGGTGCTCACGGCGTCGTTCAGCAGCTGGGGGCCGGCACCCGCGGTGCTCAGCAGCTCGTCGCGCCGGTAGCGGCGCGGGGCGGCGGTCATCGACGGGATCGACGTCGGCGGGGCGGGGTTACGGCCCGCGTCGAGCTCGGCCAGGTAGTCGCGGATGACGACGAGCGGCAGGTAGTGGTCGCGCTGCAGCGTGAGCGCCATGCGCAGACGCTCGAGGTCGGCCGGCGAGAACTTTCGGTAGCCCGACTCGGTGCGCGTGGGCGAGACGATTCCCTGCACCTCGAGGAAGCGCAGCTTGCTGGAGGTGAGGGCCGGGAAATCGGGGGTCAGACGCGCGAGCACCTGACCGATGCTGAGCAGCCCCGCAGCCGTCTGACGACCACGGGAGGGGGCTGCCGCCATCAGTGCTCTGCCGCGGGCAGGTCGACCGGCGAACCGAAGAAGTTCAGCCGGAACTTGCCGATGCGCACCTCGGCGCCGTTGACGAGGGCGGAGCGGTCGACGCGTTCGCCGTTGACGTAGCTCCCGTTGAGCGAGCGCTGGTCGACGATCTCGAACGCCGTGCCCGTGCGGATGATCTCGGCGTGGCGACGCGAGACGGTCACGTCGTCGAAGAAGAGGTCGGCCTCGGGGTGGCGTCCGACCGTGGTGACGTCGGTGTCGAGCAGATACCGGGCGCCGGTGGTCGGGCCGGAGCGCACGATCAGAAGGGCGGCTCCTCCGGGAAGCGCGTCGATGGCTTCGAGCTCGGCCTCGGTGAGGTCGGCGCCGAAGGGGACGAAGGACAGGTCGGCGTCGTGGCCGAAGGTCTCGGTCGTGTCGTGCGAACGCTCGGACGCGACGGCGTCAGCCGCGCGCCGAATGTCGTCGCGATCGAATCGGCGGGTCTCGTCCACGGCTTCTCCTTCTCGTTCACCATAACCCGACCGGTTCGCCTGGGGAGGGGGAACCGGCCTCGCGCGGGCCGTGATGATGCGTGATGTGTCTTCGTTCGTCGACGCCGGGCAACGCGTTTCGGGTCGCGGAAGGCCAGGCGGGGACACTCGAACCTACCGACCCGGAGACGGCCCTGTCGAGTCCGCGCCCGCGCGGCGTCATCGTTGTCATGCCGCGCCCCGGGTGCGGCGGGCCCGCGGGACGGACACCGCCCCGCTCCGGGTCACCCGCGCGCACTCCTTCTCTCACCCGACGCGGGCGCGTCACGGACGCTCCCAGGCCCGTGTCGGGAGGCCTCGTTAGGGTCGGAGAGTGACTTCCCCCGTGGCGCCGCGTCGGCGCACCCTCCCCGCCCTCCTCGCGACCGCCCTGCTGGCCGCCGCCGCTCTGCTCGTGCCGGCGCTCCCCGCCGCAGCGCACGACGAGCTGGTCTCGACCGACCCGTCGGTCGATGCCGTGCTCGAGACGTTGCCCGCCGAGATCACCTTCACCTACAGCGCCGATGTGCTGACCGACCCCGGAGCCACCGTCGTGCAGGTCACCGACGCGTCAGGTGCGTCGCTGACCTCCGGCGCGCCGGTCGTCGACGGCAGCACCGTCGTGCAGCCGCTGGCCGGACCCGCATCGGGCGCCGTCTCGGTGCTCTGGCGCGTGGTGTCGAGCGACGGTCACCCCATCGACGGGTCGTTCTCGTTCACCGTGCCCGCGGCCGCCCCCACCCCGACCGCGACGGCCACGCCCACTTCCTCTCCCGCGCCCTCGGCGAGCCAGACCCCGGCCGAGAGCGCCGCTCCCACGTCGACTCCGGATGCCACCGCCGTCCCGGCGGACAGCGCGTCGGAGGCCTCTCCCCTGCCGTGGATCCTGCTGGTGGTCGCGCTCGTGCTGGTCGCCGCGGTGATCGTCGTCGTCGTCGTGTCGCGCGGCCGTCGTCGTGCGTCCGGTGGCGGGTCGACCGGCACCCCCGCGCGATAGGATTTGCGCATGCCTCATTACGATCTGGTCATTCTCGGTGCGGGTCCCGGCGGGTATGTGGCCGCCGTCCGCGGCGCACAGCTCGGACTCTCGGTCGCGATCGTCGAAGAGAAGTACTGGGGCGGTGTGTGCCTCAACGTCGGGTGCATCCCCTCCAAGGCCCTTCTGCGCAACGCCGACCTCGCTCACACCTTCCACGCGAAGGCCGACATGTTCGGCATCTCGGGTGACGTGCACTTCGACTTCGGCAAGGCGTTCGACCGTTCGCGGTCGGTGGCCGCCGGTCACGTCAAGGGCATCCACTACCTGATGAAGAAGAACAAGGTCACCGAGTACGAGGGTCGCGGGTACTTCGCCGACGACCACACGCTCGACGTGACCAAGACCGACGGCTCGAAGGAGCAGGTCACCTTCGACAACGTCATCATCGCCACGGGCTCCACCGTGCGTCTGCTCCCGGGCGTCACGCTGAGCGAGAACGTCGTGACCTATGAGGAGCAGATCCTCACCCGCGAGCTCCCCGAGTCGATCGTCATCGTCGGCGCCGGTGCCATCGGCATGGAGTTCGCCTACGTCATGACGAACTACGGCGTGAAGGTCACCATCATCGAGTTCCTCGATCGCGCCCTGCCCAACGAAGACGCCGAGGTCTCGAAAGAGATCCAGAAGCAGTACAAGGGCTACGGCGTCGACATCCTCACCTCGACCAAGGTCGACTCGGTCACCGACCACGGCGACAAGGTCACCGTCGCCTACACGGCGAAGGACGGCTCGCAGGGGTCGATCGACGCCGGCCGCGTGCTCATGTCGATCGGCTTCGCGCCGAAGGTCGACGGCTTCGGTCTCGAGAACACGGGCGTGAAGCTCACCGAGCGCGGCGCCATCGAGATCGACGACCACATGCGCACCAACGTGCCGCACATCTACTCCATCGGCGACGTCACCGCGAAGCTGCAGCTCGCGCACGTGGCCGAGGCCCAGGGCGTCGTCGCGGCCGAGACCATCGGCAATGCCGAGACGCAGACCCTCGGCGACTACCGCAACATGCCGCGTGCGACGTTCTGCAACCCGCAGGTCGCCTCGTTCGGCCTGACCGAGCAGCAGGCACGCGACGCGGGCCACGACATCAAGGTGTCGAAGTTCCCGTTCTCGGCCAACGGCAAGGCGAACGGCCTCGGCGAGCCCGTCGGTTTCGTCAAGCTCGTCGCCGACGCCGAGACCCTCGAGCTCATCGGCGGCCACCTCATCGGCCCCGACGTCTCGGAGCTGCTGCCCGAGCTCACGCTGGCGCAGAAGTGGGACCTCACCGCTCTCGAAGCAGCCCGCAACGTGCACACCCACCCGACGCTGTCGGAGGGCCTGCAAGAGGCCTTCCACGGCCTCGCGGGGCACANAGGCGCGTCAGCGGCCGGGCGCCCGAGCGAGCTTCGATCCGGATGCCGCGGGGCGACCGCCCGCGGCGAACACCGCCGCGTCGACGGCGGCGAAGAAGGCCCCGCGCCCCTGCTCGTCGGCGGGACCGGCGGGGCCCAGCTCGACCTCCCACTCGCGCCACGCCGATTCCACGCCGCGGCGCTCATCGCGCGCGCGCACGTGATCGTCGACGAACTCGGCGACCTGCTCACCGTCGGCGTCGAGCAGGGCGTACGCGGTGCGGTCGTTCCGCAGCCGCGCGAGCGGGATGAACGGTGGCGCCGCGTGAGCGGCGACGGCATCCTGAACCGCCGGAGGCACCACCGGGTCTGCACCGGGGGCGGTGGACGTGTCGTCGTCCAACGGCCAGTGCGTCTCGGTGCGACCCGCGCCGTCGAGCGGGCCCTTCACATGCCACCCGGCGTCGGGGCCGCCGGTGCGTCGACGCACGGCGATGCCGGCGCGGGCCAGGTCGGCCGCGGGCGTGTCGACGTAGCGTGCGTCGAGGTCACGCGGTTCGGCCGCGCCGACCGACACCACACCCGGCAGCGCCGACCAGTCGGGCAGGGGTGTGGTGTCGTCGACGTCGTACTTCGACTCGATCTCGACGCTGGAGGCGCCGTGCGAGTCTGCGCTCAATCGTCGCGTCCGTCGGCGTTCGGGTTGATGTCCTCGGTCTCCTCCGAGAAGACGAAGACCGCCTGCGTGGGGCCGTCGGCGTCTCCGGTGTTCTCGAGACCGCCGTCGCGACGGTAGACGAGCTGTCCCTCGCTGTAGGGCATGATCAGCGTGTCGTCGGT
This sequence comes from Microbacterium sp. CFBP 8801, assembly GCF_014839455.1. Lineage (NCBI taxonomy): Bacteria > Bacillati > Actinomycetota > Actinomycetes > Micrococcales > Microbacteriaceae > Microbacterium > Microbacterium sp. CFBP 8801. Next base: position 40,831 of record NZ_JACYNU010000009.1, on the reverse strand, counting down.
CTCGTTCTCGAGGGGGAGCACCTGCCCGTCGAGCGGGCCTCCGGTCAGTCGTGCAATAGCCATGCCGCCAGCGTAGACCGCGGGGCCGACCGCGCCCCGCGCCTTGACAGGGCGGGCTTAGAATCGCTCGGGTGACATGGACGGACCTGCCCGGTGATCGCCCGTTCGTCCTTCTCGCCACGCGCGCGCAGGACGGCCCGGCAGACGAGGAGTACGCACTCTTCCTCCGGTTCACGGGTCTGCCTCCCGAGCGCCTGCGGCGTGTGCGCCTGGAACGCGAGTCGATGCCCGATCTCGACCTCGACGAGATCTCCGGCATCCTGGTCGGGGGAAGTCCGTTCAACGCCTCGGACCCGATCGAGCGCAAGTCCGCGGTGCAGCAGCGGGTCGAGGCCGAGATCGCCGCACTCGTCGAGGCGGTCGTCGCGCGCGACACCCCGTTCCTCGGCGCCTGTTACGGCGTGGGCACCCTGGGGACGCACCTGGGGGCACCCATCGACGGCACGTACGCCGAGCCGATCAGCGTCGTCGACGTGACCCTCACCGCCGAGGGACGCGACGACCCGCTCGCCGCGGGGCTTCCCGAAACCTTCCCCGCCTTCGTCGGCCACAAAGAAGCGATCAGCGAGCTGCCCTCGAGCGCCGTGCTGCTGGCCTCGTCTTCCACGTGCCCGGTGCAGATGTTCCGGCTCGGGCAGAACGTCTACGCGACGCAGTTCCACCCGGAGCTCGACCTCGACGGGATCGTCACGCGGATCCACGCCTATGCGGCCTTCGGCTACTTCGCCGCCGACGAGCTCGACCTCACGCTCGCCGCGGTGCGACGCGCGCCCGTCGAGGCACCCTCGCTCCTGCTGCGGACGTTCGTCGAGCGCTACGCGCGCTGACGCCGCACGCGCCTTTCGGGGCCGTGCGCGTCGCGAGCGCTCCCCCGCGGCGTCGCTGCGGAGCCCTCGTGCGAATCGCGAGGGGCTCGGCGTGCCCGGGGACGCGACTGTCGCTCCGGAGCGAGACCGCGACGCCGCGACCGCTCAGGCGCGCTGCGGCGGCGTGACCCGCACGACGTCGAGCGCCGCGGTGACGGCCGGGTGCGCGCGGCGCAGGAACGGGTCGAGGCCGAGGTCGACGAGGTGCACGCGTCCGGCGAGCTCGGGTCCGCGCCCACGGACGAGTCCCGCCTTGAGCGCACCGAACGTGACCGTGAGGTCGGCGGGGAGGACGGCGGCATCCGCGGTGCCCTCGTCGGGGTCGAGCCCGCTCGGCACATCGACGGCGATCACCCGCGGTCGACCCGAGGGGAGCGCGAGGATGCACTCGACGATCGCCCGGGAACCCCCGCGCAACCGCCGGTCGGTCAGGCGCCCGATCCCCAGGATGCCGTCGAGCACCAGCGCGTAGTCGCCGACCCGCGCGCAGACCTCCGACGCCGGCAGCACGCGCGCGCCCGCGGCGACGGCCGCGTCGAAGGCGGCGCGGTGCACGCGGTCGCGCACCAGCACGACGTCGACGCGCTCGGGCCCCCGGGCGAGCTCGGCCGCGGCGTAGAGCGCATCGCCGCCGTTGTCGCCGGCGCCGACGAGCACGAGCACGGGGCCGGGTGCCCGCGCCGACTCGGCCGCGGCGATCTCGGCGAGGGCCGACGCCGCCCAGCGCATGAGCGGGTGCCCCTCGGCCAGCCGCGGGGCTTCGGCGGCCCGCACCGCGTCGGCCGTGTAGGCGGCGACGCGTTCACCGGTGGCCAGCACGGCCGATCGCGGGTCAGACATCGGTCTGAGCGCCGGCCTTCGCCCCGGCGTTCGATTCGGCCTCGCTCTCGCGCGCGGCGGCGGTGGGATCGGCGGTGGCGAGCGTCTCGCGTTCCTTCGTCTCGGCCTCGCGCGCGGCCGTCAACTCGCCGGTCGCCGCCTGGACGGCCTTCTCGGCGCGGCGGACGCGGAACTGGATCATCGTCGACGCGCCGAACTTGGCGCGGACGCGGTCGTGATCTTCTTCCGTCGCCACGGTGATGTAGGCCCCGGCGATCAGGATCACCTGGCTCGACAGGTTGAGCCAGAGCAGAAGGGCGATCAGCGAGGCGAACGTCGCCAGCAGCGGGTTGTTGCTCGCGCCGCCGATGAACAGTCCCGACAGCTGCTGGAGCACCACCAGGCCGAAGCCGCCGAGGAGGGCCCCGCGCAGGAGAGTGCTGCGGCGGGTGCGCACCCCTGACAACGCCGCGAACGCCACCGCGATGGCGGCCGAGTCGAGCGCCAGAACAATGATGGTCGACACGAGCCACGTGAAGAACGCGGTCACCCACGAGTCGGCGGACACGCCGATGAGCTCGCGCACGAAGGTCAGTCCGGCCGTGGCGACGAACGTCACGAGCGCGGCGGCGACGAGCGCGACGCCGATGCCGAGGGCCACGCCGAGGTTGCGCAGCAGCACCCACACGATCAGCGTGTCGTCGGTGGTCACCCCGGCGATCTGACGCAGCGCGGAGCGCAGCGAGCCGATGGCGCCGATCGCGGCACCCAGAAGACCGAGGGTTCCGAGGATGCCGCCCAGCGTGAAGCCCGCCGGGGCATCGATGCTGCTCACGTCGAGCAGCCCCTTGGGGCCGACGAGACCGGGGACCACGCTGTTCACCGAGCTCGTGAGGGCGCTCAACCCGGCGGGGTTCCCCGCGAGCCAGAGCGCGGCGAACGAGAAGCCCAGCAGCACCGCGGCGAACAGGCTGAACAGGGTGCGGTAGGTCACGCTGTCGGCCAGCATGGGGCCACGCGCCCCCGAGTAGACGAGGAAGGCGCGCACGACACGGAGCGACAGGGCCCACGCGGTGACACGACGAATGAGGGCGGGCATGGGGTCAGCGTATCCACGCCGAGACGACCGGCCAGCGGGGTTGACCGATCGGACCGCGCGCGACAGCCGAACGGGCCGCGCGCCTCTCGACGCTCTCGAACCCGACGCGTGACGTTCCGGGGGCGCCGGCCGCTGAACTCACCCCGGGCCGGAGAGCACCCGCCACCACGTTCCGGCAAGGAGGAAGGGGCCGAAGGCGAGCGCGGCGCCGCGTTCCCCCGCCGCGACCGTTCCCGCCGCCGCGACCCCGCCGGCGACGAAACCGGCCGCCAGACCCGACGCCACGGCCTCGACGCCGCACCATCCGAGGACCGCGCCGCAGACCGCGGCGAGCTTGACGTCGCCCCCGCCGAACGCCGCCGGGCGGGCGAGATGCACCGCGAGGCAGCCGACGAACGCCAGCGCCGCTCCCCCGACGACGCCACCCACGCGTTCGGGTTCACCGATGGTCAGCGCCGAGCCGACCAGCAGCACCAGGATCGTCGCCCCGCCCGGCAGCACGAGCGCATCGGGGAGGCGGTGCGTTCGCACGTCGATGACCACCAGCACGAGGCCGAGCACCGCGAACACCGCCAGAGCGGGGGCGAGAGCCCACGGCATCCGCAACCTCAGGCGTCGAGAACGACGAGGTCGACCAGCACCACCGCATCGGGGGCGATGCCCTCGGCGTCGCGCACCGCGCGCTTCAGCGGCAGCACGTACACGCCACCGGTCTGCGGGAAGATCGACGTGCGCCAGGTCGACCCGCCGATGGTCGCCTCGACGCGCACGCCGCCGAACCCGCGACGATACGTCTGCACCTCGCGGATCTCGGTGCTGAGCTCGACCGGGACCGCCACGAAGTACCAGTCGCTGTCGCTGCGGGCCTCCCATCGGAAGACCTCGCCCTCGAACCGTACGAACATCGGTCCTCCTCTCGTCGCGGTCACCCTACTCGGAGGCTCCGACGTCGGTGCGCGCCCGTCGCCTGGGGAGGAACCGTGCCGACACGAAGGCGTCGACGCCGAGGGCGACCGCCACCGCCGACGCGTACACGACGAGGTCACGGGCGTCGAAGCCGGTGCCGAGCACGAGCGCGAGCGGGGGGTACCCCTCGGCCAGCACCAGCGGGATCCCCGTCAGCTGCAGCAGCTCGACGCCCACGCACCACAGCGCGGCGCCGAGCGCGAGCAGCGCGCGCGACGCGCGCGGGAAGAGCATCACGAGACCGGTGTACGCGGCGACGGCGTACAGCGCGTCGCCCGCGACGTCGGTGGCCTCCGAGCCGGGCAGCCCGCGGGCGACGACGAGACCGGCCCCCACGACGACGATCAGCGCCCCCAGTGCGGCCACGCGACGACGACCGGCGGTCACGCGAGCACTCCCGCCGCCCGCGCGGGTTCCGCGTAGGCGCGGGCGAGAGTCGCGACGGTGTCGTGGGCGTTCAGACCGCTGGGGTTGGGGAGCACCCACGTGGGAACACCGGCGATCGCCTCGTCCTGCCGCCCCGCGGCGGCTCTCGGACGCGCGAAGCCCTGGCGGTAGGCGGTGAGCCCCACCACCGCGACCGCGCGGGGCCGCAGCGCGTCGACGCGCTCGACGAGCGCCGCCGCACCGGCGCGCAGCTCGTCGCGCGAGAGTTCATCGGCCCGCGCCGTCGCCCGCGCGACGAGGTTGGTGACCCCGATCCCCGCGTCGAAGATCATGCGGCGATCCGCGTCGCCGAGGGGCGCCGCATGGGCGGGCAGCCGCGGGAGGATCCCCGCCTGCACGAGCGCGGGCCAGAAGCGGTTGCCGGGGCGGGCGAAGGGAGTGCCGGTCGCCGCCGTCCACAGCCCCGGGTTGATGCCGACGAAGAGCAATCGCACACCGGTCTCGACGAGGTCGGGCCGCGTGGCATCCCGGTACGACTCGAGCTCGGCGCGCGTGTATCCCATGAGACCACTATGACCACTACCCGGACGCACCCCGCGCGTCTGCCAGGATCGGAGGAATGGATGCCGTACCCGCGCTCACCGAGATACCCACGCCGCAGTTCGTCATCGTCGCCGACAACGTGCGCCTGGCGACGTACACGTGGGGCGACCCCGACGCCGATCCGGTGCTGTGCGTGCACGGGTTCGGATCGAGCACGCGCGACAACTGGGTGAACACCGGGTGGGTGCGCGACCTGCTGCGGGCGGGCTTCCGCGTCGTGGCCGTCGACCAGCGCGGCCACGGGGCGAGCGACAAGCCGCACGAGGCCTCGGCGTACACGATGCCGACGCTCGTGGGCGACCTCGTCGCCGTGCTCGACACCTACCTGCTCGACCAGGTGCGCTACCTCGGGTACTCCCTCGGCGGACGCGTGGGATGGCAGCTCGCCGTCGACGCCCCCGAGCACGTCGAGCGCGCCGTGCTCGGCGGCATCCCCGACGGGCGCCCCCTCGCGCGGCTGCAGGTGGACCAGGCGCGGGCGTTCCTCGACCACGGCACCCCGGTCGAAGACGCCACCACCCAGCGCTACGTCTCGCTCGCCGAGCGCGTACCCGGCAACGACCTGCGGGCCCTGGTCGCGATCGCCGAGGGGATGCGCCTGGGCGAGACCGACCCCGACCCGGCGTCGCCGCCGCAGCAACCCGTGCTCATCGCGACGGGCACCGAGGATCCGATCCACGACCAGTCGCAGCACCTGGCGGGGCTCCTCCCCCGCGGCGAGTTCGCCGACATCCCCGGGCGCCACCACGTGAACGCCCCCGGCGCGCGGACGTTCCGCGAGGCGGGCCTGGAGTTCCTCTCGCGCGACGTCTGACGCCCCCGCAGTCACCGTCGGGCCGCGGTCGAGCCGCAGTCGAGCCGCAGTCGGCTCAGGATGCCGCGACGGTGAGTTTCGGAGACGTCGGCGCGCGCGTGGCCGCCGCTTGCAGCCCCACGCGTACGGTCTGGCCGGCGCCGAGAACCGCGCCGTACCCGTCGCCGGTACACGTGACTCTCGAGCCCGTGACGCTGCACGTCATGCCCCAGGCGCTGGTGATGGCGGTGGTTCCGGGGGCGTCGAACGTCACGGTCCAGGCTTTCACCGACCCGGTGGCGGTCAGCGCCAGCTCGGCGACGTAGCCCTCGCCCCACGCGCTCTGCGGAATCCACTCCGCGCGGAGCGCCGCCGATGAGGAGGGCTTCGGCGACGACGACGGGCTCGACGTGGGCTTCGGACTCGACGTGGGTTTCGGGCTCGACGTGGGCTTGGGGCTCGACGACGGCAGCGGAACCGTCGTCGGCTTGACGCTCACCGAAGGCTTCGGCGACGAGGACGGCTTCGGGCTCGTCGTGGGCTTGGGCGTCGCCGCCGGCGTGAGGATGGGCGCGAGGGCCGCGAGCTTCGCCTTCTGCAGGGTCTTCCAGTCGTCGGCGACGAGGCCGCCGGTGTCACCGCTGTTGGGGTTGAACGACCAGTAGGCGTAGCTCGTCTTCGTCTTGGCGAGATAGGCGACGAGCGTCTTCAGCCAGGCCCGGTCGCTGTCGGTCTCGAGCTTGGTGCCGAACTCGCCGAGCAGCACGGGGGCGATGTTCTGGCGCACCAGGTAGCCCCAGTTGGCATCCCAGATCCCCTCGAGGTTCGCCGGATAGTTCGGCGCCGAGAACCACTCCTGGGCGTGCACGGTCGCGGGGTACTCGTGCGGGGAGTAGACGACGCGGTTCTTCACCGAGAGGGTGACGGGCGCCGACCGCACGTCTTTCAAGCCGCCGCCCCACCACGTGTTGCTCCCGTCGTTCTGGCGCTCGACGCCCTCGACCACGATCAGCAGCTTCGGGTTGACCGACAGCACGGCGTTGCCCGCGCGGGTGGCCGCCGCGCGCCAGTCGCGCGCGGGGTCGCCGCAGTTCCAGCAGGCGGGGCCGTGGGGCTCGTTGTGCAGGTCGACGCCGATGACCGCCGGCTCGTTCTTGTACCGGGCGGCGAGCATCTTCCAGTCGTCGATCCAGCGCTTCTCGCTGTACTGCGCGGTGTACCACAGTTCGCTCTGCGCGCCCGAGTCGGGCCGGTGCCGGTCGAGGATCACCGAGATGCCGCGGGCCTTCGCGCGGGCGATGACGGTGTCCATCAGCCTCAGCGGTGTGAGGGCGACGAGGTCGGCGTTGACCGAACCGTTGATCGAGTTGGAGGTCTTGGCCGCGAGGCACTCGTTCGAGAACGGGAGGCGGATGGCGTTGAACCCCATGCCGGCGATGGCGTCGAGTCCCGCGTCGAGCGAGATCGACCACAGGCCGTGCGGGGCGCAGTTCGAGGTCTCCATGCCGAACCAGGCGACCGCCTTGATGGTGAAGGGAGTCCCCGACGCCGTGACGATCGTCGAGCCGCGGGTCGACAGCCAGCCCGGCAGCGAGGGCGCCGCAGACGCCGCCGGGGCGGCCACGGCACCGGATGCCAGAAGCGTCGCCGCCGCGGCGATCGCGGCCCCGCGCACGACCGCTCGACGCGTCGACCGCCATCGTTCCCGCCACCCGGACATGCGCACCCCCGCGGTCATCGTAACGGGGGCGCGACGCGCCCGGGATACGCGGGCTCGTCCCGAAGACGCCCACCGCGAGGTTCCGCACTGCACGTTCGACGGTTTCCGCGTTGTTACGCCCCGATAAATGCCGAAAACATCATTGATAAAGGTCGCTCAGCGCTGATACCGTCGCCGATCATGGCTCCCCTCACTGATCGCACCGCCGTCCTCGACCGAGTGTCGAAGGCGATCGTCGAGCAGCTGCAGGAGGACGGGCGGCGCTCCTACTCCGAGATCGGCAAAGCCGTCGGTCTCAGTGAGACCGCCACCCGCCAGCGCGTGCAGAAGCTCCAGGATGCCGGCATCCTGCAGATCGTCGCGGTCACCGACCCGCTGCAGCTCGGCTTCGCACGCCAGGCCATGATCGGCGTGCGCGTCTCGGGCGACACCCGGGTCGCCGCCGCCGCGATGACCGAGCTGCCCGGCGTGACCTACGTGGTCTCCACGGCCGGGTCGTTCGACCTGCTCGTCGAGGTCGTCTGCGAGAGCGACGACGACCTGATCGACCTGCTCAACGACCGCATCCGGTCGCTGCCCGACATCGTCTCGACCGAGACGTTCGTCTATCTGAAGCTCCACCGACAGCTCTACAACTGGGGAACGCGATGACCCTTCTCGACACCGATCTGCACACCGACCTCCAGGCCAAGGCCCGCGACCACCTGTGGATGCACTTCTCCCGCCAGTCGACGATGACCGACGGCCCGGGTGTTCCCATCATCGTCAAGGGCGAAGGCCACCACATCTTCGACGCCACCGGCAAGAAGTACATCGACGGCCTCGCCGGTCTCTTCGTCGTCAACGCCGGTCACGGCCGTCGGCGCATCGCCCAGGCCGCGGCGAAGCAGGCCGAGGAACTGGCGTTCTTCCCCCTGTGGTCCTACGCCCACCCCGCCGCGATCCAGCTCGCCGAACGCCTCGCGCACCTCGCCCCCGGCGACCTGAACCACGTCTTCTTCTCCACCGGCGGCGGTGAGGCGGTCGAGACCGCCTTCAAGCTCGCCAAGCAGTACTGGAAGACGCAGGGCAAGCCCACCAAGCACAAGGTCATCTCGCGCGCGATCGCCTACCACGGCACGACGCAGGGCGCCCTGGCGATCACCGGCCTGCCGGTCATGAAGCACATGTTCGAACCCGTCACCCCCGGCGGCTTCCGGGTGCCGAACACGAATTACTACCGCGCCGAGGAGTCGGGCTTCGGGGGCGGGACGCCCGAGGAGTTCGGCCTGTGGGCCGCCGACCGCATCGAGCAGATGATCCAGTTCGAGGGTCCCGAGACGGTGGCCGCGGTGTTCCTCGAGCCGGTCCAGAACGCGGGTGGCTGCTTCCCCGCCCCGGCCGGGTACTTCCAGCGCGTGCGGGAGATCTGCGACAAGTACGACGTGCTCCTCGTCTCCGACGAGGTGATCTGCGCCTTCGGCCGACTCGGCCACTACTTCGGCGCGACCGCCTACGACTACCAGCCCGACATGATCACGTTCGCCAAGGCGGTCACGAGCGGATACTCCCCCCTCGGCGGCACGATCATCAGCGACCGCATCTACGAGCCGTTCGCCCACGGCGACGCGACCTTCCCGCACGGCTACACCTTCGGCGGACACCCCGTCTCGGCGGCGGTCGCACTCGAGAACCTCGACGTGTTCGAAGAGGAGGGCCTGCTCGAGAACGTGCGCACGAACTCCCCGATCTTCCGCTCGACCCTCGAGCGGCTGAACGACCTGCCGATCGTCGGCGACGTGCGCGGCGACGGGTACTTCTTCGGCATCGAGCTCGTCAAGGACAAGGCGACCAAAGAGACCTTCGACGACGACGAGTCCGAGCGCCTGCTGCGCGGCTTCCTGTCGAAGGCCCTCTTCGACGCCGGCCTGTACTGCCGTGCCGACGACCGGGGCGACCCCGTGATCCAACTCGCGCCGCCCCTCACCATCGGTCCCGCCGAGTTCGACGAGATCGAGCAGATCCTGCGTTCCGTCCTCACCGAGGCCTGGACCCGCCTCTGACCCCCGGGATGCCGGCCCGACCGATGCCGGCATCCCTCTCCCGCTCCCACCCCTGAGCGGTGCTCCTGATGCTGTACCCGACACCATCCCCGCTTCGCGCCGAGCGCGCGCGGCCGCACCCTCTTGGAGGAGCCACGAACGACAACACCCGCGCCGCCACGGCCGCGCACACGAACTCGGGCGCGAAACTGGCCCGCACCCTGGGACTCTGGTCGATCGTCGGCCTGGGCCTGGGGTACATGACCCCCACCGTCGTCTTCGACACCTTCGGCCTCGTCGCCGAGAAGACCGACAACGTCGTGCCCGCCGCCTACGCGGTCGCCCTCGTCGTGCTCGTGTTCACCGCCATCAGCTACGGCAAGATGGTCCGCGTCATCCCGAGCGCGGGCTCCGCGTACACGTACGCCCGCGAGGCCATCCACCCGGGCGTCGGCTTCGTCGTCGGCTGGACCGCGCTGATCGACTACATGCTGCTGCCGATGGTGAATGCCCTCATCCTGCGCAGCTACATGGAGGCGCACTTCCCCGACATCCCCGGCTGGATCTGGGTCGTCGTCTTCACCGCGGGCGTGACCCTCGTGATCTACCTGACCATGCGGGGCACCTCGAACGTCAACATGATCCTGCTGGTGTTCTCGATCCTCGTCATGACCGTCTTCGTCGTGATGGTCGTCGTGCAGCTCGTGGGCGGTGCGGGCGCGGGAACCGCCGTGTCGCTCGCCCCCTTCGCACACAGCGAGGTGCAGTTCGGCGCCGTGCTGGCCGGAGCCACCGTCGTGTGCTTCTCGTTCATCGGCTTCGACGCGGTGTCGATGTACTCCGAAGAGGCGAAGACCCCCAAGATCATGCCGCGGGCGATCCTGCTGACCCTCGTCGTCGGAGGTCTGATCTTCCTCGTCGCCTCGTACGTGACGCAGCTGCGCTTCCCCGACTCGACCGCGTTCCCTCCCGAGGCCATCGAGGACAGCACGCTTCCCGAGATCGGTGTGCAGGTCGGCGGCCCGGTGCTGCAGGCCGTGCTGACGGCGGCGGGCTTCGCCGCGACCCTCGCGTCGTGGCTCGCCTCGCACGCCTCGGTGTCGCGCATGCTCATGGTGATGGGACGCAACAACGTGCTGCCGCGCCGCATCTTCGGTTTCATCAACCCGAAGACGCACACCCCGACGTTCTCGATCGTGATCGTCGGCGTCGTGAGCCTGCTCGCGATCCAGTTCACCCTCGAGCAGATCGCCGCGTACATCAACTACGGCGCACTCGTGGCGTTCTCGTTCGTCAACATCTCGGTCATCGCCTGGTTCGCGATCCGCCGGGGACTGCGCAAGACCCCCGGCGACATCGTGCGCTACATCGTCATGCCCACCATCGGCCTGCTGCTGACCGCTCTGCTGTGGGTCAATCTCGACGGGCACGCCCTGATCGGCGGTCTCATCTGGACGGCGCTCGGGGTGGTCTACCTCGTGATCCTGACCCGCGGCTTCCGGCGGCCCATCGCCTCGTTCGACGAGAACCAGCCGGTGACGGGCGTGAACAAGACCGTCTCCGGCCCGCGCTCCGAGATCTGAGTCCCGGCATCACGGCCGCGGCCTCCCTTCGTTCCGGGATGCCGCGGCCGTGACGGTGCCGCCGCCGACCGGGGAGCGTGCCGAACTCCTGAGTTATCGCGGCCACACGCGGGCCATGAGCGGGAAAGCGGCTCGAACGGCCGGTTCATCCGGAGTCCGGCACGCTTCGCCGACGGCGTCAGCGCTCGAACGGGGTGACCGCTCCGAGCACGACGGTCTCGCCGTCGTGGCCGTTCGCCCACCAGTGCGGGGCCGAGCAGCCGTAGGTCACGGTGTCGCCGGCGTGCAGCTCGACGCGCCGGTCGGCCTGGCAGACGACGAGGACGCCCGCCTCGACCGTCACCGTCTCGGTGCCGATGTGGCGGAACGGGCTGGCCTCGTTCGTGAACCCCGCCGGCAGGGTCGAGCGGATGAGCTGCAGCATCGATTCGCCCCGCGGCGTGAGCAGCTCGCGGACGGCGCGCTGGTGGGCCGGGGCGTCGGCGGCGGTGGGCATGACGTGACGCTTGGCGCGGGTCACCACGGCCAGCGGCACGGCGGGTTCGTCCAAGAGCTGTCCGACCGGGATGCCGAGCGCCCCGGCCAGACGCTGCAGGGACTGCAGCGAGGGGTTGCCGAGGCCGCGCTCGAGCTGGCTGACCAGCCCGAAGCTCACCCCGGCCTTCTCGGACAGGGCGTGCACGCTGAGGCCGAGGCGCTTGCGGGCATCGCGCACCGCGGCCCCGAGGGTCTCGACGGCGCGCTGCTCGTCGGCATCCGTGGCTCGAGTCATGACCGTGTCAGCGTATCGTCGTCATGCCCGTACGCGCGGACCGTCGGGCGGCACCGCGGCCAGCAGGGCGCGCGTGTAGTCCTCGCGGGGATGGGCGAACAGCTCGGCCGCGGGCGCAGCCTCGACCACCCTGCCGTCCCGGAGCACGACGACGTCATGGCTCATCTGCTGCACGATCGCGAGGTCGTGGGCGATGAACAGGTACGTCAGCCCCTGCTCGCGCTGCAGGCGCCGGAGCAACTGCAGGACCCGCGCCTGCACCGAGACGTCGAGCGAGGCCGTGGCCTCGTCGAGGATCATCAGTTCGGGCTCGAGGGCCAGGGCGCGGGCGATCGAGACCCGCTGACGCTGGCCACCCGACAGCTCGTGCGGGTAGCGGCGCGCGAACGCCGGGTCGAGGTCGACGAGGGTGAGCAGCTCCTCGACGCGGGCCGAGCGCGCGGTGTCCGTCGCCCCGCCCAGCCGGTGCACGCGGAGCGGTTCGGCGATCGCATCCGCGACGGTGCGGCGGGGGTCGATCGAGGCGAAGGGGTCCTGAAAGACCATCGCCACGCGTCGACGCTCGCGCCGCCGCGCGCGCAGCACGTCGCGCACCTCCGGTCCCTGCGCATCGGCGAGGGTCGCGGTGCCCGCGTGCGGGGCGATCAGACCCGTGAGGGCGTTCGCGATGGTCGACTTGCCCGACCCCGACTCCCCCACCAGGGCCAGGGTCGTTCCGCGGCGCACCGTGAACGAGACGTCGTCGACGGCGTGCACCGTGCGGCGCCCCGCGGGCGTCTGCACGGCGAAGCGCACGTCCAGCCCCGCCACGCGCAGCAGCGGGGCCGCCGCGGTCGCGGGGGCGGGACCGGCTCCGGCCACGACCCGGGGACGCGCCGCGAGCAGCTCCTTCGTGTAGGCGTGGTGCGGGTCGGCGTACACCTCGGCGAGCGCGCGCTGCTCGACGGCCTCGCCGCCGCGGAGCACGAGCACGTCGTCGGCGACCTGCCCGATGACGCCGAGGTCATGGCTGATCCACACCACCGCGGTCCCGCGGTCGCGCTGCAGCTCGCGCACAAGGTCGAGGATCTGCGCCTGGGTCGTCACGTCGAGGGCGGTGGTCGGCTCGTCGGCCACGAGCAGGGCCGGATCGCACGCCAGGGCGATCGCGATCACCACGCGCTGCTTCTGCCCGCCCGAGAACTGGTGCGGGTAGGCCTCGACGCGCTCCTGGGGGTCCGGGATGCCGACGGCCTCGAGCAGCTCGACGGCTCGGGTGTGCGCTGCCCGGCGGGAGAGTCCCCGGTGCACCTCGAGGGACTCCGCGATCTGCCGCCCCACGGTGAGGAACGGGTTGAGAGAGGTCGAGGGGTCCTGGAAGACGAAGCCCACCGAGCCGCCGTGCACCGAGCGGAGCGCGGCCTCCGACGCTCCGACGAGCTCTAGGCCCGCGGCATCCGGGTTCGTCCGCAGCACGCTGGAGCCGCTCACCCGTCGCCCCGGGGCGTCGATGAGCCCGGTGGCGGCGAGCACCGTGAGCGACTTGCCGGAACCCGACTCCCCCACGATGCCGAGGGTCTGACCCCGCTCCACCGAGAAGTCCAGGCCCCGCACGATCGCGGTCTCGCCGATCGCGACGCGCAGATCGCGCACTTCGAGAACGTTCATCGTGTGCTCTTTCCGTCACGGTGCGTCGGAGTCGACCTGCGCGAGAGGGCGGCGGCGACGCGCTCTCGCCGGCGCTGACCCTGGCGCGCTTCGATGATGGTGCGCTGGCGGGGGTCGAGTCCGTCGCGCAGACCGTCGCCCAGCAGGTTGAACGCGAGGGCGGTGACGAAGATCGCCGCTCCCGGGAACACGCTCATCCACCACGCCTGGGCGAGGAAGCCCTGCGCGGTGAACAGCATCCCGCCCCACGACGGCGCGGGCGGCTGGATCCCGAGGCCGAGGAACGACAGCGCCGCCTCGGAGAGGATCGCGAACGCGAGCGAGAGCGAGGTCTGCACCACCACGGGACCGCCGATGTTCGGCAGCACGTGGCGCACGAGGATCATCGGGGCGGGCGTGCCCATGCTGCGCGAGACCTGCACGAACGGCGAGGTCCGCAGCGACAGCGTGCTGGCCCGGGCGACGCGGGCGAAGATCGGCGTGTAGACGACGCCGATGGCGATGGTCGTGGTGAGCATGCCCGGCTCGAAGATCGCGATGATGGCGAGCGCCAGCAGCAGGACGGGGAAGGCGAACATCACGTCGACCACGCGCATGAGGGTCGCATCGACCGCGCCGCCCGCGTAGCCGGCGACCACGCCCAGCAGCAGGCCCAGCACCAGGGCGAGGGCGACGGCGATCACGGCGATCGTGAGCGAGGTGGATGCCGCCCGCAGCACGCGCGAGAACACGTCGCGGCCGAGCTCGTCGGTGCCGAACCAGTGGGCCGGGCTCGGCGCGGTGAGCGCTCGGGAGACGTCGATCTCGTTCACGCCGTAGGGGGCGATCCAGGGGGCGAGGAGCGCGGCGACCACGATGATCGCGAGCACGACGGCGGCGGCCACGGTGAGGGGGTTCGCGGCGAGCAGGCGCCACGATGCCACGCGGGCGGGAGTCGCGGGCGCGGCCGCGGCGGGGACGAGGGCGGGGTCGGTGGCGCTCATGCGGCTCGGATCCTCGGGTCGACGACGGCGTAGAGCACGTCGACGATCAGGTTGACGACGATGAACATGACGGCCACCAGCAGCACGGCCCCCTGGATGAGGGGGTAGTCGCGCGCAGCGACCGCGTCGTAGACCAGGCGGCCGAGTCCCGGCCAGGCGAAGACGACCTCGACGACGATCACCCCGCCGAGGATGGTCGCGAGCTGGATGCCGGCGATCGTCAGCACCGGCACCAGTGCTCCGCGCACGATGTGCCGCGACACGACGACGCGCCGCGGCAGCCCCTTCGACACCGCGGTGCGCACGTATCCGGCCGACGCCACGTCGATGACCGCCGCGCGGATGTAGCGCGTCATGATGGCGCCCGCGACGAGACCCACGGTGAGTCCGGGCAGCGCGACCTGTCGCAGCCACCCCGCCGGGTCGTCGGTCAGGGCGACGTAGCCGCTGGCGGGGAGCCAGCCGAGGGTCACGGAGAAGAGGGAGATCAGCAGCATCCCGAGCCAGAAGTCGGGGATCGAGACGCCGAACTGGCTGCTCACCCGCACGATGACGTCGCTCACGCGTCCCTCGCGGAGGGCGGAGTACACCCCGGCGGGGAGCGAGATGAGCAGGGCGACGACGAGCCCGACGACGGCGAGGGACACCGTGGCGGGCAGTCGCTGGAGGAGGGTCGTGGTGATCGGCTGACCGTTTCGGAAGCTGACGCCGAAGTCGCCGGTGACGGCGTGCAGGACGTACGAGACGAACTGCTCGGGCAGGGGGCGGTCGAGACCGGACGCCGTACGCAGCGCCTCGTACGCCTCGGGGGTGTACCGGGTGCCGAGGGCCAGCCGCACCGGGTCACCGGGGACGAGGTGCACCAGGGCGAACACGACGATCAGCACACCGAGCAGCACCACGGCCGACGACAGCACGCGCGTGCCGATGAATCGGAGCACCTGTGCGGGGGCGATCCTCATGGGTCCCTCCTCTGTTCGAGCCGTGGGGGCGCCGACCCGGCGCCCCCACGGCGGGGATCACTTGTCGAGGCTGGTGCCGGCGAAGCGGATCGCGCGGTCGGCCCGGGTCTCGTACCCCGTCACGGCCGGCGACCACACCTGGGTCACCGAGGGGTTGTAGAGGTAGATGTAGCTGGCCTTGTCGGCGATGATCGTCGCGGCGTCCGCGTACAGCTTCTTGCGGGCGTCGGCGTCGGTCTCGACCCGACCGGCGTCGAGCAGGCGGTCGACGTCGGGGTCCGAGAACTTCTGCGCGTTGCTCGCACCGTCGGTGTGGTGCTGCGAGTAGTAGAAGTCGTCGGGGTCGATGTTGCCGAGCCACCCCATCATCAACATGTCGAAGTTGCCGGAGTTCTGCTCGTCGAGCCAGGTGGAGAAGTCGGGCTGACGGATCTGCACCTGGATGCCGAGGGGTTCGAGGTTGGCGGCGATGATCTGGGCCGCGGTCACGGTCTCGGGGTAGTCGCTCGTGGCGAGCAGGTCGAGCGTCCCGCCGGTGTACCCGGCCTCGGCGAGCAGCTGCTTCGCCTTATCGACATCGGGGGAGTACTGGTCGTACTCCGTGTACCAGACGCTCTGCGTCGGGATGGCGAGCTGGTTCTTCTCGGCGGTGCCGTAGCTGACGGCCTGCACGATGGCATCCCGATCGATGGCGTACGCGATCGCCTGGCGGACGCGCACGTCGCTCCACGGCTGCTTGGCCTCGTTGAGCGCGAGGTACCAGTAGTCGCTGGAGGGGGTGAGGCCGAGGGTCACCGCACTGTCGCTCCCGAGCTGCTCGACCTGCTGGGCGGGCACCACGTCGGTCCAGTCGATGTCGCCGGCCTTGAGCGAGGCGAGGGCGGTCGCCGGTTCCGAGATGAAGCGGTACTCCACGCCGCCCAGCGACGGTGCGCCACCCCAGTAGTCGGGGTTGGCGGTGAGGGTGATGTGATCGCCGGCGGTGTAGTCGCTGAGCGAGAAGGGGCCGGTGCCGACGGGCGCGGTGGTGATGTCGCCCGATTCGACGTTGGCCTTCTCGACGATCGCCATGCCCTTGAAGCCGCCGAGGTTCGACAGCAGGTTCGGGGTGGGCTGGGTGACGGTGATGACGACGGTGGCGTCGTCGGGGGCGGCGACGTCGGCGACGGTGGCGAACTTCCACGCGTTGGAGAGCTCTTCGTCGATGATGCGGCGGTAGGAGTAGACGACGTCTTCGCTGGTGAAGGCGGAACCGTCGTGGAACGTGACGCCGTCTCGCAGGTGGAAGGTCCACGTGAGCTGGTCGTCGCTGGTCTCCCAGCTCTCGGCGAGCGCGGGCTGCATCTCGAGCGCCGCGTCGGGCGCGACGAGGGTGTCGTAGACGTTCTCGAGCACCTCGAACGCGAAGTACGACGTCGTCTTCTGCGGGTCGAGCTGGTCGGGCTCTCCGCCGATCGCGGCGACGAGGGTCTGGCCGGAGGCGGTGCCGGAGTCGCCGAGGTCCACGCCCTGACCGGCCGAGCAGCCGGCGAGGGCGAGGGTCGCGGCGAGCGCGCCGGCGATGCCGAGTGTGATGCGCGTGTTCATGTGGATGCCAATCGGGTGAGCGAATCATCATTTAGATGATGTTTCGATCAGTATGTGCAAGCATGGGGACGGACACAAGCCCCGGCCGGCACCGAAACACGATCTTCACAAACCGCCGTCATCCCCCCGGGCGCCCCTCGCCGACCCCTCGGGAGCATCCATGACCTTCACCGTCCTCGGCCGCGACCCTCTGCGCGGGCGGATCGGCGCCGCCACCGCGAGCAGGTCGCTCGCCGTCGGCGCCTCGGTGCTCGCGGTGGCCCCGGAGGTGGGCGTCGTGGCGAGCCAGGCGTGGACCAACCGCTCGTTGCGCGCGCTGCTGCTCGACGAGGTGCGGACGGGATCCGACACGGCCGCGGCGGTCGCGCGCGTCCCCGACTGGGACGACGAATCGCGCCTCCGGCAGGTCGCCGTGCTCGGCTGGGCCGGCACCGGCGCCGCGCGCTCCGGCGCCGACATCACCGCCTGGGCAGGCCACCGGGTGGAACCGGATGCCGTCTTCGTCGGCAACCTGCTCGTCGGCGGCGAGGTGCTCGAGGCGATGGCCGAGACCTGGACGGCGACGGCCGGAATCGATCTGGCGGACCGGCTGCTGGAGACGCTCGCCGCGGGCGACGGGGCCGGGGGCGATGCGCGGGGCCGCCAGAGCGCCGCACTGCTGGTGGCCTCCCGCACAGACACCCTGCTCGATCTGCGCGTCGACGACCACACCGACCCTGTTCCGGAGCTGGCGCGCCTCCGCCGCCTCGCGGGGCAGGATGCCGAGGCACCCGCCCGCGCCCGGTGGTGAGGGGGCGCTACGGCGCGGTGTACTCGGTGGTGACCGTCTCGGTCGTCGACGCCGTTCCCGCCGGCATCCGCACCGTGCCCGTGACGCTCACGCTGTAGGTGCGACCGGATGCCACCTCGGTGAAGACGGTCGATCCGCGAAGACGCGCGACGACCACGGGATAGGCGCGACCGGTCGAGGTGTCGGTCACGGTCACCGAGAAGGCGGTGGGTGTGCCGATGTCGTTGGTGGTCCAGGCGAGCTTGACTCCTGCGGGGTCGGCGGTGGCCGTCAGCGCGGTGATGCGGGGAACCGCGGGCAGGGCGGCCAGCAGGTTCGGCGTCCCAGCCGGGAGATCGGCCACGTGGCCGGTCGCCGCCGCCGTCGTCAGGGCTGCCTGCACCTCGGCCGGCCCCCACGCGGGGTGCAGCTCGCGCACCCGGGCGGCGAGGCCGGCGACGTGCGGGGAGGCCATCGACGTGCCGTCGAACACCGCGGTCGAGGAGTCGAGGTAGGTCGAGGTGATCTCAGAACCCGGGGCGAGGATGTCGACGCACGAACCGAAGTTGCTGTACCACGCGAGGGAACGGCCCGAGTCGATCGCTCCCACGGTGAGCAGGTCGGGGGCGCTGGCGGGCGAGACGTTGCACGCATCCTGCGTCTCGTTGCCGGCGGCGACGACGACCACGAAGCCGAGCTCGATCCCGTCATAGACGATGTCGTTGACGAAGGCGTTCCGCGGCAGACCGAGGCTCATGTTGATGACCGCGTTCGCCCCGTCGTGATTGTTGTAGATCCACAACATGGCGTACAGCATCGCGAGACCGGAGCCCTCGCGCCCGCACCCCAGCACTCGCACGGGCACGATCCGCACGTCTTTGGCGACGCCGTACGTGGTGCTGCCGACCGTGCCCGCCACGTGGGTTCCGTGGCCATTGCAGTCTTCGGTGCCCCGACCGTCATCGACCTCGGTATGGCCGCTGGCGGCGTCGACGCGCCCCCCGAAATCGGGATGCGAGGACTGCACCCCGCTGTCGACGATGTACGCCGTGACGCCGTCTCCCGTGGAGTCGTACAGGTAGTGGTCGTCGGTGAGGGCGGCGGTGTTGTCGACGGCATCCAGACCCCACGAGGGGACGGGCGTCTGATCCGCGGAGGCCGTGACGATCTCGTTGGGCAGGAAGCGGGCCTCGGGGATCACCGCGAGGACCGCCGGCACGTCGGTGGCGGGCACGGCGACGTAGACCGTGTCGCCGCGCGTGACGGGGCTCACCTCGGCGACGTCCGGCAAGGCGCGCAGCTGGTCGTAGCGTGCCGTCGGCACGGCGACGAGGTCGTACGACAGCTCGATCCGCAGCCGCTCCTCTTCGGTGGCGTCCGCGGGGATGCCGATCGCCTCCGACCACGACGGGGTCGCCGCCGCGGCCGCGGGCGCCGGCGGCGGGGAGGCCGCGGCCTCCGATGTCGCGGGGGCGGGGCGCCACACACCGACGACGCCGACCGTGGCCAGCAGAGCACCGACGATGCCGATCGCCCACCAGCGACGAGCCCCGGACGGGCGACGACCGGGCCGGTGAGGAATGGGGGTCACGGGGTCTCCTTCGTGCGGGCGACTCAGCATGAGGGCGCCACGGATGCCAGGGGGAGGACGATCTGCGACGACCCCGACGCTGCGGGCGCGGGATACCCGAGCGCCGCGACGCCCGTGGCGACCACGCCGTCGGCGTCGCGATGGATGCTCTCGCCGAGCAGGAACAGGTCGGCACCGATCGGGGTCGCACCGGCCGGGACGGCCGTGGCGTCGCGCGCGGTGTTGCCCGACACCATGAACAGCGCGGCCGCCCCCGACGACGTGGTCACGGGCATCAGACGCTCGCCGACGTAGGAGGGGTTCGGGGTGAGGGTTCCCCACGACGCGATCCCCGTGGCCACGGCACCGGCACCGTAGGGGCAGTCGCCGTCCCAGCTGACGCGATACAGCACGCCGTCGGCGATGAAGAGGTCGCCGGCGACCGGCGTCGCACCCCGCGGTGGTCCCGACGGGCCGTCGAACTCGAAGGCGGCGCGCGTCTCGTCGAGCGGGACGCGCAGCAACCGCGGCGTCCCGTCCAGAGCACGGTAGGGCAGCTCGAACTGTCCGGTGCCGCCCCCTCCCTGCTCATGCTCGAGCAGCTGGCCGTAGGCGGCGACATCGGTGGCGATCGCGACGCCGGCGCGGTAGACGGTGCTGCCCACCAGGAAGAGGTCGGCCGCCACGGGCGTTGCCCCGAGGGGGATGCCGATGACGGGGACGACCGTGCCGGCCTGCGTGTCGTAGACGGCGGCGGAGCCGCCCCGCAGACGCAGGGGCAGCAGGAAGGACCCGTTCTTCGACGGCGCCTCGGCGAGAGCGCCCGCGGCTTCCACCCCGGTGTGCACGGCCCCGACGCCGGCACGGTAGAGCGTGGCGTCGTGCAGGAAGAGGTCGTGGGCGAGCGGCACCGCCCCCGCGGGCACGAGCGAGACCGCCGACAGCGTCCCCGGCGTCGTCAGCAGCCGTCCGCTGAACGCGGTGAGGGTGGCCGAGGCGCTCGTCGCGCCACTCGCGGAGGCGGCGAGGGTGCCGGTCGCGCCGCTGCCCGGAACGTGGATGGTGCCGCACGGGGCCGTGCCGTCGGCATCCGTGACGACGGTGGCGGTGACGGCGGCCGCATCGAAGGTGTAGCCGTCGGAGAGTTGGAGCACGACGCTCACGCCCGCTTCACCGACGCCGCCCACGGCCGCGCGGACGACGGCGTCGGTGATGTCTTCGCAGGGCACTCCCGCGTACGAGCCGGACGAGAACGACAACGTCACCCCCGACACCGCGAGGGCGGGGCTCGTGACCACGAGCGCGATGGCGGGAACCGCCCACGTGCCCGCCGTGACCACGGCGCGCCGACTCGGGGCGGCAGCGGACAGATCGATCCGAGCCCGGGGGCCGTGGAGGTTGTGACGCACCGGTCATCCTTCCCGTCGTCGGACGCTGCGCGACCGGCGCCGTGGCACACGGCGTTCTCGCGACGATGCCCGGGATGACGGGCGGGTCCCGCGAGCGGCCGTGAGGGCCGGAGCGGGTGAGCGGCCCCGAGGACGCGGCATCCGGCTGCCACTTTCGACGCGCGGCCCGGGCGCGGACGCGGTGGGTCTCACCCGGAACGTCACCCGTCGTGCCGCGCGATCTCGCCGATCCGGCGGCGCGGGCGGGGCGCCGGTAGACTCGAGCCAGTGAGCAGCACCCGAACCACCGCGGCGTACCTGCGCTCGGTGACGGCGTTCAAGAATCCCACGCTCGACCTGCTGCACGGGCGCTTCGCCCCCTTCGTCGTGGCCGTGCTCTCGGTGGTGTTCACCCCCGATCGCCCCGCCGTGTCGGTGGCCGATGCGCACGTCGAGGTCGCCGAGGCCGTCGACGAGCTGCGCGCAGCGGGCTACGACACCGACGACGACCGCCGCATCCCCGCGGGGTCGGCGCGCGAGATCTGCCGCGGGTGGGTGCGCGTGGGCTGGCTCGGCCTGCAGATCGAGGACGACGTCGAGGTGTACCGCCTCTCGGCGCACGCCGTGGGCGCCCTCGAGATCGCCGGTCGCGCCGGCGGCGGCCGCGCCCGTGTCTCCCGCTCGCGCGTGCGCACGCTTCTCGACGCGGTCGAGCGCCTCGCCCGCGACGCCGAGAGCGACCCCGCCCGACGCCGCGAGGCACTGCTCGAGGAGCGCGCGGCCCTCGACGCCGAGATCGCCGCGCTGGAGGAGGGCATCGTCGAGCCCCTCGACGACGACCACCTGCTCGAAGAGGCCGAGAACGTCATCCACCTCGCTCGCGAGTTGCCCGCGGACTTCTCGCGCGTGGCGGAGTCGATCGCCGCGATGCAGCGCGACGTCGTCGCCGAGCTCCGCCGCGACGTGCGCCCCACCGGCGAGGTGCTGCGCGAGTATCTCGAGCGCGGGCGCCAGGTGATGCAGGCCACCCCCGAGGGTCGAGCCTTCCAGGGCGCGCTGCGTCTGATCGGCGACCCCGAGAACATCGACGACCTCACCGACCAGCTGCACGCCGTGCTCACCCAGCCCTTCTCGCGGCTGATGACCCCCGACCAGCGGGCCGAGCTCGACGCCATCGCCCGGCGCGTCGAAGCCGGCGTGCAGGAGGTGCTTACCTCCCAGCGGCGGGCCTCGCACGTCATCACCGCGCAGGTGCGCACGCACGATCCCATCCGCGATCGCCAGGTCGACGACCTGCTGCGCGGCGTGATGGCGGGGCTCCACCGCTGGAGCCAGACCAAGACCCCCGGTCGTGTCGAGCCCGTGCGCACGCTCCCGCTCGCCGACATCGGACACTTGCGCCAGTCGCTCAGCGACGTGCGTCCGGCCGGGGCGCCGGCGCCGTTGGCATCCGCAGACGTCGAGGCCGAGTTCGTCGACGCCGACACCCGCGCCTGGGGCGGCCCGCACTACGCCGAGCTCGAGGCGTACGTCGCCACGCTCGGCGACGGCTTCGACCTGGCGACCGCCTTCTCGGGCGGCTCCGCCGACACCCGCCGCCCGGTCGATCTGGTCGGCCTGCTCGAGATCGTGCATCGCGGGGGGCTCACCGAGACCGACGACGTCTCGATCGTCGAGGCCGTACGCCCCGACGGCACCACGCGACGCTTCGCCTTCGGAGCGGTCAGAGCGAACAGCCTGCGAGAAAAGGATGCCGATGACTGACGCGGACACGTTCGTGCCCTCGGGCGAGGGCGCCGAGGCCCCCGCTTCCTCGACGACGCCGTCGTCGCCGGATGCCGAGGTCTCCCCCGGCGGCACGGAGTCCTCCGCCTTCATCGCCCCGGTCGCGATGGAGAACGACCCCGACGCGCTGTTCCCGGGCGATCGCGGCATCCTGGACTCCGAGGTGCGGCGCGTGCTCGTGCGCATCCTGCAGCGCCGGTTCCTGAGCGCCGAGAACTCCCCCGCCGAGTGGAAGCTGCTGCTCGAGCACCAGCAGATGATCGAGTCGCGTCTGAACGATCTGTTCGTGCGGCTCGTCGTCGACCACGCGCGGGGCGTCGCGTACAAGGAGCAGGTGCGCAGCGACGAGATCGACGTGCCCATCCTGCTGAAGGACGAGGCGTACTCACGGGCCGAGACGCTCGTGCTCGTATATCTGCGCACGGTGTTCCAGCGCGAGACCACCGCCGGCACCGCGTCGGCGCGCGTCGACGTCGAAGAGGTCGAGCAGACCGTGCTGACGTACTTCGCCGAGAGCGACGGCACGCGCGCGAGCCAGCAGCGGGCCGTCCGCACAGCGATCGCGCGGCTGGACCGCGAGGGCATCATCGAGGAGGAGTCCGAGGGGCGGTACCGTATCGGGCCGCTCATCGAGGTCGTGCTCAGCGCCGAGACGCTCCGCGAGCTGCAGCTCTGGTTGGACGAGCAGACACAGGATGCCGGGAGCCCACGCGAGGGCGGCGTCATGGCATCCGCCCTCGACGAGCACACACAGGATGCCGAGGCTGCCGGTGACCGCGAGGTCGCGGCATCCGGAACGTTCGAGGGAGACCCCCGATGACCATGCTCGAGACCCTGTTCGGCCTCATTCCTGCCGCCTCGCGCGGACAGCAGTGGGTGGCCGAAGACCTGCAGCTCGTCAACTGGGGCGGCTACGACGGAACGCATCGCGTGCGCTTCGCCCCCACCGCGACGCTGCTCTGCGGTGGTTCGGGCTCGGGCAAGTCGACGCTGATGGACGCCTACGTCGCGCTCATGATGCCGCACACCACCCCGTTCAACGGCGCCTCCAACGGTGCGGTGGTGGGGCGCCCGCGCGGGCAGGAGCAGCGCAACATCCTCTCGTACGGCCGCGGCAAGCTCGATGAGTCGCGCACCGATGAGGGCACGAAGATCCGGGTGCTGCGCGGCGACGGCGTCGACACGTGGACCGCGATCGCGATGACGTGGGCCGACCACGACGGCGCCCGCTTCACCGCGGTACGCGCCTGGTACATCCCCGCCGCCGCCCGCACGCTCGACGACGCCGTCAAGGTGCGCGCCACTGTGCACGGCGCGTTCGACCTGCGCGATCTGGAGCGGGCGGCGCAGCAGCACCTGTCCGACGCGGCGGTGCGGGCGACGGGACTCGACACCCTCGCCACCGACCGCGAGTTCTCGGCCCGACTGCACGGCGTGCTCGGCATCGGTGCGGCGGGGGCGGGCACGAAGGCGATGAGCCTGCTCGCGCGCATCCAGGCCGGGCAGCAGATCACCACCGTCGACGACCTCTACAAGCGCATGGTGCTCGAGGAGCCCGAGACCCTCACCGTCGCCGACGCCGTCGTGTCGCACTTCGACGGGCTCGAGTCCACGCGCACGCGCATGCTCGAGGCGCGCCAGCAGGTGCGGGCGCTCCAGCCCATCCGTGCGATGAAAACGCGCATCGACGAGGCCGCCGAACGTCTGCGGCTGATCGACGCGCTCGGACGCTTCACCGACCCCGACTCGCGCGCCTCGCTCTGGCGGGCGCAGCGCCGAGTCGATCTGCTCGGCGCGGTCGAGGCGGAGCTGCGCGACCGCACGCACGCCACCGACGCGCTCGTGCGCGAACGCCAGGCCCTCGCCGACGCCGCCGAAGCCGAGCGCGAAGGCCTCGGCGACGTGCTGCGCGCGGCCGGCGGCGACCGCCTCGACGCCGCCCAGCGCGAGCTCCGCACGCTCGAGCGGCGCCTGGCCGGCATGCAGCGCGACCGGGAGCGCTTCGAGACGGCGCTCGCGGTGCTGCAGACCGAGGTGTCGACCGAGAAGCAGTTCGCCGCCCTCGTGGACGACGCGCGCCGCACCCTCGGTGACGCGGATGCCAAGACAGCCGTCCGCGACGCGTTCGTCGCCGCCAGCAGCACCCACACCGACCTGCGCCAGCAGCTCGCCGCCCTCGAGGCCGAGCACCGCCGCACGCAGACGCGAGACGACAACATCCCGCCCCGTCTGCACGAGGCACGCGAGGCCCTGGCCGAGGCCGCCGGTCTGACCGCCGCCGAGCTGCCCTTCGTCGCCGAGCTCGTGGACGTGCGCACCGAGTACGAGCCGTGGCGCGGGGCCTTCACCCTCGCGCTCGGGGGGTTCGCGACGACCCTTCTCGTGGATGCCGCGCACCTGACATCGTTCCGCGCGGCGATCGACGGCGTCCGGCTGTCGGAGCGCCTGCGGTTCGAGGGCGTGTCGACCGGGCTCCCCGAACGCGGCGGGCTGGATCCGGCGACCCTTCCCGGGCGTCTGGAATTCCGCACCTCGCCCTTCACCGGGTGGCTGCAGGACCGGCTCGAGCAGCAGTTCGCGTTCGTCTGCGTGGATGCCGCGTCGGAGTTGTCGCGGCACCGCCTGGCGCTCACCATCTCGGGGCAGACGAGCCAGGGTGCACGCGGCGCGCACGGGGGGTCGATCCGTCAGAGCGTGCTCGGGTTCTCGTCGCGCGTGCGGTTGACCGAGCTCGGCGAGCAGATCGTCGCCGCGCGCCGCGCCCTCACGGCCGCCAAAGCCACGGTCGACGAGGCCTCCACCGCCCTCGACGCGTTCGACGAGCGGCGCAGCGCCCTCGAGAAGATCGCCGACCTGTCATGGGACCAGGTGGACGTGGCATCCGTTCAGCGCGATCTGGACCGCTGGAACGAGACGATCGCCGAGATCACCGCCGGCAATCCCCGTATCGCCGAGCTGCAGGAGCAGATCTCGGGCACCCGTGCCCGGGCCGGCCGCCTGCGCGAGGAGATCGGCGGGGCCAAGACCGAACAGCAGGCGATGGCCGCGCGCTGGGCCGAGATCACCGACGACGTCGACGCGGCGCAGATGCTCATCGAACGCGCGGAGGATTCCGAGACCGCCCTCTCGCCCGACGAGATCGACTACCTCGACGCTCTCTTCGTGGCACCGGGAGCGTCGGACGCGACGCCGTCGCAGCTCCTGGCGAGCTTCGACGCCGCCCTCGAATCCGCCTCCCGACGGTTGCTCGAGGAACAGCGGTCGGCGCAGGAGACGTGGGGCGACCAGCGGGAGAGCCTGCGGCGCACGCTCATCGCGTTCACCGACCGGTGGCCGAGTCCGAACCTGCTCGCCGACCCCGACGAGTCGCTCGGCGACTTCGAGCGGATCCTCGCCGACCTCGAAGCGAGCGGCCTGCACGAGCTCGAAGCGGAGTGGCGCGACAGTCTGCTGCGCCTGTCGGGCAACGACCTGACGAGCCTCGACTCGGCGCTGACGCGGGCGCTGCGTGAGATCCGGGAGCGGATCGCGCCGATCAACGACATCATGCAGGACCTGCCGTTCTACGACGACGAGCACCGCCTGCAGATCGTGCCGCGCGAGGGGCAGTCCGAGGTGCGTCGCCGTTTCCGTCGGGAGCTGCGCGACGTGCGTGCGGCCATCGACGCGGCCTCGTCCGACGAGGAACGCGAAGCGGTGTACACCCGCATGGCGCGCCTCATCAACCGCATCCGCTCGACAGCGCCCGACTTCGCCGACCTCGTCGACGTGCGC
Source organism: Microbacterium sp. CFBP 8801 (assembly GCF_014839455.1). Lineage (NCBI taxonomy): Bacteria > Bacillati > Actinomycetota > Actinomycetes > Micrococcales > Microbacteriaceae > Microbacterium > Microbacterium sp. CFBP 8801. The sequence continues at coordinate 14,677 of NZ_JACYNU010000009.1, read as the reverse complement.
AACCACGTGCGGGTGAGCGCCGAGCGCTTCCGCGCCGACACCGGCGAGCACGTCGCCCTCTACGACCACATCGGTGAGAAATCCGGCGGGGAGTCGCAGGAACTCATCGCGTTCATCGTCGGAGCGGCGCTGCGGTACCAGCTCGGGGATGCCGGAGCCGAGCGCCCCCGCTACGCCCCGGTGTTCCTCGACGAGGCGCTGATCAAGGCCGACGCGCACTTCACCAAGCGCGCGATCGGCGCGTGGCGCGGCCTCGGATTCCAGCTCGTCATCGGCGCCCCGAACGACAAGTACAGCGCGATCGAACCGCACGTCGACGTCGAGTACGACATCTTGAAGGACACGCGCGGACGGTCGTGGGCGAAGGCGAAGGTGGGGGTCGCGGCGGAGGGGTGAGGCGGCGCTGCGGGCCGGGTGGGCCGGGTGGGCCGGCGCGGCGGGCTCGGCGGGCGAGGTGAGCCGTCGCTGCGGAGGGGTGCTTCCACGCTGCGGGCTCGGCGGGCGGGGTGAGCCGTCGCTGCGGAGACGCGGGGGCCGAGATTCCGGGGCCGAGATTCCGGGGCCGAGACTGCGGGGCCGAGACTCAGGAGCGAGACTGCGGGGCCGAGACACCGGGTCGTGAACGGCCCGGGCGCGTGGGCAAGGGCGTTCTCGGGTGTTCGTCAGCCGTCCCGAGGCACCACACGCAGCAGCTGTTCGAAAGAGTCCGCAGCTGGCATCCACCGGTCTTCGCCGCCGAGGTAGACCCGCACGGCTCCCGTGGATTCGCGGCCGACGTGAAGCAAGAACAGGTTGCCCCCGGGATCGTGTGCGAACGGCATCCACTCGTCGAACGCGTCGCCGCCGCCTTGGCGAAGGTCCGCCCACAGCCGTTCGATCGGAAGCGCTCCGTGCTTGACCGCCGTGAAGCCGTGCAACATACCGGACTCAGCGAGGGGCCACCCGCCGTTGTGCCGCAGATAGAACGCGCGGAATGCCCGTGGCAACGCGCATCCGACGAGTTGCTCCAGCTCGTCGAGATCCTCCGCCCCCACCGGCAAGGCGGAGCCCTCCCAGTCTTCCGAGAACCACGGGAGGTCGGCCCAGGTGGGCAGATCGTCCATGCCGCTCACGCGGAGAATCATGTCACAGGCCAACCACGACGGGAGGGCCGGCGGCTTCGATCCTGCCCCGGCGTTGCCTCGTCGACCTCGGCGACGGCGTGCCCGCTTCGACTCGGCTAGAACGGCGGTGGATCCTCGGCGATCTGGGCGCCGAGCGGCGACGTCCAGCGCAGGTCGCCGGTGTCGGGGTCGCGCGAGGGATTCCACCGAGTCTCGTGACGGATGCGGTGATGATGTCGGCACTCGGGTGCGAGGTTGTCGTCATCGGTGACACCGCCGGCGCTCCACGCGGCCAGGTGATCGAGGTCGCACTCGCGTGCGGGTCGTCCGCATCCCGGAAAGACACAGGTCGGCGAGGTCACGCCCAACCATCGACGCAACGCGGTCGGCACGCGGTAGGTCGACCGATCGAGGGCGAGGGGCACGCCCGTCAGCGGATGCGTGAGAATCCGCACCCACGAGGTGGCCTCGCCGGCGAGACGCCGAGCCGTGTCGAGGTCGATCGGGCCGTACCCGTCAAGACGAGCGGGCTCGTCGCCTGCTCCGAGAAGCGTGAGTGCGGGGACCGTGATGACGACCGACGCGCGACGATCCGGGGGCGCGGAGGGCGTCGGCGGTGAGGCGTCGGGCGGCGGGGCGGCAGTCGGCGCGGCTGCAGTAGACACGGCGGCAGTCGGCGGGGCAGCGGCTGGCGGGGCGGCGGCCGGTACCACGGCAGCCGGTACCACGGCAGCCGGCACGGCGGCAGCCGGCACGGCGGCAGCCGGCACGGCGGTATTCGGCACAGCGAAGGAAGCGCCGTCGCCGGTACGACCACCCGCACTCGCCGGGCGTTCCTCGGCGCGATGGATCGAACCGGTCGCCGCGCGGGACCCGGCCCCGCCCGTGGACCGCGTGAGCAAATCCGCGAAAGCATCGGCCCGCAGCTGCGCGAGCGTTCGTTCCTCATCGGGGGCCACCCGCAGGTGACGGGCTGCGCGATCGACATGCGCGAGGGCATCGTGCGCACGATCCGCGGGAAGCAGAGCGGTCAGTGTGGCCATGCCATCGAGTTCGGCCGCGAGCCACACGCCTCGGTCGCGAGCCGCCCGACGGTGCCGCGTCTGAAGGGACTCGCGGTGCACGCGCTCGCGGAGAGCGCGCGCCGAGACGGAGAACCGCGCGGGCGGAAGCCGGAGAGCGCGGTCGAGGGCACCCTCGTCGAACGCCCGCCAGGATTCATGCTCGCCGGAGGCCGGAGCCGGCCCGCCAGAGGCCGGTGCCTGCTCGCCCGAAGCCAGAGCCGGTTCGTCGGCGAGCGTTGCCGTGTCGTCCAGAAGCACGTCGGGGAGCAGCGTCGAGCCGTCGGGACCAGGCGCCGGGCCATCTGCCCCGGTCGGTCCGGTCGGCGGCGACTCGGGCTCGTCGGCCGGCGACGACTCGGGCTCGTCGGGAAGAGACGTCGCCAGCCGCGCCGACTCGACGGCGTGACGCTCCGAGATCGTGCCCTCGACGAAGGCGTTCCAGATCTCGGGACAACGGCTCTGCAAGGTCTCGGCATGGGCGGCTCGCGTGCGCACCGTCTGCTCCGACAGCCGCAGGCGCGTCGCGATCTCGGCGATCACCGCCCGTGCGGCCATGTCACGCCTATCGCGGCGCACCGCCGCCACGGTGCGCCGCCGCGGGTCGGTCCACGCGATGTCGAGGGTCGGGTCGGGACCCACCCACGGCTCGGGATCGGCCACCGCCTCGTCGAGCAGCAGTCTCAGGAGGCGGTACTCCGCGGCCGTGGCCCGGTGGCGTTCGCGCACGTGGTGCTCGAGCTCGCCGAGAAGGTGCGCGGGAGTGGAGGTGAGGAGCCACGCGCCATCCTCGTCGGCGGCGCCGGTGGCACCGTCACCGAACGGGTGGGGGTCGACCAAACCCACGTCGATCGCCCACGCCGTGGCGGCGTCGGCGGACAGGTCTTCATCGCTGGGCCACGGCACGCCCCACCCCGAAGAAACCGGCTGTGACCGGCCTTTCGAAGGTGCCATGGTGTCCATACCCCCAATCTAGCGAGGGGGTACGACATCGCCGCGAGCGGCGCCTAGGGAGCCCGCGAACCGACCCACACCCGCCAGCCGCCAGTCGCCAGTCGCCAGTCACCAGTCGCCAGTCGCCCACACCTCCCCGCCGCGCCACTCCCCACGAACCCGTCACACCGTCACGAGCACCCCCCGCGGCACCTCTGTGTGCTCCACCACACCCAACACCTCGCCCAGGCGCCGAACACCCTGCGCCGGGTCGGCGACGACCCGCGACGCGACCGAGCGCACGAGCATGACGACCCGCGCCGAGGGGACGACCGCGTGGCTCCCGGGCGCGGTGCGGGCTCCGGCGACCGAACCGCGCGCGAGCGCCTGGTCTACGGCATCCAGGATCTCGAACAGCCGTTCGTCGTGGCAGCGCTCGTCATCGGCACCGATCCACTCGAGCACCGCGGCAATGGTCCACTGGGGCGTGAATGGACTGGGGATGCGATCTGAGGAGGCGGTCGAGAGGGTCATTGGACCAGAATCGTCCGGTATGACCCTTCTCGACAGAGCCACTTCCGCCCTGGTGGACCAGCGCACGGCTGTCGTCTCGGCGGAACAGCTGGCGTTGCGCCTCGGCCGTTGGGCGACGACCGACGCCACCCTCTCGGCGAGCCTCGCCGACGGCATCGCCCGGCTCGTGCGCGAGGGGGAACTGCGCGGCGGCGACCGGCTGCCCTCGGAACGCACGCTCGCCGCGACCGTCTCGGTGTCGCGGGGCACGGTCGTCAGCGCCTACGCGCGGCTGTACGACGACGGCATCCTCGATCGCCGCCAGGGCAGCGGCACGCGCGTCGCGGGGACGCCCCCGACGGCCGCGCGTCAGAGCGCCGGTCGCGCGGAGGCGCTGTACGCCACCCTGCCCTCGAGCATCGATCTGCTGCGCGCGGTCCCCCCGATCTTGCCGCTCGCCGTCGACATCGTGCAGCGCCACCGGCCCGTGCTCGACGCGAGCACCGTCGAGGGCGACCCCGCGGGCCTCCCCGCCCTGCGCTCCCTCATCGCGCAGCTGATGACCGACGACGGCACCGCCACGACGTCGGCGCAGATCCTGGTCACGCACGGGGCGCAGCAGGCGCTCAGCCTGCTCGTCGACGAACTGGTCTCCCCCGGCGACACCGTGCTCACCGAAGAGGTGGCCTGGCCCGGCTTCACCGATGCCGTGCGTCGTCGCGGAGGCCAGGTGCACGGCATCCGGCTCACGCCCGACGGCGTCGACATCGACGCGCTCGAGATGGCGATCGTGGTGCGCCGACCCGTTCTGATCGCGCTGAACCCGCACAATCACAACCCCACCGGCGTCCAGACGAGTCTCGCCGTGCGCCGGCGCATCGCGGATCTCGCCGCCGAGCACGGCGTGACGGTGATCGAGGATCGCGTGCTCGCGCACGTGTCGTTCGACGGCGTGACCCCTCCCTCACTGGCGAGCCTGCGCCCCGACGCGCCCATCGTCGTGGTCGAGTCGCTGTCGAAATGGGCATGGGAAGGCCTGCGGGTCGGGTGGTTGCGGGCGGACCCGGTGCTCGTGCGGCGACTGCGCGGACTGCGTCAGACCACCGACCTGTCGACCAGCGTCCCCTCGCAGCTGCTGGCGATCGACCTGATCGCGCAGGCTCCGGTCCTGCGCCGCACCGTGGCCACCGTGCACCGCGAAGCGGCCGTCGCCGCGGCGAAGCTGCTCGCCGTCCACCTGCCCGACTGGCGGTTCCGGCCGCCGCGCGGGGGGCTGTGGCTCTGGGCGCAGCTGCCGTCGGGCTCGGCGGCCGGCTTCGCGCGCTACGCCGCGGGGCTGGGCGTGTCGGTGGCCGGGTCGGCGCAGTTCATGTCGGACGTGGATGCCGACGACCACATCCGCATCCCCGTCACCTCGACGCCCGCGGTGCTCGAGGCCGGAATTCAGCGTCTCGGCGAGGCGTGGCGGGGATACGCCGGGAGGGGCTGAACGGGCACCGATCGGGTCCGCTCCGCGCGGCGCGACGCGGCGCGGTCCTGCGCGGTGGCACCGTGCTGGCGTAGCGGCCCATAGTATGAAGTCGTGCCTTCACATCTCCAGGAGCGCCGGGTCGTCCCCACCTCGGCCATGCTCGCCGCCCTCGCGGTGCCGTCGCGCCTCGCGATCCTGTCGCTGCTGCTGTCGGTCGGGCCCCGGACGGCGACCGAGTGCGCCGAGGTGGTGGGGGCGACGGCATCCAACTGCTCGTGGCACCTGCGCGAGCTCGCCCGGCTCGGCCTCGTCGAGCGATCCGACGACGACTCCGGCGACGCGCGCAAGCGACCCTGGCGCGCGACGATCACGGGCATCGACCTGGATGCCGGCGGCGGACCCGCCGACGAACTCACGCGCGCCGCGGTGCGCTCGGCCTGGTTCGCCGACACCGACGCGCGCTTCGACGACTACCTGCGGCACGAGAGCGACCTCCCCGAACCCTGGCGCGAAGCGGCGGTGATCAGCGACTACGCCGTGCTGCTCACCGCCGACGAACTCGCCGACCTCGGTGCGCGCATCGACGCGATCGTGCGCCCCTACGTGCGTGCGACCCGGGCCGACGCCCCCGCGGGCAGCGCCGTCGCCTCGATCTCGGTGCGCGGTGTCGTCGACCCGCGCTTCGTCGACCCGGGCTCGGTCGACGCGGGCTCGAGCGGCCGGCGCGCCCGGAACGCGGACGCGATGGGCCCGCGCGCCCGGGACACCAACACCGACCCACAGACAGGACCCCCGCGCACACCCGACCTCCCCTCCCCCGACAGCGCGACGTGAGCGGCGGCACCTGGCGGTTCCCCGGCGTCGTACGCCTGATGTCGGGGGGCGCGATCGCCGAGACCGCCGACTGGATGCTGCTGGTCGCCCTGCCCCTCTTCGTGCTCGGGGTCACCGGGTCGCCGCTGATCACCTCGATCGTCTTCGTCCTGCAGGCCGTGCTCACGGTGGCGGCCGCCCCGCTCGCGGGCCTGCTCATCGACCGGGCCGACCCCTGGCACCTGATGGGCGGCACCGCGGCGCTGCAGGTGATCGCCGTGCTCCCCCTGCTGTTCGTCGACTCGGCCGCCGACCTGTGGATCGTGTCCCTCGTCGCGGTCGTGCAATCGGTACTGGGGGCGATCATCGAACCCGCGCGGCCGAGCGTGGCCGCCGCTCTCGTGCCCTCGGACCACGTCGCACCCGTGAACCAGCTGCTCGGCATCGGCTCGGGTCTCGCGCGCCTGGTCGGGGCACCGCTCGGCGGTCTGGCGCTGGGGCTCGGCGGAGTCGACGCCCTCGTCGTCGCCACCGCGGGTGCCTATGCCGTGGCATCCGTCGTGCTCTTCCCGCGGGCGAAACGGCGACCGGATGCCGCCACCCCGGCGAACGACGACACCGCGGCGCTGCGCACCCTCGAGGTCGATGCCGCCGGTGCCCCCGCGCGCGCCACGTTCTTCGGCGAGCTCGGGTCGGGACTCGCGATCGTGGCCGGCGACCGCGTGCTCCGACGTCTCATGCTCGTGGCGGTGCTCATGTCGCTCGCGCAGGGCCTGTTCTCGATCCTCTTCGTGCTCTTCGTACCCCAGGTACTGGGCGGCGGTGACGTCGAGATCGGCGTGCTGCGCGGCATCCAGGCGATCGGGGCTCTCGTGGCGGGCGTCGGACTGCTCGGCGTCGTCGGACGCGTCGCACCCGCGCGCCTGGCCGCCGCCTCGATCCTCGGATTCGGCGTGCTGTCGCTCCTGATCTGGAACCTGCCGGCGCTGACGACGTGGTTCCCGCTGTACGTCGCCCTGTTCGCGCTGGTCGGGGCTCCGGGCCTGCTCGCCATGACCGCGATGCTGACGATCGTCGACCGCGAGACGCCCGCCGGTCACCGCGGGCGGGTCACCAGCCTGCTGTTCGCCGCACTGACGGCGCTGCAGGCGGTGGGCACCCTGGTCGGCGGGTTCATCGGCACGGGACCGGCGTTCACCGTCTCGCTGCAGGTGCAGGGGGCGCTGTATCTCGTGGCCGGTCTCGTCGCGCTGACGTTGGGGCGACGCGGATCCGCGTGACCCTCGGGAATGTCCGGGCCCCTCTCTACGCTGTGTGGTGAGGGCGCAGGGAAGGCGGTTGGCATGCAGGGACTCGAAGTCACGGTTCTGCTCGGACTCGCGATGCTGGTGGGCACGGTGCTCGCGCCGCGGCTACGGGTGGCGACGCCGCTCGTGCTGCTGGTGATCGGCCTGGCGCTGGGCTTCATCCCCGAGCTCCGCGCGATCGAGCTGCCGCCCGAGACGGTGCTGCTGCTGTTCCTTCCGGTCATGCTCTTCCGCGAGGCGTGGACCACGTCGCTGCGCTCGGTCCGCCGGTCGCTGCGCTACATCATCCCCATGAGCACGCTTCTCGTCGTCGCCTCGGCCTTCGCCGTCGCCGGCGTCGCGACCTGGATGGGCGTGCCGTGGGAGGCCGCCCTCGTCATCGGAGCCGCCGTCGCCCCGCCCGACGCCACCGCGGTCGCCGCCCTCGGTCGACTGCTGCCCGCCAAGACCTTCATGAAGCTCAAGGCCGAGAGTCTCACCAACGACGGCACGGCCCTCGTGCTCTACGCCATCGCGGTGTCGCTGCTGCTCGGCGGGCAGGTCACGCCGTGGTCGATCACGGGCATGGTGCTGCTGTCGTACGTAGGAGGTGCGGCCGCGGGCATCGCGGTGGCCGCGCTGGCGTACGTCGCCCTGCGTCGCATGCAGTCGACGCTCACGATCAACCTCACCCTGCTGATCGTGCCGTTCCTCGCCTTCCTCATCGCCGAACTGATCGAGGCGTCGGGCGTGCTCGCCGTCGTGTTCGCGGGGTTGATCGTGGCCTGGGTCTCGCCGCGCATCACCACGGCGATGTCGAGAAGAGCAGCCGACGCCACCTGGCCCTTCGGCGTGTACCTGCTCAACGGGGCGTTGTTCGTGCTCATCGGCCTCGAGGTGCAGCTCGTGCTGCACGAGATCTCGCCGTCCGAGATCGGGATGCTGCTGCTGATCACGGTGGCCGCGTGGGTGGTGCTGTTCGTCGTGCGCTACCTGTTCCAGTGGCTCTTCTCGCCGTTCTCGCGGCCACCCGCGGGGTCGTCGCGGTCGCTCCGGCACCGCTCCCGGGTGGTGAGCACGGTCGCCGGATTCCGCGGCGCCGTCTCGCTCGCCATCGCCCTGTCGGTGCCGATCACGACCGCGAGCGGCGAGCCCGTCGCCGGCCGCGACGCCGTGGTCTTCGTCACCGCGGGCGTCATCGTGCTCACGCTGCTCGTGCAGGGGCCGCTGCTGCCGGCCGTCATCCGCTGGGCGAAGCTCCCCAACGACGACGCCGCGATCGAGGAGTACGAACTCGCCGAACGCGCGATCTCGGGCGCCGCGCTGGCGGCACTCGACGACCTCGCCGTCGAACACGGCATCAGCGACCGGGTGCGCGACCGTGCCCGACGCGAGGGCTACGAGCGCCTCGAACTCGCCAACGCACGCGCCGTCGCCCGCCAACGCGCGATCGAGGAACGCGACCTGGCCGAGCTCGACGCCTCGCTCGACGACAACGCCGGCGAGTCCTCGACGATGGGCCCCGTCCCGCCCGAGGCGAAGGACGAGGGCCGCCCGCGACGCCGGCTTCCCGCGCCCCCCGACGGCACCCACGGCGGCCTGGGCGGCGCCGACGCGACCGGAATGGACACCGGCGACGCCGCCGCACGGCTCGCCGCCGGCCCGCTCGAGATGATCGCCGTCAGCGACGACATCGACGTGACGCAACGTTCCCCGCTGCTGCGCCACAGAGAGGCCGTGCGGCTGCGCCTGGCGGTGCTCGACCGCAAGCGCGAGGTGCTGCTGCGGCTGCGCCGCGAGGGGACGATCGACGACCTCGTCGCGCGCAAGATCCTCGCCGGGCTCGATCTCGACGAGATCCGCGCGCGCGGAATCGACAAGTCGAACGACTGAGCGGGCGGCACCCGACGGCTCGACCGGGCTCATCGCCACGCGGTGACGCGGAAGGCTGTGGTCGGGCACGGATTCTCACGCGTGCGCCGGCGCGATGACGCCTCCGGCGCCAGGCGGACGACTCCGCGTCAGGCCAGCACGAGCTCGATGTTCTCGTGGTCGGCGAACACGCGCAGCACGAGGTCGAAGTACGTCTCGCCCGCTCCCGCTTCGAGGGCGTCGAGCGCTCTCTGCGCCGGTCCCGCGGCGTACACCTCGGGCCTCTCGAGCTTCGCGCGGTAGTACGCCCGAGTCGCCTCGACCCCCAGCGCCGTGCGTGACGCGGCGTGGTCGACCCAGGTCACGCGGGCCGGGGCCGCCCCGTCGAGCACACCGAACCCGCCGTACAGCAGGTCGTCGAGCGCGTCGAGGCTCTCCCCCAGCGTCCACGGCTCGTCGGGCATGAGCACGCGACCCAGTTCGCGGTAGAGCGAGGCGATGCCGTCGACGCGCGATCCCTCGAGGCGCAAGGTGAGCGGGCTCATGGCGTCTTCCTCTTCTCGACTCTCACGACGAAGGGCCGGAGCCTGACGGCATCCGACCCTCTCGCGACGAGCCCGAGGCCCGCACGTGGACGACCTCAGTTGCCGCCGTTGATGACCGACAGGTAGGCGCCGAAGGGGCGCGAGGCGTCGGTGGTGGCGAAGTCGTCGGCAAGGCCCTCGTGGGGCGTGTTCTCGTTATGCATTCCCCGAGTGTGACCGACCGGACCCCGAGATCGACGTCGGTTGACATTCGGCTTTACTTCATCTAGCTAACTACTCGCCTACCAAGTATTCAGCCTCAGTCCGCCGCCGTCGCCGTCGGCCCGAGCATGATGATGCCCGCCCCCACGAGCGCCACCGCCGAACCGATGTAGTCCCACGAGGTGGGGCGGAACCCGTCGACGACGATCCCCCACGCGAGCGAGCCGGCCACGAACACCCCGCCATAGGCGGCCAGCACCCGTCCGAAGTGCGCGTCGGGCTGCAGAGCCGCGACGAAGCCGTAGGCGCCGAGGGCCAGGATGCCGAGAAGCGCGAGCCACCACCCGCGATTCTCGCGCACCGCCTGCCAGATGAGCCAGGCCCCGCCGATCTCGGCGACCGCGGCGAGGGCGAAGAGAACGACGATACGCGCGGTGGTCATGCGTCCCAGTTTCTCCTCCGAGGCTCGTTTTCCGAACGAACAGCGCCCGAAAAGACCTCATTGCGAACCCTTAGGTTACGGAGAGGGAACATCTCGGTAGTACCGGAGAAAGAGGACTACCGTTCCCCGCAAGGGGGTGAGCATGACTCGACCACGCACCGTGACCCACACCTACACGCTCGACGGCGGATGGCGCAGAGCCCACCACGAACCGCTGACCGTCGACCACGCCGACGACCTGCGCCACCAGGGGGTGACGATGGTGCGAGCGCGACGCGGGATGTTCGACAGCCGCGAGCTCTCGCTCCGCGAGTATCCGCCCCGCGCATCGACCCGGCCGCCCACGCCGGCCTGACCGGACGACGGCGCGCCTCACCGCCCGGGTGCCAGCAAGCCGCTCTCGTACGCCGCGATCACCAGCTGCGCCCGATCGTGCGCGCCGAGCTTGATCATCGTGTTCTTCACGTGCGTCTTGGCCGTGTGCGGCGAGATGTACAACAGCACCGCGATCTCGTCGTTCGAGCGACCACGGGCCACGTGCAGCAGCACCTCGCGCTCGCGATCGGTGAGCGCGTCGAGCGCGGCGGGCGCCGGCACGTCGGCGGCGCCCGTGGCCCGCACGTACCGCTCGATGAGCGCGCGGGTCGCGGCGGGAGAGAGCAGCGCGCCGCCCTCGTGCACCGACAGCACGGCCCGCACGATGTCGTCGGGTTCGGCGCCCTTTCCGATGAAGCCGCTCGCCCCGGCGCGCAGGGCCGCGACGACGTAGTCGTCTTCCTCGAAGGTCGTCAGGATCAGCACGCGCGTGTCGGCCAACGCGGGGTCGGCGCAGATCGCCGCGGTCGCCTCGATGCCGTCCATGCGCGGCATGCGGATGTCCGACACCACGACGTCGGGGCGGAGTCTGCGCGCGAGCGCGACACCCGCCTCACCGTCGGCGGCCTCGCCCACCACCGAGATCCCGTCGGCGGCGTCGAGGAGGTCGCGTACGGCCGAGCGGATCAGCGACTGGTCGTCGACGACGATCGCGGTGGTCACGAGCCCGACTCCCCCGCACGCGCGGGCAGGGGCAGGCGAGCGGCCAGGCGGTAACCGCCGGGGGCGAGACCCGCCGCGAGGTCGCCGCGCACCGCGTCGACGCGCTCCCGCAGCCCCACCAGACCGAAGCCCGACGACGGCAATGCCGCCTCGGCGGCCTCGGGCACGCGCTCGATCGGATTGGTCACGACCACCTCCAGGTCATCGCCGTCGCGGCGCAGCAGCACGTGGGCGCGGCGGGTGCTGCCGTGCTTGAGGGCGTTCGTCAGCCCCTCCTGCACGACGCGGTAGGCCACGATGTCGATCCCCCACGGGATGCCGGCGGCCTCGGCATCCGTTCCGATCTCGTCGCGCACCACGACGTCCCACCCGGCGACCCGCACCGACTCGACCACCTCGGGCACGCGCGCGAGTCCGGGCTGCACGCGCACGGCGGCGTCGTCGGGCGCGCGGAGCAGGCTCATCATGGTGCCGATCTCGCCGAGCACGTCGCGCGAGGCGGTGCGGATGGTGGCGAGGGCCTCGCGCGCGCGGTCGGGGCGGTTCTCGAGCGTCGACGAGGCGACCCCGGCGTTCAGGCTGATGACCGAGATGCGGTGGGCGACGGCATCGTGCAGGTCGCGCGCGATGCGCAGGCGTTCCTCGGTGACGCGGCGGCTCGCCTCGGCCTCGCGCGTCTGCTCGGCGCGACGGGCGCGCTCGACCACCGCCTCGAGGTAGGCGCGACGCGAGCGGGCGGCGTCGCCGACGGCTCCCGCGAGCGCGAGCGAGAGGGCCACCTGCAGCACACGGGTGTCCATGCCGGTGACGAGAGCGACGATGACCCCCGACGTCACCACGGCCCCCACGGCGGCCAGGGTCGCCGGTACCGACGTGCGCCTCTGCGTGCGGTGCGCGACGCCGTAGGTGGCGACGACCATCGCGATCGCCCCGCCCGGCGAGAGCGTGCCGAGGGCGAGGGCGGCGATCCAGACGGCGACGCTCACGGCCAGCACGACCCGCGGCGCCCGGCGACGGAACGGCAGCGCCAGGGCGGGCAGCAGCACGAGCACGAGCACGAACGGGTGCGACGGCCGCATCTCGGCGAAGGGCACGGGCGCGAGGGCCGGGACCGCGACGAGCACGATCAGCACGACGTCGATCATCCAGGGCCGACCGGCCCACGGCGAGCGCGGCGCCGGCTCGTTCGTCTCGTCGGGCCTCACGGCTCCAGTCTCCCGCGTCCTGCGGCCCCCGGCCATCGCCTGGCGGGGGCATTCGCGAATCCCCCACCGGGGGTAGACGACCGACCCGGCGGTGGGACGCGCGTGGCTCCGCTGCGAACGAGGCTGAGGTCATGGCATCCGACCCTCCTCCCCCGCTCTTCTCGATCACCGATCTGCACAAGTCGTACGGTCGCGGTTCCGCCCGCTTCGACGCCCTGCGCGGGGTGAACCTCGACATCCATCGCGGTGAGAGCATCGCGATCATCGGCAAGAGCGGCTCGGGCAAGTCGACGCTCATGCACCTGCTCGCCCTGATGGACGCCCCGACCCGGGGCACGGTGCGCCTCGACGGGGTGGATGCCACGACCCTCCGCGGACGTCAGCTCAACCGCACCCGCAATCAGACGTTCGGCTTCGTGTTCCAGCAGTTCTTCCTTACGCCCAGCGCCTCGGTGTTCGACAACGTCGTGCTGCCGCTGAAGATCGCGGGCGTCGGCCGCGCCGAGCGGAGCCGACGGGGGCGGGCGGCGCTCGCGGAGCTCGACATGGACGACAAGGCGCGCAACAAGGCCACCGCGCTCTCGGGGGGACAGAAGCAGCGCGCGGTGATCGCGCGGGCCCTGGTGAACGACCCGCAGGTGATCTTCGCCGACGAGCCCACCGGCAACCTCGACACGGCCACCGGGGCCGTCGTCGAAGACATCCTGTTCCGGCTCAATCGTGAGCACGGGATCACCCTGATCGTCGTCACCCACGACGAAGACCTCGCCGCGCGCTGCGACCGGCGCGTGCAGATCCGCGACGGTCTCATCGTCGCCGACGAACGGAACGCCGCATGAGAACCGTCGATCTCGTCTCGACCGCCGTCGCGAACACCTTCCGCTCCAAGACGCGCACGATCCTCACCGTGCTGGCGATCTTCGTGGGTGCCTTCACCCTGACCATCACGAACGGCCTCGGTACGGGCATCAATGCGTTCATCGACAAGACGGTCGCCTCGATGGGGACCTCCGACGTGCTCACGGTGACCAAGACGACGTCGGCGACCTCGACCGGGCCGCAGAAGTACGATCCGGATGCCGTCGCCTCGGCGCAGCAGGCGGGGGGCCGCCCCGGCGCCACGGGTGAAGTGACGGCGCTCACCGATCAGGACATCGCGACCGTCTCGCAGCTCCCCGGCGTGGAGAAGGTCGTTCCGGTGACCTCGGTGTCGATCGACTACGTCGAGGCCCCGGGCGGGGATCCCTACACGGCGCAGGTGGGCAGTCTCGTCGCCGGGCAGACGCCGCAGATCGCCGACGGGGCGGCGCCCGACGATGCCTCCGACGCGCTGCAGGTCGCGCTCCCCGACGCGCTGGTCGCACCCCTGGGGTTCGCCGACGCGAACGACGCGGTGGGCTCGACCGTGACGATCGCCGTCACCGACCCGGTGCGCACGCAGCACCTCGTCGAGGCGACCGTGAGCGGAGTGACGGAAGCGGCCTTCGGCGGGACGACCTCGCTGACGACCAACTCCGCGCTCGAGAAGACCTTGTTCAGCCTGCAGAACACCGGCGTGCCCGCCGACCAGCTCGACCGCTACGCCTCGGCGAGCGCGACCGTGTCATCGTCGGCGACGACGGCGCAGATCGACGAGGTCAAGGCCGCGCTGACCGACGCGGGGTACACCGGAACCACCGTCGCCGATCAGCTCGGCACGTTCGAGTCGGTGATCGACGGCATCGTGCTGGTGCTCAACGCGTTCGCGGTCATCGCCCTCCTGGCGGCGAGCTTCGGAATCGTCAACACCCTGCTCATGTCAGTGCAGGAGCGCACCCGCGAGATCGGTCTGATGAAGGCCATGGGAATGGGCAGCGGGCGCGTCTTCACCCTGTTCAGCCTCGAGGCGATCTTCATCGGTCTGCTGGGCAGCGCTCTCGGCGCCGTCATCGCCATCGGTGTCGGCACCGCCGTCAGCGCGCAGCTCGCGGCGAGCCTGTTCAGCGATCTGCCCGGGCTGCAGCTGATCGCCTTCGACCCGGTGTCGATTCTGCTGACCGTGCTCGCGGTGATGGGGATCGCGTTCCTCGCGGGGACGCTCCCGGCCGCGCGCGCCGCGCGGGCCGACCCCGTGGAGTCGCTGCGATACGAGTGACGGCGGTGCGCCGAGCGGCGGGCCGGGGCGGCGGCGGATCATGCCGATGCCCCGGCCCGC